>NZ_JBBLYU010000001.1:649864-974796 GCF_037911135.1 Phaeobacter sp. A36a-5a | reverse complement strand
CGGCCTTTGACGGCCAAAAGGGTCAGGCTGCCTATGCCGCCTCCAAAGGCGGCGTTGTGGGCATGTGCCTGCCGATGGCCCGTGATCTGGCCTCTTCGGGCGTGCGGGTGATGACCATCGCGCCGGGCATCTTCATGACCCCGATGCTGGCGGGCCTGCCGGAAGAGGTGCAGCAGCAGCTCGCCGCCGATGTGCCCAACCCGGCCCGGCTTGGCGACCCTGCCGAATATGGCCGTCTGGCCGGGTTCATCGTCGAGATGGGCTATCTCAACGGCGAGGTGATCCGCCTCGACGGCGCGCTGCGGATGCGCTGAGGCGCTCTCGGTTACCCGCATCGAAACCAAGACCTCAAGGGGCAGACCACCCCTTGAGACACCCCCTCTCCGCGCGATACGGAATTGATCAGCGACAGCCTCCCGGTTCTCCGCTAGCCTGTCGCACAACCTTGCCGAGGGGGAGCAGACCCATGACCCAGCCCAACCTGCCGCTGACCGGCGCCTGTCTCTGCGGTGCTGTCCAGCTGCATGTCACCGCCTCCCCCCTGCTGACGCTGGCCTGCCACTGCCGCGATTGTCAGAAACTTGCCGCCAGCGCCTATTCCCTGACCGTCATGTTTCCGGCAGAGGCGGTCACCGTCACGGGAGAGCTGGTGCTGGGTGGAAAACACAGCGAAGAGCGCAAGCATTATTACTGCCCGACCTGCCTCAGCTTTGTCCTGTCCCGCCTGAAGGCGGCACCAGAACGGGTGAACCTGCGCGCCTCTTTGCTGGATGATCTGACTTGGTTCACCCCCTTTGTCGAAGTCATGGCCGAGGACAAACAGCCCTGGGCGACGGTTCCGGCCTCTCACAGCTATGCCCGCTTCCCCACCACGGCAAAGGAGCTGGCGGATCTGATGGATGATTACGCCAAAGCCATCGCACCCTCCGCGGCCGGCAGGGATCCGGCATGAGCCGATCCGAACGACAAAAGATGCAGGCGGGCGACTGGTACTGTTGCCTGGACAGCGAACTCTCAGCGTTGCGTCATCAGGCCCGTCTGGCGGTGCATCAGCACAATCACCGCCCCCCTGATCCCGGCGACAGCCTCAGCCCGTCGCTGGCAGCCCTCTTTGCCGGTCATGGGCAGAATTGCCTGATCGAGGCCCCGTTTCACTGCGCCTACGGGGTCAATATCACCCTCGGGCATCAGGTCTATCTGAACGCGGGCTGCACCATCCTTGATACCGCGCCGGTGCGCATTGGGGACCGCTCCATGCTGGGGCCGAATGTGCAGATCTACTGCGCCCAGCACCATAAGGATAAAGCTTTGCGCGCCAAGGGGTTGGAAATCGCCCATCCGGTCACGCTGGGGTGCGATGTCTGGATCGGTGGCGGCGCGATCATCCTGCCCGGCGTCAGCATCGGCGATGGCGCCATCGTCGGTGCCGGCGCGGTGGTGACACGAGATGTGGAGGCCGGGGTGACAGTGGTCGGCAATCCGGCGCGGGCGCTTCCTCGCTAGCATCCGCAGGGTCAAAACTCGCACCCGTTGCGCAGCAGCCGCGCGCCGCCTTAGGCTTCAATCAGGAAAAATTTATATTTTACAAAAGACTACGGCAGCGTCTTTGACCCAATGTTTCGCACGCGAAACATTGGGTCAGCCCTGCTTACCGAAAAATCAGAGGGGCTTCAGCCTGCGGATTTCTCTTCCAGCTCCAGCCATTCCTCCTCAGCGGCAGAGAGTTTCTCCTGCCGCTCCACCAGCGCATCGGTGGCCTTCTGGAACTTCACCGGTTCGCGGGTGAACAGCTCGGGATCAGCCATCAGCTGCTGCAATTTGGCAATCTCCGCCTCCAGCCGCTCGATCTCTCCGGGCAGCGCCTCCAGCCGGTGTTTTTCCTTAAAGCTCAGACCGTCCTTGGGCTGCGCTTCCTGCTTGGGTTTCGGCTTGCTCGCCTTGGCTTTCTCCGCCTTCTCTGCGGCACCTTCGACCGGGGCACGCTGCGAGAGGTAATCGCTCCAGCCGCCAGCATAGGCCGTGGCGCGCCCGCCGCCTTCCATGGCGATGGTGGTGGTGGCCACGCGGTCCAGAAAATCCCGGTCGTGGCTCACCAGCAGAACCGTGCCATCGTAGCTGTCCAGGAGTTCCTGCAACAGGTCGAGCGTCTCGACATCCAGATCATTGGTCGGTTCGTCTAGCACCAGCAGGTTGCTCTGCCGCGCCATCAGCCGCGCCAGCAAGAGACGCGCCTTCTCGCCGCCGGACAGGGACCGCACCGGCGCGCGGGCCTGCGCCTCGTCGAACAGAAATTCCTTCAGGTAGCCGACCACATGTTTCGGCTGCCCCCGGACCATCACCTGATCCGCCTTGCCAGAAATCCCCAGAAGCGGATCCGAGGTCAGGTTTTCCCAGAGACTGGCATCGCCGTCCAGCTGATCGCGGGTCTGATCAAACAGCGCCAGCTCCAGATTGGTGCCCATCTGCACATGGCCTTCATCAGGCTGTTCCAGCCCCAGCAGCATCTTCAGGAGCGTGGTCTTACCTGCCCCATTCGGCCCGACAAAGGCAACGCGATCGCCGCGCTGCACCTTCAGCGAGAAGTCCCGCACAATTGCCTTGTCACCGTAGGATTTCGTCAGCCCTTCGGCCTCGATCACCTTGCGGCCCGATTTCGGGCCCGCGTCCAGCGCCAGCTCAGCCGTGCCCTGCCGCTTGATCTGGCTGGACCGCTCCTCCTTCAGATCCTGAAGCGCGCGCACCCGGCCCATATTGCGTTTGCGGCGGGCGGAGATGCCCTCCACCGCCCAGCGGCTTTCGGATTTGATCAGCCGGTTCAGCTTATGCCTCTGCTGGTCTTCTTCTTCCCAGATCTTGTCGCGCCAAGCCTCAAAGGCATCAAACCCCTTCTCCTGACGGCGCACCTGCCCCCGGTCCACCCAAAGCGTCGCGCGGGTCAGGGCACGCAGAAACGCCCGGTCGTGCGAAATCAGCACAAAGGCGGCGCGGGTCGATTTCAGCTCATTCTCAAGCCAAGTGATCGCCTCGATATCCAGATGGTTGGTCGGCTCGTCCAAGAGCATCAGATCCGGTGCCTCGGCCATCAGCTTGGCCAGCGCCGCGCGGCGTTTTTCACCACCGGAGGCCGTCGCCACAGGGCGGGCGGGATCAAACTTCAGCCCCTCGCCTGCCCGCTCCACCTTGTACATCTCGCCCGGATCCAGTTCGGAACTGGCAAAATCGCCCAGCGTGGCAAACCCGGTCATCTGCGGGTCCTGCTCCATATAGCCGACGGATTTGCCCGGCGGCACCACCAGCGAGCCGGTGTCGGCCTCGACCAGACCGGCCATCACCTTCATCAGGGTGGATTTGCCGGAGCCATTGCGCCCGACCAGCGCCACCCGGTCGCCGGGTTGCACCACCAGATCAAGATCCGCGAACACCGGATCGCCCCCAAAGGTGAGGGAGATACCGGACATCTGTAAAAGAGGAATACGTGCCATGTGAGGCTGCTAAACCGGGGCGCGGGGCAGGTCAACGGCTGTCAGCGCACCGGATGGTCAACGCCGGTGACAATGGCGCGCAGCAGACGTTTGCGCGCTGCGGGAATGGTGGCGATTTCCACCGCCGTAAAGAGATGCAGCGTGCCAAGCTCGCGGTCGATCACCGCATGGTCGCTGACCCAGCCGCCCATCATCAGATAGGTGCGCAACAGGGGTGGCATCTGCTGCTGCGCCGCCTTGCCATCCACGGGCGGCAGATCCAGTGCCGCAAGGGGCAGCACCTGCGCCGCCCGCACCCCCACCCCCTGCCCGGTCGGTGCCTGATGACGGGCCAGCAGCAGGGCAAGGGCCTGCCCATAGGGCGCCGGATCAACACCCTGAAAGGACGAGCAGCCAAACAGCAGCTCGACCCCGTGATCATCGACAAACGCCGTCAGCGCCCCCCAGGCAAGCCGCAGGATATCGGCATCCTGCCAATCGGGATGGATGCAGAACCGACCCAGCTCCAGCAACGGGCCACGACGGGCGGAAAACATATTCAGATCATATCTTTGCGCGGAATAACTCTGGGCGATATATGCGCCATCTGGCAGCAGCAGAAGGCGAAAACAACAGACCAGAACACCGCTGGCCTGATCCTCGATCAGCATATGCTGGCAGCGCAGGTCCAACGGTTCTGCGTCGAGCTTGCTACGGCCGAAACACAGGCTTCGCAGCGCCCGCGCCCGTTGCAGATCGCCGCCATCACCGGCCACCTGCCCGGCGCCATCAATCAGCCGGACCCGATAGCGGCCACGACACAGCAGCGGCCGCGGCGCGACCTTTGCAGGGGACATCTTCACAAGGGGCAACAGATCACGCAACGCAGCTCTTCCAGCGACCACAGGCACCGCAGCCTGAGGCCTGCCTAGCATGGATCACGTATCAGCCAAACGACGAAAGCCACCCCGGATCGGGATGGCTTTCTCAGAATTTGATATGCAGGCCAATCAGACCCGCCGCATCATTCGATCAGCCCACCGGGACCAAAGTTGCCGAGGCTGCCCAGCAGCTGGCGCAGGAAGGTCTTGTCCTGCACGTTAGAGCTGGTCACGCGGCGTTGCAGGGGAATCACCCGGCCCTGCTCCAGACCGTAGCGTTCGATCCCCGTGACCACGCCCTGATCGTTGAAATTGATCGCAACCAGCTCCCGCGAGACCGGCTTGCTGGCCGAAGGACCACGTCGGCGCATCAGGGTGGAAACATAGTAGTAACCGCCATCGGTCAGCACGCCCTCTGCCGCCGGAACCCCAATGGTTTCAGCAACGCTGTCCTTGGTATCAACGCCGACAACCACCTCTGACAGCAGCTCTTCGCTGGGGACATATCCGTGCTTGCGGTACATGGAACAGGCGCCAACCGCGAGCCCCGCTACCAAGAGAACCGTGACCCTTGTCGCCGCCTTCAGCGACCTCATACGTTTGGATGCCATGCTACTCTCTTGCCCCCCGGCTTGAATACGCCTTTGAACCGGATTACCTAAACCAAGCCTCCGGTTCAAGAAACGAAAGTCCCCCAAATGTCTGAGAGCACCGCTTTTCGGGTCGCTGACCTGCCGCAAAACCGCGCAACCTCGTTCGAACTGCGCCCCGACGCCGCTGGTCTGACCGCCCTCGCGCAGGAGCTGGGCGTCGACGATCTGCGCAAACTGCGCTTTGCCGGAGAGATCCGCGCTCTGGGCAAACGTGACTGGGAACTGGTTGCGGATCTGGGCGCCACCGTGGTGCAGCCCTGCGTGGTGACACTGGATCCGGTGACCACCCGCATTGATCAGAAGGTGCGCCGCAGCTTTATCGCCGGGATGGTGCATCCCGACAGCGAGGAAGAGGTGGAGATGCCCGAGGATGACACCAGCGAACCGCTGGGCAGCCATATCTCCCCGCATGAGGTGATGGTCGAAGCGCTGGCGCTGGCGCTGCCGCAATACCCCCGTAAAGACGGCGTCTCGCTCGGAGAATCAGTGCACGCCGAACCGGGTGTTGCCCCGATGCGCGACGAGGACACAAAGCCCTTTGCCGGGCTGGCCGCGCTGCGTGATCAGCTTGACGGCAGCCGCGAAGACTGAAAAGAGAGCGGCCAGACGATTCCGATTGGTGTTCATGCGCTGACCGGCCAAAAAACCACTTGCGCCAGCGTCAATTCGCAGTATTTTCGCGCGCTCATCGGAATTTTGGTTGGACATCGGCAAGGCTGAGGCCTAAACGCACGGCAGACCGATCGAAACATTGAATGTGAAACGCGCCGCGGGGACAGCCCCAAGGCCCCAAGTGACAAAGGTTGAGACATGGCTGTCCAACAGAACAAAGTATCCAAGTCGCGTCGCAACAACCGCCGCGCGCACGATGCACTGGTTGCTGCAAACCCGAACGAATGCGGCAACTGTGGCGAACTGAAGCGTCCGCACCACGTATGCCCCTCCTGCGGCCACTACGACGAGAAAGAAATCGTCGCAGCCGCTGACGAGATCGACATGGACGAAGACGCGGCCTAAGCCGCGTCTGCACCAGACTTAATGTCAGGCAGGCATTTTCATGGCGGGTAAACCCGATCAGATGCAGAAGAATGCCGGCCGCATAGTTATTTCGGTTGACGCCATGGGCGGAGATGCCGGCCCCGCAGTTGTGGTGGCCGGCATTGCCATGTCCGCCGAAAAGAACCCCGATTTGGGGTTCATCCTGCATGGTCCCGAAGAACAGCTGACGCCGCTGGTCGCCAAGAAGCGTATTCTCGACGGCCGGGTGGAATTCCGCGATGCCCGCGATGTGGTCACCATGGAGGACAAGCCCTCTCAGGTGATGCGCCACGGCAAGGGCACGTCGATGTGGTCGACGCTGGAGTCGGTCAAGGAGGGTGAAGCCGCCGGTGCGGTCTCCTGCGGCAATACCGGCGCGCTGATGGCGCTGTCGATGCTGCGGCTGCGCAAGCTGCCCGGTGTGAACCGCCCGGCCATTGCGATTCTCTGGCCGTCGCGCAATCCGCAGGGCTTCAACGTGATGCTCGATGTTGGCGCCGATGTGCGCGCCGACGCGCAGGATCTGCTGCAATACGCCATGATGGGCACCTCTTATGTGCGCAATTCGATGGACATTCCCCGCCCCCGCGTGGGCCTGCTGAATGTCGGCACCGAAGAGCACAAGGGACATGCCGACCTGAAAGAAGCCTATGGGCTGATCTCGGATCATTCCGAAACCGGGGGGTTTGACTTTGTCGGTTTTGTCGAGGGCAGCGATATCCCCGGCGATGTCGCCGATGTGATCGTCACCGACGGGTTCACCGGCAATGTCGCGATCAAGACCGGCGAGGGCACTGCCAGCCTGATGCGTGTCGCCCTGCGGGAAGCCTTTGAATATTCGTTCCTGTCCAGGATTGCGGCGCTGCTGGCGATGACCTCGCTCAAGCGGCTGTCCAAGCGCATGGACCCGCGCCGGGTCAATGGCGGTGTTTTCCTTGGTCTCAATGGCACCGTGGTGAAATCCCATGGTGGCGCGGATGCCACCGGTGTCTCGGCGGCGGTGAAGCTGGCCTTCCGTCTTGCCCAGCAGGGGTTTGCCGAAAAACTCGCCGCACGGGTTGCATCCTCTGTGGCGCTTACCCAAGATAAACCAGCGCAAATGGACGAGACCAAAACCGACCAGGCGCCCACCAAAAAAGACTAAAAGGCAGGCATCAGAATGACGCGACGCGCAGTAATTGTCGGGACCGGGCATTATCTCCCTGAACGCGTGGTCGAGAACGCGGAATTCGAAGCCACGCTGGATACGTCGGACGAATGGATTCGCAGCCGCTCCGGGATTGAGCGCCGCCATTTCGCCGCCGACGGCGAGACCACCTCCTTCATGGCCACCAAGGCCGCCGAAAAGGCGCTGGATGATGCCGGGCTGACCGCGGATGATATCGACGCCATCGTGGTGGCCACATCGACCGCCGATCTCACCTTCCCCTCTGCTGCCACCATGGTGCAGGCCCAGCTGGGCATGACCCGTGGCTTTGCCTTTGACGTGCAGGCGGTCTGCGCCGGGTTTGTCTATGCGCTGAGCAACGCCAATGCGCTGGTGGCCTCCGGGCAGGCCGAGAAGGTGCTGGTGATCGGGGCCGAGACCTTCAGCAAGATCATGGACTGGAGCGACCGCTCCACCTGTGTGCTGTTCGGCGATGGTGCCGGTGCGCTGGTTCTGGAGGCGCAGGACGGCGCAGGCACCAGTGCCGACCGTGGTATTCTGGCCACCGACCTCAATTCCGACGGCCGCTACAAGGATCTGCTTTATGTGGATGGCGGCGTTTCCACCCAGAACACCGGCCATCTGCGGATGCAGGGCAATCAGGTGTTCCGCCATGCGGTCGAGAAACTGGCCTCCACTGCCAATACCGCGCTGGAGCGCGCCGGCCTGACCGCCGCCGATGTCGATTGGATCGTGCCCCATCAGGCCAATATCCGCATCATCCAGGGCACCGCCAAGAAGATGGGCCTGCCGATGGAAAAGGTGGTGGTCACCGTGCAAGACCACGGCAATACCTCGGCCGCCTCGATCCCGCTGGCGCTGTCAGTGGGCAAGGAACGCGGCCAGATCAAACAGGGCGATCTGGTCGTCACCGAAGCCATCGGCGGCGGTCTGGCCTGGGGATCGGTTGTCCTGCGCTGGTAAGCGGCAAAGCCAGCCCGAGAAGCGGCGCGATTTTACGGGCGGAACTCCGCGATGCAATTCATTGATATTGACAGGGAAATTCCCCCCGCCCTATGCTTTGCCAAACAGCGGGGATAGTCATGGGCGAAAAAACACTAACACGAATGGATTTGAGTGAAGCGGTCTTCCGCGAGGTTGGCCTGTCGCGCAACGAAAGCGCGCAGCTGGTGGAAAGCATGCTTCAGCATATGTCTGACGCCCTGGTCCGTGGGGAACAGGTCAAAATTTCTTCATTCGGGACATTCAGCGTGCGCGATAAATCCGCCCGCGTTGGCCGCAACCCGAAGACCGGCGAAGAGGTGCCCATTCAGCCTCGCCGGGTTTTGACCTTTCGACCATCGCATCTGATGAAGGACCGGGTGGCAGACGGGAACCGTAAATAACGGTCAGTAACCACGGGACACACCACGCGATGTCAAAATCACCAGACGCCTTCCGCACCATCAGCGAAGTTGCGGAGTGGCTGGGGATCCAGGCGCATGTCTTGCGTTTCTGGGAAAGCAAATTCACCCAGATCAAACCGGTCAAACGCGCAGGCGGACGCCGGTACTATCGCCCTGCCGATGTGGAATTGATCAGCAGCATCAAGTACTTGCTGCACGACAAGGGGCTGTCCATCAAGGATGTGCAGGCGCTGTTGCGCGAACATGGCCCGGTCCATGTCGCCGCGATGGGCGGTGGCGCCCCGATAGATGCCGACACGGTTGAGGCGGACGCGGTCGAGGCGGACGCAATTGAGGCCACGGTCGCAGAGGCGCAGGACGAACCCGCCAGCGCGGAGCCGTCCGGGGGTGATCTTTTCTCCGACGCCGAGGCGCATGCGCCCGAGCCTGCAACCGCGCAGACGCCAGAGGCGGCAGCCGCCCCCGCTGTTGAGATGCCTGCTACGGACGTGCCCGCCACTGCGCCGATGGCCCCTGCCTCCGCCGCGCCTGTTGCGCCCGTAATGCCCGCAGCGCCCACCGCAGGTGGCCCGCCCGCGCCAGTGGTCGGCTCCGCAGCAACCTCACCGGTGGATGCCGGTCCGGTTGAGGTTGCCGCCTTCGACGCCGCCGCCGTGGCGCAGCCTTCCGATGCTGGCCCTGTCCCGGCGCAGCCCGAAACCGGCGCTGCCCCCCTGACGCCTGTGCAGCCTCAGGGCGCGGCACCAATGGCCCCACTGGCAGATGTTCCACCCGCCGCAGCTGCACCCGCTCCGACAGCGCCGCTTGCGGCGGAGCCTGCCATGGCGCCGATGGATCCGATTGACGCGGCTGTCGCGCAGACCGGTTCGGTCCACCCGCCTGCCGCACCGGTCAGCGAAACCGCCATCCCTGCCGCCGCCGAACCCACCAGCGATCTGCATGTCATGGCCGACGCCCCCGAGAGCGCGCCACAGGCAGATGGTCCTGCGGATGACCTCCCGCCGATGATGGACGCGGCCATGCCGCAGGCACCCGACGTTTCCGTGCCGGCGGATACCGCCGACGCGATCGCAGACCTGCCCCCGGCGGCGCCATCCGATGTTGCAGCGGAGCTGACCCAACCGGGCCTGCCGCTTGGTGAGGAAGAGGATGCGCTGCTGGATGCGCCTGTCGAGGCTGTGGCGGATGCGCCGGAGCAGGATCAGGCGCAGCTCTGGCCGGAGACGCCGGAGTCGCAAGACCCCGGCACCGTGGAGGTCGCCGAGGCTGCGGCACTCCCGCCGGTGGCGGCGGAAGGGAACAGGCTTGCCGAACCGTCAGCGGATCCGGCGCTGGAGGCGACAATCGAGATACCGGTTGCGAGTCCGGTTGAGGGTCCAGCGGACAGCCCGGTTGCCATGGCTCTGGACACAGATGCGGGCGCAGATGACAGCGCCGCGCCTGCGCCATATGCGCCTGACAGCACCATGTCTGATAGCGCCGCGCTGATGGCAGAACCGGGCGAGCCGGTGACAACGGTCGCGCCGGTGGAGCTGATAGCCGAGGCTGAGCCCGCGCCGCTCCTCGCACCTGAGCCTGAGCTCGAGCCTGAGCCTGAGCTCATCCCGGAGGTCGTGGAAGAGACTGCGGAAGACGCATCAATCGAGGCCGAGGCGCCGAATCTCTCTCCCTGGGGGGATGAGGAGCTTGCCTCGCCCGAGGTGGAAACGCCGGTTTCCATGGCAATGGCGCCTGCCGCCGATGAGGCCGAGGCCCCTGCCGGTGCTGGCGCGGATATATTTGCTGCCGACTCTGATGCGCCGATGGCCGAGACCCCCGCCGAGACGGATGCGCAAGATCCCGTGGTGTTTGATCAGGGCGACAGCCCGGCACCCGTGGTTGAGGCGCTGGACAGCGATCCCGCACTTGGCGATATGCCGCCGGACGCGCCTGCGGCGGAGGCCGTGCCAGAGGTCACAGTGCAGCCGCTGTCCGATCCTGAGGCCGATGTCGCACAGGAGGCTGCCGAGCCGGTAGCGACAACCGACTTTTTCGCTGGTGGCGATGTGTCAGATGACGCGCTGGCAGATGGCGATCTGATGGCGGGCGAACTGGCGGGCAGCGATCTGCTGACCGACGCAGCGGGTGATCATCTGCCCGACGACAATGAGGCCCCCTCGCCCGAGGATGTGCCGCTGGCCTTTGCCGATGCGGCGGAGACGCCGGACGCGGCCGCGCCTCCGGCTGACGTGCTGGATATGCCTGACCCGGTTGCCGATCGTGCCGATCTTGAGGCTGTGGCGGCACTGGAGGCGGGGCCGGAAGAGCTGCCAGATCTGGCTGAGGTTGCGGCCGAGGTTGAGGTTGCGGCTCCGGTTGCCCTGGAGGATCCACAGCTGGACGCGGGCATTGTCAGCGACCCGGTCTTGGCTGCGCCTGCGGTTGATGAGGATCTGTTGACCACGCCGGTGCAGGAGGATGCCGCGCTGCCGGAACCTGACCTGCCGGAACCTGACCTCGTGGAACCTGACCTTGCGGGACTTGGGGACGCAGGATTTGCGGCTGTCGCGCCGGAGCATCCCGAAGCGGAGGTCGCAGAACTGGCCACCGCTGACCCGGCATCCGAGGTGACCGAAGGCGCGGTTGAACCTATCGCGCCTGAGCCACATGACGAGGATGCGGCTGCGATGCCCGCGGGTGGCTCCGATATGGCTGCCACGGGCGAACTGAGCCTGCCGAGCGAATTGACCGCCCCTGTCGAACTGGGCGCGGCAACCGAATTGGCAGAGCCTGAAGAGCTGGCGCAGACCGCGCCGCTCGCAGAGCCTGTGGATGCGGCAACGCCGGACCAGGAGGCGATGGCCGAGGTCGCAGAGGTCACGGAGACGGCGCCACCGCTGGATGAACCGGCAGAGCCTGCCGCGCCGGTTTCCGCCCCGGCTGGGCAGGAATTTGTCGAACCCGATCTCCCCGCAGCCGATGTGGCCGAAGCGGACCTGCCCGCCGCTGATACATCTGCCGCTGACACCCCTACCGCCGACGGTCCCGCCGAGGCTGCGGCGCCGGAGCTTCGACCGCTGGTGATTGATATCCCCGATGAGGCGGAGCCGCGCGCTGCGCAGACCTCCGGCGCGCTGTCGCGGCTTGCGGGGATTGCGCAGCTGCCTGCGGATCATGTCAGACAGGCCCGCGCCTGTGCCGAGGCATTGCGGGCGCATCGGGGCGCTGCCTAGGGTCGCGTCACATTAATCTTGCGGAGGCGGCGAAATAATCTGGTTTTTTCGCTTGCCCCTGCCGGAAAAACGGGTAGAAACCAGCGCAACGGGCTATAGCGCAGCCTGGTAGCGCGTCCGTCTGGGGGACGGAAGGTCGCAGGTTCGAGTCCTGCTAGCCCGACCAAAATACCCCGCCTCGCAAGGGGCTAAAAAACGCCCGCCCCTCTCTGGGGTGGGTGTTTTTGTATCTGCCTTTCGTGCAAGGTATTGATAATAAAGCGTTGGGAGGATCGGGATGACATCAGAACCACGGCTCGTGAGCGGAGCGGCACAGGGCGTGCTGTCGGATCGCCAAATCCGCCAGATGATCACCGAGGCTGCGATTTCCGCTTCTTCTCCGATCCTGAATGACCAGATCCAACCGGCGAGCCTTGATCTGCGGCTGAGCGATTGTGCCTATCGGGTGCGAGCCTCCTTTCTGCCCGGTCTGGGGCGCACGGTGGCCGACCGGCTGGAGGATCTGACCATGCACCGGGTGGCGCTGACCGGTGGTGCGGTGCTGGAAAAGGGCTGCGTCTATGTGGTGCCGCTAATGGAGCGGATCCGTCTGCCCGAGGGAATGACGGCGGCGGCCAGCGCCAAATCCTCCATCGGGCGGCTGGATGTGATGACGCGGGTGATCACCGATCAGGGGGTGGAGTTCGACCGAGTCACCGATGGCTATGACGGGCCGCTTTATGCGGAAATCTGCCCGCAGAGTTTCTCTGTGGTGGTGCAGCCGGGGCAGCTGCTGACGCAGATCATCTTTCGTCAGGGGCGCACATTCCTCAGTGATGCGGAGCTGCGCGCGGTGCATGAGGCGACGCCGATTGTGTCGGGAACACCGGTTATCTCCGACGGTCTGGGCTTCTCCGTCGATCTTCGGCCTGAGCGGGGCGATCTGGTGGGATACCGCGCCAAACATCACACCGGTGTGGTCGATCTGTCAAAGCTCGGCCATTACGATCCGGCGGAGTACTGGGAAGAGGTCCGCACCACCAAGGGGCAGATCATTCTGGATCCCGGTGCATTCTACATTCTGGTGAGTCGCGAGGCGATTGCCATCCCGCCGGATTATGCTGCCGAAATGGCGCCCTATCTGGCGATGGTGGGCGAATTCCGGGTGCATTACGCGGGCTTCTTTGATCCCGGTTTTGGCTATGCTGCCGCTGGCGGGGCCGGATCGCGTGGCGTTCTGGAAGTGCGCTGCCATGATGCGCCCTTTGTGCTGGAGCACGGGCAGGTCGTGGGGCGGCTGGTCTACGAGAAGATGTCGGAAGTCCCCGAACAGCTCTATGGCGTTGATATCGCATCAAACTATCAGGGTCAGGGGCTGAAGCTATCAAAGCATTTCAAACCCCAAACCAAGGGCTGACGCCCTGACTGGGGGAGCCTGAGCCTAGAACCGTGGGGGTCGGGTATTGCGCCCGGTCAGGCGCGCCTTCTGGGCGGTTGCCTTGTCCTGTGGCAGCGGGCGCGCGGATTTTTCCGTGCCCTGCCCCTTGTCGCGCTTGGCGATTGCCCTGATCCCGGCGTTGACGCCTGCATTGACCGCGCGGCCCACAAGACGGCGCAGGATCATGTTGATCAACCGGTCTATGCTCATCTGCGTCACTCCTTGGCCCTGGGGTCTGTTGCACGCGGATCTCACCGCGTGCACCGGCAGTATCGCAGAGGTTTGCGGCCCTTTTGCGGCGCGGCGGCCTGCCCTCAGTCGCCAAAGAGTTCCGGCTGTTCCTCGACCTCGTCGCTGTCGCCGCGCCCGCCCAGAGGCAGGCTGCCCGGTGGCGGGCGGTTTTCCAGCAGACCTGCGGCGCGCAGCTCCTTGAGGCCGGGGAGATCACGCGCGCTTTCCAACCCGAAGTGATCGAGGAACGTGGGCGTCACCACAAAGGTCACCGGGCGGCCCGGTGTCATCTTGCGGCGGCCAAGGCGGATCCAGTCCATTTCCAGCAGTTGGTCGATGGTGCCGCGCGACACCGACACGCCGCGCACCTCTTCGATTTCGGCGCGGGTGACCGGCTGGTGATAGGCAATGATCGCAAGGGTTTCGATGGCCGCGCGTGAGAGTTTGCGGGTTTCGACCGTTTCCTTCTGCATCAGAAAGCCAAGGTCAGAGGCGGTGCGCAGCGCCCAGGCATCGCCGACGCGCACGATATTGACGCCGCGCCCGTCATAGCGTTTGCGCAGGTGCTCCAGCGCGGTGCCCGGTTCGCAGCCATGCGGCATCCGCGCCTCAAGATCGCGCACCGTCACCGGTTCGGCGCTGGCAAAGAGCACCGCTTCAACCATGCGCTCCTGTTCGGCCATGGGGGGCGCGTCGAAGAGGGTTTGGGTTTCCTCCGCAACAGTGTTCTGGCTGTGGTCGTCCATCAGGTATCCTTGTCACGAATGCGCAGCTGAATGGGCGCATAGGTCTCGCTCTGTCGCAGCTCCAGCCGGCCTTCTTTCACCAGTTGCAGCGAGGCGGCAAAGGTGGAGGCGGTGGCGGAGCGGCGTTTCATCGGGTCGGAGTGCCAGCCATCGGGCAGATAGGTCAGCATATCGGTCCAGCTGCCGGTGTAGCCGATCAGGTGGCGCATCCGTTCCAGCGCCGCCTCCATGGTAAAGATCGCCTCGCGGTCCAGCACGAAGGGGCGGAAATCATCGCGGGTGCGGATCCGGGCATAGGCCTGCATCAGGTCCAGGAGATTGGCCGAATAGCTGACGGTGCGGATGCGGGTCACATCCTCACCCTGACCACGGGCAAAGAAGTTGCGGCCCAGCTGATCGCGCGCCATCAGCCGCGCCGCGCTGTCGCGCATGGCCTGAAGCCGCTCCAGCTGGAAGGCCAGATGCGCCGCCAGCTCCTCACCGGAGGGGCCGTCCTCCGTCGGGTCGGGCGGCAGCAGCAGGCGGGATTTCAGATAGGCAAGCCAGGCCGCCATGACCAGATAATCGGCGGCCAGTTCGATACGCAGCTCATGGGCCTTTTCCACGAAACTGAGGTATTGGCGCGCCAGTTCCAGCACCGAAATGCGGCGCAGGTCGACCTTTTGCGTGCGCGAGAGCGACAAGAGCACGTCCAGCGGCCCCTCGTAGCCGTCAACGTCCACGATCAATGCTTCGGCCGCGAGCCGCTCCTCGACGCTGGTCGCGTCGTCGTCAAACAAAGTGTCAGCCATATACCTGTCCGCCCATGAGGGCTGATAGTTCGGCCTCGGCCGCGGTTATGTCAAGCGGGGCCGGAGCGCGGCGGGCGGCCTCGGCCTGTTCGGCGCGGGCCTGTGCAGCCACGCTCATCTGGCCCGAAGCCTCCGCCACCGCGGCGCGCTCATCCAGCGGGGCGTTGCAGAACAGGACCACATCGCAGCCTGCCGCCAGCGTGTCGCGGGCGATATCCTGCGGTGTGCCGCTCAGCGCCTTCATCGAGATGTCATCGCTCATGATCAGCCCGTCAAAACCGATGTCGGTGCGGATCATCTGCATGACGCGGGGCGACAGGGTGGCGGGGCGGCTGTCCAGCGCCTCATAGACCAGATGGGCGGTCATCCCCATCGGCAGGTCATTCAGCGCGGCAAAGGCGGCAAAATCCGAGCCGGTCAGCTGATCCAGCGGCGCGCTGATGCGGGGCAGGTCCTTGTGGCTGTCCAGCGTCGCGCGGCCATGGCCGGGGATATGTTTCACCACCGGCACGACGCCGCCATCCAGCAGGCCGTCGGCGGTGGCGCGGGCGCGGCGCACCACCGCCGCCAGATCGCTGCCGTAACAGCGGTTCTGGAGAAACGGGTGGGTATCGGGACCGGCCACATCGGCCAGCGGTGCGCAGTTGCTGTCGATGCCCAGCCCGCGCAGCTCCTCCGCGATCAGGCGGGCGCGCAGATACATGGCGCGATCCGCCCCTGCCCCGGCAGCCGCCGCGTGATCCAGCGCGGGCCGCCACTGGCGTGCCAGCGGCGGGCGCAGGCGCTGCACGCGGCCGCCCTCCTGATCTATGGTGATCAGACAGTTCCGGCCAACCGCCTCGCGCAGTTCATCACAGAGCGCGCGGGTCTGCTCGGCGCTGTCGATATTGCGGGCAAACAGGATGAAGCCAAAGGGATTGGCGCGGGCGAACAGCGCCTTTTCGGCGGCGCTGAGACGCAGACCTTCGGCATCTAGAATTGTGGCTCCGTAACGCATTGCGATCCTCTTGTGCTGGGGCGCTGATACACCAGTGTCGGGGGCGGCGCCATGGCCGGATGGGTCAAACTGGCAGCAGTTTGCCGGATGGAAAACGACAAACGCCCGGCTGGAGCCGGGCGCGGAGGTGTCGGGGGGAGGCCCATGTCCTAGCGGGTGGTCACGGGGATACAGTCGGCGTTGCCTGCCACCAGAGCGGAGCAGAAACGGCGCGCATCGGAGAGGTCGTCAAAGCCCATCGCGCGCAGGCGGTAGAAGGTGCGACCTCCGCTTTCCGCCTTTTGGATCACCCGTTTCTTGCCTTCCAGATAATCGGCGAAGCGTCCGTGGATGCGATCCCATTCGGCGCGCGCGACCTCGGCGCTTTCATAGGCGCCGAGCTGGGCCAGACGGGTGCCTGCGGGCAGGCTGTCGGGCGAGACATCCTGCGTGGTTTGCGCCACCGGCGCAGACGCTGTGGCGCGGCTTGGTGAAAAACGGGCGGGCCGCGCGGCGGGGCGCAGCGAGACGCGCACACCGGGGGCATTGCGCAGGGCTGCATTTGGCGCGGGCGCCACGGCCGCGACGCTCACGGCCTGTAGGGGTTGTGGCTGGACGATGGCCGGGGCTGTGGCGGAAGCCGACAGCTGTTCGGCGCCGCGCAGGGTCTCCTCCCCCAGAGGGGCGAAATCCTCGGTCAGCTCAGCCACCAGCGCGTCGATATCGCCGCCCTGATAGGCCGCGACCGCTTCGCTGGAGAGCCTGCCTGTATCGGCATTGGCCGCCGCAGCGGCATCAGCCGCGCCATCGCGGGTGTCGTTGATCCGCGCAGCACCGGTGGTGAGCGCCGCCTGCATGGGCTGGTCATCCTCGGTCAGCTCCACGTCCTGCGGCGCCAGTGTCAGCCGGTCGGCGGGAGTTTCGACATTGCCATTGGCGGCAACCGCATTGACGGCAAGCCCCTGATGATCGGCGGGCAGGCCGCCGGGGTTCTCGGGCTGCACCCGCAGCGGGCCTTCGACGGCGCGCACGACCGGCACGCCGCTGACATCGCGGGAAATCAGCTGGTAGCCCCAGAGACCGATGCCTGCGACCAATGCAAGCGAGGCCACGGCGCCAAGGACGCTGAACGCCTTGCTGAGGCCGGCGCGACCGGCCCCTGCCGTTTCCGGGCTAAATCCGTAGTCATCGTAGCGATGCCCCTGACCGGTGCCCGGCCCGCTATAGGCGTCCTGCGCGGAGGCACCATAGCTGGGCGCTGGCTGCTGATAGGGGCTGTAGGACTGCGCGCCTTGTCCGGGGGATGTATGGGGCTGCGCAAAATAGCCGCCCGCTGCCGGCTGCTGGGCCTGTGGCGCGGCGGCCGATGTCTGCGGATCGAATCCGAAGGGGTGTTTGGGCTGCGGATAGGGCAGATGCGCATCGGCAAAGGAAGGCTCCTGCCGGGTGCCCTGTGTTTCAGTGGCGGAGGCCGAAGAACGGTCCCCACCATTGGAATACGACTGGCCGTGACCTGCCTGCGTAAAATACGCCATTTCCGCCTCACTGCCCGCAGACGGCACGCAATGCGCCGATCCGGGTTTCTACTTGATGATCTGCCTCGATCCGGCGGCCTGGGCGATTTTAGCTATCGCATCTCCTGCGCCGGTGTGACCCCAAGAATACCAAGACCGGCAGAAATGACAATGGAAACGGACTTGGCCAGTGCCATTTTTGCATGTGTTGCAGATGGGTTGCTCTCGTTAACAAAACGTAAACCTTCGTTGGTTTTGCCAAGGTGATACAGCCCGTGCAGTTCCGAGGCGAGATCATAGAGATAGAAGGCAACCCGGTGCGGCTCGTGGGTGCGGGCGGCGATTTCCACCTGACGTGGCCATTCGGCCAGCTTCTTGGCCACCGCCAGCTGGGCGGAATCGTCCAGAAGCGACAGGTCGGCCGCGGCCAGCGTGGCCTCGTCGGTCGCAATCCCGGCCTCTGCCGCCTTGCGCAGGGTCGAGCAGATCCGCGCATTGGCGTATTGCACATAGAACACCGG
Organism: Phaeobacter sp. A36a-5a; assembly: GCF_037911135.1. Lineage (NCBI taxonomy): Bacteria > Pseudomonadati > Pseudomonadota > Alphaproteobacteria > Rhodobacterales > Roseobacteraceae > Phaeobacter > Phaeobacter bryozoorum. The sequence goes on along the minus strand of NZ_JBBLYU010000001.1, from coordinate 956,781 downwards.
GTTGTCCTTGGACTGCTCCAGCGCCTTGTCGAGGTCGAAATCGAAACCCTGATCGTTCTTGCGCGTCAGCAGCATGAAACGGGTGACATCGGCGCCGACGGCATCGACCACATCGCGCAGGGTAACAAAGGTCCCTGCCCGTTTGGACATCTTGAATTCCTGACCGTCCTTGAACAGCTTCACCAGCTGGCACAGCTTGATATCCAGCGGCACCCGGCCATCGGACAGCGCCGAAACCGCCGCCTTCATCCGTTTGACATAGCCGCCGTGGTCGGCGCCGAAAATGTCGATCAGCTCGTCAAAGCCGCGCTCAACCTTATCGTAGTGATAGGCGATGTCGGGCGCGAAATAGGTCCAGGAACCATCGGATTTCTTCACTGCCCGGTCAACGTCGTCGCCGTGATCAGTGGATTTGAACAAGGTCTGTTCGCGCGGCTCCCAATCGTCGGGTTTCTTGCCCTTCGGCGGTTCCAGCACGCCTTGATAGATCAGCCCCTTGGCGTCCAGCTCTTTCAGAGCGGCCTCGATCTTGCCGGTGCCGTAGAGGGATTTTTCCGAGTAGAACACATCCATCTCGATGCCAAGCTGGGCCAGATCCTCGCGGATCAGCTGCATCATCGCATCGGTTGCGAATTCGCGCACCTCGGCCAGCCAGACATCTTCGCCCTGGTCGACATAGGCATCGCCCACCTTGTCCTTCAGCGCCTGCCCGACGGGAACCAGATAGTCGCCCGGATAGGTGCCATCGGCAAAGGCCACGTCCTGCCCGTGTGCCTCGAGGTAGCGCAGGTAGACAGAGCGCGCCAGCACATCGACCTGACCGCCGCCGTCATTGATGTAATATTCGCGGGTGACGTCATAGCCGGCATAGGCCAGGAGCGCCGCCAGCGCATCGCCGAAGACCGCGCCGCGGGTGTGACCCACATGCAGCGGGCCGGTCGGGTTGGCGGAGACATATTCCACGTTCACCCGCTTGCCCGCGCCGACGTCCGAGCGGCCGAAATCCGTGCCTGCGTCCAGGACCGATTTCAGCACGCCCTGCCAGATGCCCGGAGCCAGCCGCAGGTTCAGGAAGCCTGGGCCTGCGACCTCAGCACTGGCGATCCGATCGTCCGCGGCCAGCTTCGCCGCCAGCGCCTCGGCGATGTCGCGCGGCTTCATCCTGGCGGGCTTGGCCAGCACCATCGCCGCATTGGTCGCCATGTCGCCATGGGCGGCATCGCGCGGCGGCTCCACCGCCACATTGGCAAAATCGAGCCCTTCGGGCAGCGCGCCCTCGCCGGTCATGGCGGTCAGGCTGTCGATCACGAGCGAGCGGATATCGGTAAAGAGGTTCATATCTGGCGTCCCAACTGTTCAGCACAGCGGATACCGGGGGCGGCAGGAAGGGTCAACAGGATTGCAGAACCCATCACCATCAGCAGCCGGAGCGCCCCGGAGAATTCCCGTTTCCCGGTCAATTCTCCGGGTGAAGAAAATTGCGCGCGGGGCGAGGTTACGCGATATGCGCACCAAGGCGCGGCAGGTCAGGCAACCGGTACATCACGGGCCGGCAGACGGCCCCATCTGGTGATCTGATACCGGCGCAGCGAGGCGACATAATAGGGGTCGCGCAGAATCAGACGCTCAACCTCATCGCGGCTGGCCGCCTCGACATTCCAGATCGCCCCCGGAAAATCCTGCTCGGGCCGCATCGCCAATGCGCCGCCGATCTGCAATTCGGGATGGGCGCGTACATATGCGATATGCGCATCCCGGCGCGGGCGATCCGCGCGGATCCGCGCCATCTCTGGCGCATCCTGAAAGGTCACGGTCCAATGCGTCATGCCATTGCTTGCCATGGCGGCCTCTTGCATCTGCGATTGCGGTTCTGGGCGTCTGCCCCATGAAACCGCATCGGACCTGCCTCAGGATAGTGCCAGTTGGCGTCAGCGTTACCGCCAGTCGCAGCGCAGCCCGCGCCTATTGCCCGGCTTGCAGATCCGCCGCAGCGGCAGCGGCCTCAGCGGGGAACAGGCGGCGGTGCTCCTGCAATGCAAAGCGGTCGGTCATGCCTGCGATGTAATCCGACACGATCCGGGCCAGAGCGGTTTCATCAGCGGCGGCGGCGATATCGCCCTGCCAGCGCGCGGGCATCTCTGCCGGATGGTTGAGGAAATGCGGAAACAGCGCCTCCACCACCTTGGAGACCTCAGCGCGTTTGCGCATCACGCTGGGCGCGCGGTACATGCGGGTGAAGAGAAAGGCGCGGATTTCCTTCAGGTCAGCCCAGAGCGCATCGGAGAACACCACCACGGGCGCGCCCAGGGCACGCACATCCTCGACGCTTTGCGCGCCGCTGGCAGCAAGACGGGCGCGGGCGCCGTCGATCACATCGCTGACCATCACGCCAAAGACCCGCCGCAGCGCCTCATGCCGGCGGCGGCGCGCGTCAAGGCCGGGATAACGGCGATCCACCGCCTGATAGGCCGGACCGATCACCGGCAGCTCGGCAATATCGGCATCGGTGAACAGCCCGGCGCGCAGACCGTCGTGCAGGTCGTGGTTGTTATAGGCGATGTCATCGGCCAAGGCCGCAACCTGCGCCTCGGCGCTGGCATGGGTGTGCAGCTCCAGATCCAGCGCCGCATTGCATTCGGCCAGCGCCCAGGGCAGATCGCCCACAACCGGACCATTATGTTTGGCAATCGCCTCAAGGGTTTCCCAGGTGAGATTCAGCCCGTCGAATTCGGCGTAATGCCGTTCCAGCGAGGTGACGATGCGGATGGCCTGCGCATTGTGATCAAAGCCACCATAGGGGGCCATCAGCGCATGCAGAGCATCCTCGCCGGTGTGGCCGAAGGGCGTGTGCCCCAGATCATGCGCCAGCGCCACCGCCTCGGTCAGCTCCTGATTGAGCCGAAGTGCGCCCGCTATGGTCCGCGCCACCTGCCCCACCTCGATCGAATGGGTGAGCCGGGTGCGATAATTGTCGCCTTCATGTTCGACAAAGACCTGGGTTTTGTGTTTCAGCCTGCGAAAGGCGCTGGCGTGGATGATCCGGTCACGGTCGCGCTGATAGGGGGAGCGGAAACTGCTTTCTTCTTCGGGGACTTGGCGGCCACGGCTACGGTCGGGCATGGTCGCATAAGGCGCGTAGGTCACTAATCTTTTCCCCAGTCAATCTTGTCCCTGTGGCGTCACCTTTCTATATTATGAACTCAGCTGCAACACGGCAGTGATCACCGTATTGGGAGACCAGAGATGCAATTGCCTCCAAAAGTGACCGAGCGCGCCTTTGCCCGGCTGGCCGAAATCGGCGCGGCCGATCAGGGTCAGGCGCTGCGCGTGGCTGTCGAAGGCGGCGGCTGTTCCGGGTTTCAGTACGAAATTGCACTGGATGCCCCGCAGGCCGATGACCTGATCCTTGAGGGTCAGGGGCAGAAGGTGGTGGTGGATGAGGTCTCGCTGCCCTTTCTGGAAAACGCGGTGATCGACTTTACCGAAGAGCTGATTGGCGCGCGGTTTGTGATCAACAACCCCAATGCCACCTCAAGCTGCGGCTGCGGCACCTCGTTTTCGATGTAAAACGCCCGCAGGGGCTGCATGACCATCGGTTTGCACTAAGTGATGCTGGCCGCGCGGTGCCCTGCGGACCAGATCCGTGATCTGCTGCCATATGGCCGGAGCGTCGCCGCTAAACGGGCTGGCGCGTTTTGATCACGGCGACAGGCTGAGCCCCCCTGCCCCGATCCGTCGATATCGGGCGTGACAGTCCCCCGCCCTGCTGAAGATCTGCCAGAACGCCTCGAATGCGGGGGTGCTGTTTTGCAGGTTCCGCAACTGTTTGCGGGCGTCGGGACCGGAGTGCGCCGCCATATGGCTGAGGGCATCCTGCCAGAGTGCGGGTGCTGTCCGGCCGGGTCCAGCGCCTGCCTCCATCAGCCAGACCGACAGCGGCGCCAGCAGACTGCGGGTGGCGGGGGCGGCGATATGCAGGGCCTGCCCGGCGCCTGCGGGGAGCCGGCAGGCGGGCTCGGCTTTCCGGCCCACCGCAGTTACCTGCTGCCACCACAGCGTAACGAAACAAGCGTGATAGCCATCCATGCGCCCGTCAAACCCGTCTGGTGTCAGGGTAAACTGCGCGGTCGCGTGGCTGAGCAGCTGCTCCCAATAGGGCGGAGGCGTCGCGCCGGCATAGCGCAGGGCAATGCAGATCTCGGCCAACAGGTCCAGATCCTGATCAAGGCAGGCCAACAGCCCGGCGTAGGTCAGGCTTTGCAGGGCGCGGGCGTCCAGCCCCGGATCCCGGCGCCCGTAATCGGAGAGGTAGAACACGATATGGGTCAGCTCGTAGGCAGCCTTGCGATTGGGAATCGCAAAGGTCGCGCTGCGGCGGGTGAAACGGCGCAGCCGGTCCGCAAGCCCAGGATCAACCGGCAGCGCAATGCCACGGCGGGCCAGTAACTGCTGTGCCTCAGCGCGTTGCAGATCCGACAGTTCCGCCTCCACGAGACCCTGAGCCGCGGCCCAATGTGCCAGCTCCGATGCGGCGGCGGGCGTGCCGGTCAGATCTTCGTAGTCGAGGCAGATCGACAGGATAAAGCGATAATATTGCGGGAAAAACCGCAGTTGGCGCGTGGCGCCGTCACAGAAGGGGCGCAGGGGGGACAGCGCCGCCTCGCCGCCGATCCCCCCTGCGCCTGCCGGTCCCCCGGCCCGCTGCTGCATCACCCGCAGCAGGCTCAGCAGTTCTGCGTTCTCCTTCAGCCAGTAGACCTCCTGCGGCCGGCGCCGGTGGCAGGCAAAGCTCTCGACCCATGTTGCAGCCGATGTACCCGGCGCCGTGCCCCGCCGCCCCGGTCCAGAGGGAGGCGGATGGTCGGGCGGGCCATCTGCGGACGCGCGGGTTTCGGCGTCCGGGATCTTGAAAGGCAGGATGATGGTCATGGTTGAAGCACCAAGTTGGAACGCGCCCTGTGCCCGTCAGCCGTCAGACAGGCTGCCGGGGGGCTGGCTCATCGCGGCTTAGCTGCCGGAGGAGAACAAGCCGGTGGCCGCGCCGGTGGTGGTGGCGCCATCGGCCTGCGGGGCGGAACCGGAGGAGAACAGCGCGGTGCCTGCGCCCGCAACCAGATTGCCGTCGTCCTCGCGGCAGATCGAACCGGAGGAGAACATCTCGATCCCGTCCCCGGCATGAAGTTCGCCGGTATGAAGCTCCGCCGCCGCAGGTGTCGACGGCTGTGCAAAGAGGTCGTGGCGCAAGGTTGAAGTGGTCATGGATCGTCTCCCGCTCTAGGTGAAAAACACCCGTCGACGATCGGCACGGGATGCCTGTTTCGCAACTGATAAACACGCCTATCGGTTGTTTTTCTGATAGGTCCACGGTTTAGGAACGAGCGTCAATCCGTTGATCCTGAACCGAATGGCAGGTTCTGCACAGGTTAGCCACAGAGCTATCCACAACCGCAGACGCACAAAGCATAAGCAGACCGTCAGGCGATGATTTTGCAGAGCTGCAAATCACCCGGCAGCCGGGAGGGCGAGACCGAGCGGATCGCGTGCTGCTGATTCGCTGCTGTCGCCGGGGCGCGCCCTTGCCCCCTCGCCCGGATTGCGCGATAGATCAGGCGCCCCGCTGCGGGCCATTGAGGCAGGAGACCGGATATGAAAATCGCCACCTTCAACATCAACGGCATCAAGGCCCGCATCCATGCGCTGCCGGAATGGCTGGATGAGGCGCAACCCGATGTGGTGGTGCTGCAGGAGATCAAATCGGTCGATGAGGCCTTTCCGCGTGAGCTGTTCGAGGACCGGGGCTACAATGTCGAAACCCATGGCCAGAAGAGTTTCAACGGGGTGGCGATCCTGTCGAAGCTGCCGCTGGAGGATGTGCGGCGCGGCCTGCCGGGAGATGACAGCGACGAACAGGCGCGCTGGATCGAGGCAACCGTGGTGGGCAAACAGGCGATCCGCATCTGCGGGCTTTATCTGCCCAATGGCAACCCGGTTGAGCTGGACGCAGATGGACAGCCGGTCGACGGCGGCAAATACGCCTATAAACTGGCCTGGATGGAGCGGCTGCGGCAGCGGGCCAAGGATCTGCTGGCCGAGGAAATGCCCGCGCTGATGGCCGGGGATTACAATATCATTCCGCAGGCCGAAGACGCCAAGACGCCCGAAGCCTGGAAAGACGACGCGCTGCACCGCCCCGAAAGCCGGGCGGCATTCCAGCGGATTGTCGCACTCGGCTTTACCGAAGCGTTCCGCGCCCGCCATCAGGGGCCGGGGCATTATTCGTTCTGGGATTATCAGGCCGGGGCCTGGAACCGCGATAACGGCATCCTCATCGACCATTTCCTGCTGAGCCCGCAGGCCGCCGATCTGCTGCGCGACTGCCAGATCGACAAGGAGGTGCGCGGCCGCGACAAACCGTCAGACCATGTGCCGGTCTGGGTTGATCTGGACCTATAGGCGGATAAGGCAGCGGCCTGAGTGCCGGGTCGCGGGCGATCCGGCGGATTGACCGGGGTCAGCCCTAACGGCGCGCGGGCTGCTGATATCGGCCGGCCCCTGAGGTCCGCAAAGATTTCATCTCGGCACGGACAACTCCGCACAAAAAACAAAGGGCGCATCGTTTCCGATGCGCCCGAATATCATCTCAGCAGATACCCCCGCAGGGGCAAAGCTTAGGCGAGAGCCAGATTGGCTGCGCTTTCGCGGCCATCACGACCGGCTTCGATATCGAATGTGACTTTCTGGTCGTCATTCAGTGTGGTCAGGCCTGCGCGCTCAAGCGCCGAGATATGCACAAACACATCTCTGCTACCGCCCTCGGGGGCGATAAAACCAAAACCTTTAGTAGAGTTGAACCATTTTACGGTGCCATTAGCCATCGTAAGTCTCCTTAAAAATGCCACCCGCGGAATGCGGCAGCTCGGCCAGTCAGTGCAAGATCGCATCGCTGAGCCGTAAGGAGCAGAAAAGTCGATAGAGATAACCTAACCCGACCTCCCTACCTGCCTTTGTGCAACTAAGCAAGCAGCAACTGCGGATTGTTGCGCACGAGGGTTTGCGAATGCGCCAGCTCCAGCTCCAGCGCCGCGCCCCAGGTTCTGACGGCCTGCCCGCCGGTCAGGCCAGCGTGGTGACGGGGCCGCCGGTGCCGGGGTCGTTTTCGGTCGGGGCCGCGCTGTCGCCGGTAACGTCATGGCCGTAAATCCAGTCGAATTGCTGCACCATGCGCTGGGGCGCGAGGCGACCGCCAAGGCGCAGGATCTGATGCGCAGGCCAGGCCAGCGGCTGGCGCAGGTGGTATTTCCAGGCATTGCCGGTGGCGGCATCGACAACCCGGGCGGTGCGGTCGTGGCGGCGCGCCTGATAGGCGGCCAGACCGGCCTCGGTGGTCTTGGCGGTGCGCAGGGCATCAACCAGCACCCAGGCATCCTCAAGCGCGAGGTTCGCACCCTGCGCCATGAACGGCAGCGTGGGATGCGCGGCATCGCCCATGATCGCCAGCGCGCCCTTGTGCCAGACTTCGGCCACCGGATGGCGGAACAGCCCCCAGAGCGCCACCTGATCGACCTGCCCCAACAATTCTGCGGCAGCGCCACCAAAGCCCTGGAAGGCGGCGCGCAGGTTTTCGGGGTCATCCTGCTGATGCCAGCCCTCATCCGCCCAGGTCTTGCGTTCCTGCACCGCGACGATGTTCATCAGGCTGCTGTCGCGCAGCGGATAGGTGGCCAGATGGCGACCCGGCCCCATGAAGACCTGCGCCTCGGCCGGGTGATTGTGAAGATTGGCAACCGTAGCGCGCCAGGCCACCTGCCCGGTAAAGCGCGGTTTGGCCACGCCGTTCAGCGCGGCGCGCGCCTTGGAGTGCAACCCGTCTGCGCCGATCACCAGATCGCCGCCGCATTGCGCGCCATTGGCCAGATGCACCACCGGCCGGGCGCCGCAGCTGATGCGGTCGACCTTCTGCAACAGGCGCACCTTGACGCCGCTGCGACGTGCGGCATCAGCCAGCAGGTTGATCAGATCGGCGCGGTGGACAAAGTAGAAATTCCGCCCCGGCGCATATTGGTCGAGATCGAGACGCAGCACCTCCCGCCCCCGCCGGTGGCTGCGCAGAACCACCGCACGGGCGCGCGGCGCAGTCCAGGCGAGATCATCGGCCAGCCCCAGCGCCCGCAGAACCGCGACACCATTGGGGCTGATCTGAATGCCCGCGCCGACCTCGGTGATCGCCTCGGCCTGTTCGAGGACCGTGACCTCGGCGCCCTGCTGGCTGAACGCCAGTGCCGCCGCCAGCCCACCGATGCCCGCGCCGATGATGGTGATTTTCCGGTCTGTCAGTCTCATGCTGTCCCGCTGTCTGCACGCCGACCGGTCCGTTCTGGCCAGGCGATACCCCCAGATAACCGAAAAACGCCGGAGCGACAGGCCCCGGCGTTGTGATTTTTTTCACAAATGCAAGAAAATCAGTCGTCGCGGTGGACTTTTTCGCGCCGCTCATGGCGTTCCTGTGCCTCAAGGCTCATCGTGGCGATGGGCCGGGCGTCCAGACGCTTGAGCGAAATCGGTTCACCGGTGACTTCGCAATAGCCGTATTCGCCTTCGTCGATGCGGCGGATCGCGGCGTCGATCTTGGCGACCAGTTTGCGCTGACGGTCCCGGGTGCGCAGTTCCAGCGCGCGGTCCGTTTCCTCGCTGGCGCGGTCGGCAACATCGGGAATATTGCGGGTATTGTCCTGCAACCCCTCGATGGTGTCACGGCTTTCGGCCAGGAGTTCCTGTTTCCAGTCATAGAGCTTACGACGGAAATACTCCTGCTGCCGGTCATTCATGAAGGGTTCATCTTCAGCCGGACGATAATCATCCGGCAGGAACACGTCTTGCTTCATTTCGCTACCTTTGGTTTGCCCCATACTGCCGGTCTTCCTCGGTATTGTTTACAAACTCAGCGGCTCCCCCCGCATGCCGCAGCGTTTATCCCCTGCGCAGGCGATTGTCACTACACAATAGTACGCACAAAGGGTTAAAACCTGCATAAGAGCGCCCCCAGGGGTTTCAGCGAGGCAACGAGGCAGGAAAGACATGCAGTTTCAGGGCACTAAGGATTATGTCGCGACCGAAGATCTGAAAATCGCGGTCAATGCCGCGGTCACTCTGGAGCGGCCGCTGCTGGTGAAGGGCGAGCCGGGCACCGGCAAGACCGAGCTGGCGCGGCAGGTGGCGGATGCGCTGGGACTGCGGATGATCGAATGGAACGTGAAATCCACCACCCGTGCGCAGCAGGGGCTGTATGAATACGATGCGGTCAGCCGGCTGCGCGACAGTCAGCTGGGCGACGAGCGGGTGCATGACGTCAGGAACTACATCAAGAAAGGCAAGCTCTGGGAGGCCTTTGAGGCCGACGAGAAGGTCGTTCTGCTGATTGACGAAATCGACAAGGCCGATATCGAGTTCCCGAACGACCTGTTGCAGGAGCTCGACAAGATGGAGTTCCATGTCTACGAAACCGGCGAGACGATCCGGGCCAGGCAGCGCCCGATCATGATCATCACCTCCAACAATGAAAAGGAACTGCCGGACGCGTTTCTGCGTCGGTGCTTCTTTCACTACATCCAGTTTCCCGATGCCGAAACCATGCGCAAGATCGTCGAGGTGCATCATCCCGGTATCAAGGACAGCCTGCTGACCACCGCGCTGACGCAGTTCTACGAGATCCGCGATACGGCCGGGTTGAAGAAGAAACCTTCGACCTCGGAGGTGCTGGACTGGCTGAAGCTGCTCTTGGCCGAGGATCTGAGCGCAGAAGATCTGAAGCGCGATGGCGCGGATGCGCTGCCGAAACTGCATGGCGCGCTGCTGAAGAACGAACAGGATGTGCATCTGTTTGAGCGACTCGCCTTTATGGCGCGGGGACGTCGCTGAAGGCCAGCCGCGCAGGATCAGACCAGAGGCCCGCCCCTTGTTGCGGGCCTTTTTTGTCCTTGCCTCCGTATCAGACGGGCTGTTGCTCTTCTGGTCGTAGATAGGCCTGCGCTGTCTGCTTCAACAGAAGCCGCAGCTTGCGCGGGCGCCCTTCGATGGCAAAGTGCACGACCTGCTCCAGACAGTTCAGCTGTTTGAGCCGTTGCGGGACGTTATGATGGGTGCCGGGCATCACATAGTGGCGAAGCGTGTCGCGCCGGGGAAAACGGTCCCGTTGCGTTGCCTCGCGGCCATGTCGCCCGTGGATGACAGTGTAATCCGTGCCGTCGCGAAAATGATCGGCAGCAGATTTCACCTCGTAATGCGAGATCCGGTTGCGATAGGCCGCCCAGCGTGTTTCGTCAGGCACGATATCGGGGTGGATCGAAATCTGCGGCGCAAAGGCGAGAACGGCGTCTATGCGGGTAACGGAGGATGCGACGATGGCGCTGAAGCCGCCCATGGAATGGCCCATCGCAATCACACGGGTGGCGCCGCATATCGCGCGGTAACTCTCAATTTCGGCACCGATGCGGCTCAGAAGACCCGGCGTGTTCAGCCAGCTTCGCTGCGGATCCGCGATGAACAGGGTGTTGTGGCGGCCATTTCCCGTCGCGCTTCGCGCGAATTCATAAGGCGGGCAGGTTTCGGCATCCTTGCCAATCCCTGAAAAACACACGACGAGCCTGTCGCCGGGACCGCGATGCGCCCATGTGACCAGATCATCGCAGGACAGCCGGGGTGTGATCGTAAGCTGTGATGGAGGCACGTCCGCTCCCTGATTACTGAGCGTTGTTTACGGTGCTCACGCATGGTGCGCGGCGACGCGACGGGGTTGGTAAGGGGGCGGCACATACACCGGCCTGCTGACGGCTGAGTGCGCCAGTGGGCTGGACCGGCGCCTATGCCGCGTCTTCCGTCTGCGGTGCGGGGGGGGCACCGCGGGGTTGCCCCGTCGGCCTGCCCTGCCCGCATGGAAGCGGTCACAAGGTCAATACGCCTCGCGCAGGAAGCGTTCGACGCGCTCGGGGTCATCCTCGATCATGCGCAAGAGGATGCGGGCGGGGCGTTCCGGCAGGCGGCGACCCTGTTCCCAGTTGCGCACCGAGCCGAGGCGAAAGCCGAAGTGGCTGCAAAAGCGTTCCTGCGACATGCCGAGGGTCTTGCGCAGGCGCACGACATCCACCATCGGCACCTCGCGGGTTGCGATGGTCTCCAAGGGCGTCTTGCCGGAGATGTCCTCCTGCATCTGTTTGAGCGCCATGGCGTCGCGGTCCGCTTCGCTTTGCTGGCGGATACGGCTGCCGGTTCGACGCCGTGCGTGATGCTCTGCCCGATGCTCTGCCATGTCAGTTGCCCTCCTTCAATAGTGCCTTGATCCGGGATTTGACCACATCCAGGGCCAGATCCCGCACTGCCCGTGCCCCCTGCGCCATCAAGCCGGACAGCCGCGGATCGGGCTGTCGGCGGTGGATCCGCAGCACATAGACCATCATCAGATCAGGGCTGGCCTGATGGATGCGGTAGCGCAGCGCCAGATCCCCGGCGACATGGGTGTAATCTTCATCCGTCTTGCGCCCGATGGTGGGGTCGCGCACCAGGGTTGCGATCAGCCGGGCCAGCTCATCCTCGTCCAGATAGGCGTGGATGGCGTCCTCGACCGCGACCGGGGTGATGCGATAATCCACCCGCAGGCATTTCTGTGTCTCTTTGCGTATATACGCCATTGGCGTAGCCTTTTCAACCTGTCTCTGCGTTCCGTCACCGCTGGCAGAGTTGATCGGACCCGCCGTGATGCACAACCTCTGTCTGCATCAACAGAGACGCACCGCCCGCGGCGCGGGCGAAATTTTGCCGTCAATGTGATGCCGGGTAGCTCTTCTCATTGTCACACCGCTGCGATAAGGCCAGCCATAACATTGATTTTTAACCCTGTCTTGGCACAAGCTGGGGCGATCGCGCCGCAGGAGATATCGCTTGTTCACATTCCGGCCCCCCATCGCGGCCCCGCGCAAGCCTGCCAGCGGCAGCAGCGGCCCGGCGGCTGCCCCGTCCCGCGTGTTCCGGCGCGGCTGCGCCGCGCTGGTGCTGCTCGCCACACTGGCGGGATGTGGCACCGGAAGCGCCCCCCCGGCCCCCGGTCACCGCGGCGCGGCCACGGCGGCGCTGGCCCCGGCCAAGAGCTTTGCCCGTGCCCATCCAGTGGCGCCGCAGCGGGCCAACAGCGATATCGCACGGGATTTCCTGGATCTGCATTTCCAGCTCGAAGGCGGCACCGAACTGCCTGTGTTTACCCGGTTTGAAACTCCGATCACGCTGCGCGTCACCGGCCAGCCGGGCAGCGGGCTGACCCGCGATCTGGAGGCGTTGCTGCTGCGGCTGCGCCGAGAAGCGGGGCTGGACCTGCGGCAGCTGACCACCGGGGCGGCCAATATCACCATCGAAGCCGTGCCGCGCAAGGCGATCCGCCGCGCCTCGCCCCGGGCGGCCTGTTTCGTGGTCCCCAACGTCAGCTCGCTGGCGGAGTATCGCCGCTATAAGCGCCATCCGCGCACCAATTGGGCCAATCTGCGCGCCCGTCAGCGGCTGGCGATTTTTGTGCCGAATGATGTCAGCCCGCAAGAGACCCGCGACTGCCTGCACGAAGAGCTGGCGCAGGCGATCGGGCCGCTGAACGATCTCTACCGGCTGCCGGATTCGGTGTTCAACGATGACAATATCCATACGGTACTGACCGGGTTTGACATGCTGATCCTGCGGCTGGGCTATGCGCCCGAGCTGCGTACCGGCATGACACGGGCCGAGGTGGCCGCGCGCCTGCCTGCCATTCTGGCACGGCTGAACCCGGCAGGTGCCGGGCGCGCCGCGGCGCCACTGCCGCGCACCTCTCGGGACTGGATCCGCGCGACCGAGGCGGCGCTGACACCGGGCACTGGTCGCGGCACCCGTTTGCAGGCCGCCCATCGCGGCGCCGCCATTGCCCGCGATCTGGGCTGGCAGGATCACCGGCGGGCGTTCAACCACTATGTGCTGGGGCGCATTTTGCAGCGGGACGAGCCGGAGCTGGCGCAGCAGCATTTCGAGACCGCGCTGATCTATTTGCAGGGGCGCTATGACAGCCCGCTGCTGCGCGCGCAGATCGCCAGCCGCATGGCGGCCTTTGACATCGTGCGCGGCGACGGCGCCAGCGCCCTGGCGCGGATCCGCCCTGCCCTGCCGGTGGCAGCGCGCGGCGAGAATGCGGTGCTGTTGTCAAGCCTGATGCTGCTGGAGGCCGAGGCGCTGCTGCTGGAGGGGCAAACTGACGCTGCCTATGCGGTCAGGCTGGACAGTCAGGGGTGGGCGCGATACGGGTTTGGCCCGGATTGGGCGGTCCGGGGGGCAATGCGCGAAATCGCAGCCCTGGCGCCGCCGCAATAACCACAGCTGAGGGGCGCACCGGCTTGACCCGGCCCGCGGCGGCCCCACCTGAGACCTGAACACTCTAACATACGGACATTGGCATGATCGTAATCGGCGCATTGATCATTGGCGCATTCCTGGGGGCCCGTACGGCCCAGAAACGCGGCGGCAGCTTGGCGGACAAACTGCAATATGGCGCTGCATACGCCATTGTTTTTGGTATTCTGGGGATGTTTGCAACCATCCTTGCGGACCGCGCCCTGCTCTGACGCGGGGCTATGGGCCGCGACATGACCGCCTGATCAGCCCTGAGGGAGACCCCGATGTTTCAGCCCTTCTTTGAAAACCTGCGCAAAGCGGCGGTTCCGGTATCCCTGCGGGAGTATCTGACCTTTCTCGATGGGATGAAGGCCGGGCTGGCGACCTATGATATCGACGCTTTCTACTATCTGGCGCGCGCCGCCATGGTGAAAGATGAGCGCAATATCGACAAATTCGACCGTGCCTTTGCCACGACATTCTCGGGACTGGAGGCGATCCCCGCCGAGGCGGTGATGCAGGCCGTGGATATCCCCGAGGAGTGGATCCGCAAGATGGCGGAAAAGCATCTGAGCGAGGAAGAGCGCCGCGAAATCGAGGCGCTTGGCGGGTTTGAAAAACTGATGGAAACCCTGAAAGAGCGGCTGAAGGAACAGGAAGGCCGCCATCAGGGCGGCAACAAGTGGATCGGCACCGCTGGCACCTCGCCTTTTGGCGCCTATGGCTACAATCCCGAAGGCGTGCGCATCGGCCAGAAGGAAAGCCGCCACCAGCGCGCCGTGAAGGTCTGGGACAAGCGCGAGTTCAGGAACCTCGACGGCGATGTCGAACTGGGCACCCGCAACATCAAGGTGGCGCTGAAACGGCTGCGCCGCTGGGTGCGCGAGGGCGCTGCCGAGGAGCTGGACCTCTCCGGCACCATCCGCGCCACCGCCGAACATGGCTATCTGGATGTGAAGACCCGGCCCGAGCGGCACAATGCGGTGAAGGTGCTGCTGTTTCTGGATGTCGGCGGGTCGATGGATCCGCATATCAAGGTGGTGGAGGAGCTGTTCTCGGCGGCGCGCAGCGAGTTCAAGCATCTGGAATATTTCTATTTTCACAATTGCCTCTATGAAGGGGTCTGGCGCGACAACCGCCGCCGCTGGGAGGCGCAGATCCCCACCCATGAGGTGCTGCGCACCTATGGGCCGGACTATAAATGTATCTTTGTCGGCGATGCCTCGATGTCGCCTTATGAAATCGCCTATCCCGGCGGCGCCAATGAGCATTGGAACCCGCAGGCAGGTCAGGTCTGGCTGGAGCGGGCGCGGGCGCAGTGGTCCTCACATCTGTGGATCAACCCGGTGCCGGAGGCCTATTGGGGCCATACCCATTCGATCCAGATGATCCGGGAGATTTTCGAGGATCAGATGGTGCCGATGACATTGGCGGGACTGGAGCGCGGCATGCGGGAGCTGACGCGCTAGGCCCGGCAGCCCGCACAGGCCACGCGCGGCGAAAGCTTGCCAAGTCACCCTGCCTCGGGTAGACCAAGCGCCAGAGAATTGGAGAGTTTATGTCCTGGTGAAGAAGGGGCGGCAGAGGCCACCCCGGTTTGCAGATTGCCCCGGTGAAGACCACCTGCGCTCATCCGCAGGTGTCAGGAAAGATCTGCGCGACATTCATCAGAGACACGGATCCGGGCAGGCCCCGCGATCACACCAAGAAAGACATTCCCAATGACAAGGGACTATTCCCAATTCCTGAGCCCCGCCTCCACTGACGGATCTGCCGATACCGCGCGGCCGCTGAGCCCGCTGGAGCATCTGGGCTGGCAGAGCTTTTTCTCTCAGCAAACCGATCTCGAAGAGATCGCCAGCCATCCGCCCGTCCGTATCACCGAGGTGAACCGCAGCGGGCTGCGCGCCCTTGGCGATGGCATCGACATGGTGATCCCCCCCGGCCCCGAGGCCACGGTGGGCGACTGGCTGATGCTGGACGCCGAGCTGCCGACCCATAGCCGGGTGCTGGAGCGCAAGAGCCTGATCCGCCGCCGCGCGCCGGGCAAGGATCGCAAGATCCAGCTGATTGCGGCCAATATCGACACCATGTTTGTGGTCACCTCCTGCAACGCGGATTTCAACGTCGCGCGGCTGGAACGGTTTATCGCCATGGCCTTTGACGCGGAGGTGACGCCGGTGATCGTGCTGACGAAGATCGACCTCTGCGACGATCTTGAGCCCTATGTCATCAAGGCAAAGGCGATTTCCGATCTGGTTGAGGTGGTTCCGCTGAACGCCAAGAGCGAGACCGCGCGTGAGGCGCTGGCGCCCTGGGTCCGGGCCGGGCAGACGATTGCCTTTCTCGGCACCTCCGGCGTGGGCAAATCCACGCTGACCAAGGCATTGGGCGATGATCTGGATATCGCAACCCAAGGCATCCGCGAAGACGACGCGCGCGGGCGCCACACCACCACCCGGCGGCAGCTCTATTTCATCGAAAACGGCTGCGGCGTGCTGGACACGCCGGGAATGCGGGAGCTGCAGCTGACCGATGCCGCCGAGGGGGTGAGTGATGTTTTCGCCGATCTTGAAGAGCTGTCCACCCAGTGCCGGTTCCGCAACTGCGCCCATGAGGGCGAACCGGGCTGCGCGGTGCAGGCCGGTATCGCAGCCGGCGAGGTGGACCCGGCGCGGCTTGACCGCTGGCGCAAGCTGGCGGCGGAGGAGGCGTTCAACTCGGCCTCGCTGGCGCAGCGCCGTGCCAAGGACAAGAGCTTTGGCAAGATGGTGAAAACCGTGAAGTCGATCAAGAAACGCAACCGGAAGTAACCGCGCTGCGCGATCAAGACAGAAAGGGCGCCTCGTTGGGGCGCCCTTTTGCTATGTGCAGATGCGGGGGTTTTGCCCCCTGCCACCCGGTCAGCTACCGCCCTGTAGCAGCGGCGTGATGCGGCGTACGGCAGCGCGGCGGTTGGCGCGCTCGGCGCGCTGTGTCACCACCGCCAGATCGGTTTCCCCATAGCCCTGCACCACCATGTTTTCCGGCGGCACGTTGAAATATTCGGTGAGCGCCAGCGCGACACTCTCGGCGCGGCGGTCCGATAGTGCCAGATTATAGGGCGCGGCACCGACCGCATCGGTGTGGCCTTCGATCAGGAACACGTCCTGCGGGTTCTTTGCGATCATCTCGCGCATGGCATTGCCCAGCGCCGATAGCTCTTCGGCCTCGGCGGCGCGGATCACGGCAGAGCCGGTCTCGAAGTTGATGGATTGCACGGTGATTTCCGGCACCAAGCGGCGCACCGCGTCAATATTGCGGATCTGGCGCAGGGAGAAGCGGCGGTTGACCTGCGGCGCTTCCTTTGCCGCCAGGGCCAGCGCCAGCTCATCGGCAGTGATCGCGTCGCTGCTGAAACCTGACTGACGCGGCGCGGCGGTGGGCAGTTCGGAGACCACAACATTGTCGCTGCGCTGGGTGTCGTCGAACAGGACCACGGTGCTGCCATCGGTCAGCGTGCGGGTGCGGCGCAGCACCCGACCATCGCGGGCGCGGATGGTTTCCACCTCTGCGCCATCCTCGCGTACGACAACGGTGCGGGTGGACCCGTCCTTGAACTTATAGGTGGTGACATTGCTGCCGGGCTGGCGAAGCAGGGCGTCGTCATTCTTGATCACCCGGTACTGGCCGTTCTGTTCAACCACCGCGCGGTCGCCGGAATTGCTGACAACGGTTTCGCCCTGTTTCAGGAGCTGACCGATGGCCACGGCCCCCAGTCCAAGCAGAGCGGCCTTCTGCAACTTGCTGAGACCGTCATCGTCGTTGTCTGCGGTGGCAGCGGCGTTGTTGCTGTCAGTTTCAGCGTTTGCAGACGTCTCGGCAGTGGCCGCGGCCTCAGCCGCCGGGGTGTTCACCGCGGTTTCAAACTCCTCATCCGAACTGCGCGCGCTGTCCTCGGTCACGGTTTCCTCGACAACCTCTGCCTCCTCGGTGGCGGCGGCGCTGGCCGCTGCGGCGGCGGCGCTGTCATCTGCCTCCTCGGTCTGGGCAAGGGCGTCGGCCTGCGCCTGACTGTCGAGCGGCTCAACCTCGGGTTCGGGTTCAGGATCGGACGCAGGTGCAGGGTCGGTCCCGGCCTCCGCCTCTGCCAGCGCTGCGGCCAGTTCGGTGTCGGAGGTGGTCTCGGCCGCAGCCGTAGCCTCGGGTGCGGCGGCGGCGCCTGCCTCTGTGCTGGCGGCTGTATCCACCCCGTCATTGGCTGCCGGCTCCACCGGTGTCTCTGCCTCTGCGGTGGTTTCACCTGCGCTCTGTTCAGCGGCTGTGTCTGCCGTCTCGGCCGGAGCTTCGGTCGGCGCGGTCTGAGATTCGGCAGCGTCTGTGGCAGGTTCTGGGGCAGGTTCAACCGGAGCGGCGGCGGCCTGCTCGGCCTCGGTCGGAGCTGCTGGCTCAGCCTGATCGCCTGCCTCAGGTGCAGGCTCAGCCTGTTCAGCGCCCGCCATCAGGGCAACGGACGCGAGCGCCGGATCCAATGCGGCGTCCAGCTCTCCGGTGACATAGGCCTGGCAGAATTGTGCCTTGGCCCCTTTGCCCTTGCCTTTGAGGATCTCACCCTCGGGGGTGATGCGGCCGTTTTGCAGCCAACGCAGGCAGCGCTGCACGGCCTCGGTGATCTGCTCCGCCGTCATCTGGCTGAGATCGGTCGGATCCGATTTGGACTGCGCCGGTGCGGCGACCGGAAGGCTGAGAGAGACGATGACCGCCAACGCGGTCGAGGATCTGAGAAGCTGCGAAACCATGCGGTGTTCCTTTCGCTGTGCGGTGCAAAGCCTAAGGAGCCAACTCGCGGCAAAGCAAATAAGTTGCCTGTGAGGGTCATTTTTCGGCCAGAGCCTGCCGATGCGGGCGTCGGGCGCCGGGGTCAGTCGGCGGTCAGCATCTGCATCAGGCGCTGTTTTTCGCCGCTGTCATCCTGACGCGCGAGCATATCCGCCAGATCCTGAAGCGCGGCAATGGAATGGCCTGCGCGAAAGCTGTCGACATGAGGCAGCATGGCGCGGATGCCGCGCGCCTTGGGGGCGAACCCGTCAAAGCGCAGCAAGGGGTTGAGCCAGATCAGACGGCGCGCGGAGAGATGCAGCCGCTGCATTTCCGCGCTGAGCTGATCGCTCTCGTCGCGGTCCAGCCCGTCGGTGATCAGCAGGACCACGGCCCCCTGCCCCATGACGCGGCGCGACCAGTCACGGTTGAAATCATGCAGGCAGGCGCCGATCCTTGTGCCGCCCTCCCAGTCCTGCGCCTCGGCCCCGGCTGCGGCCAGGGCGGCATCAACATCGCGCTGCGCCAGATGGCGGGTAATGTTGGTAAGCCGTGTGCCGAAGGTAAAACCATGGACCCGCGCCCAGCCCGGCCCCTTGCGATTGGCGACCGCATGCAGGAAATGCAGGATCAGGCGGGAATATTGGCTCATCGAGCCGGAGATATCGCAGATCACCACCAGATTGGGCCAGCGCAGCCGGCGCTGCGCCCGTGCGAGGGTCGTGACCTCTCCGCCCTGACGTGCGGCCTGGGCGAGCGTGCGTCGCCAGTTGATCCGGCTGCCAGAGGGAGCCGCCATCAAACGGCGCGACTGAATGGGGCGGATCGGCAGCTGCATCTTGGCCAGCATCCGCTTGGCCTCGGCCACCTCGGCGGTGCTCATCTGCTCAAAGTCGAGCTGCCGCAGCCGTTCCTCGCGCGACATGGTGAGTTCGGCGTTTAATTCCAGCTGTTCCGGTGGCTCCTCCCCCTCCGGCGGGTCAGGGCGATCCGGTGCCTCAGCCCCGTCCAGCAATGCCTCGGCGGCGCGTTTCTGGGCCGGTTTGGCGGCCTTCTCCTCCTGCGTGCCACGGATTGCGGGCAGCATCGCCGCCATCATATGCTCCAGAAAGCGCGGATCGCGCCAATAGAGGCGAAAGATCTGCGCAAAGACCTGACGATGCTCCGGCTTGGAGACAAAACAGGCGTGCAGCGTCCAGTAGAAATCCTGTTTCGAGGTAAAGCCAGCAGCGGCAACAGCCTCCACCGCCTCGCTCACCCGGCCCGGACCGATAGGCAGCCCAGCGCGGCGCAAAGCCCGCGCGAAATGGGTGATGTTCTGCGCCAGCCGGGGCGTTTCCGGCAGCGGCAATGGCGGGTATTCAGGCATATGGACAGGGCTGGCGCATCAGGCGGGACCCAGCGCGGCACGGGCCTGATCGAGAATGCGTTTGGCCTCTGATCCATGCAGGCGGCTGATGTCATCCTGATATTTCAGGATGGCCCCCAGCGTGTCGGCGATCACCTCGGGCGACAGGTCGATCACATCCAGCGCCAGCAGGCAATTGGCCCAGTCGATGGTTTCGGCGATGCCCGGGCGTTTGAACAGATCCTCGGTGCGCAGGGCCTGCACAAAGGCGACGACCTCCTGCGACAGACGCGGTGCGAGACCGGGAGCACGGGCGGTCAGGATCTCCATTTCGCGCTCAAAGTCCGGGTAATCCACCCAGTGATAGAGACAGCGGCGTTTCAGCGCGTCATGCACCTCGCGGGTGCGATTGGAGGTGAGGATCACAATGGGCGGCTCGGGAGCCTTGATGGTGCCAAGTTCGGGGATGGTGACCTGAAAATCGCTGAGCGCCTCAAGCAGGAAGGCCTCGAACGGCTCATCGGTGCGGTCGAGTTCGTCGATCAGCAAGACAGGTGCGCCCGCCGGGTCCGGCTGCATCGCCTCAAGCAGCGGGCGGCGGATCAGATAGTCGTCGCTGAAGAGTTCCGCCTGAAGCGCAGCACGGTCGCTTGCCTCCCCGGCGGCGACTTCGGCGGTGCGGATGGCCATCATCTGGGCGGCAAAGTTCCATTCATAGACGGCGCTGGCGGCATCCAGCCCCTCGTAGCATTGCAGCCTTATCAGCCGACGTCCAAGCGCGGCGGCGAGTGTCTTGGCGATCTCGGTCTTGCCGACCCCGGCCTCGCCCTCCAGAAACAGCGGCCGACCGAGGCGCAGCGACAGGAAGACCACCGTGGCAAGCCCGCGATCCGCGACATAGCCCGCGCCTGTCAGCAGGGTTTGCACCGCATCAATGGAGCCGGGCAGACCGTTGGCCTGAGCCTGCCCCTGAGCCCGTCCCCGAGCCTGGGCGCTGTCCGCTGCGTGGCGGGTGGGATTTTCCGGCTCGACCGCCCGTGTTTCCTGCGACATCTGCCCCCCTTCTGGTCCCTGATCAGGAGACATCTGGCCCCTGACCAACAGGCCATATGTTCGGCACCAAGAGGCCACGCCGAACCGGTCGGGTCAAGCGCTTGTCGATGCCACTTTGGTCTCATAGACGCCCCGCCGACCACACCCGCACCGCATGTACCTATCTGCACAGCAAGGCCCAAACACCCGGCGCAGCGGCGCATGACATTGACCGGCTTTCGCTGCAATGCGATGACAGAGGCAGGCCATCCGCCCCAAGGGCGCGCCATGCCCCAAGGCGGCGACGGCACAGACGTGGCAGGAGACAGCATGCGAACACTGGCCGTAACATGTGTAAAGAACGAAGGGGCTTTCCTGCTGGAGTGGATCGCCCATCACAAGGCCGTCGGCTTCAGCGACATTCTGATCCTGTCCAATGACTGCGCGGATGGCACCGACCGGATGCTGGATCGACTGGATGAACTGGGCCATATCACCCATCTGCGCAACGACGGCCCCTATGACAAGGGCGGCATCCAGTTCACCGGGCTGAAGAAAGCGGACAAACACCGGCTGATGCGCAAGGCGGACTGGGTGATGGCGTTTGACGTGGATGAGTTCGTCAATATCCACGTCGGAGACGGCCGCCTGACCGACCTGCATGACGCGCTGCCGGAGGCGGATGCGATCACCCTCACCTGGCGGCTGTTCGGCAATGGCGAAACGGTGCGTTATCAGGACCAGCCGGTGACCGACAGCTTTACCCGCTGCGCACCGGAGGTGATCCACTGGCCGTGGCGCGCAGCGATGTTCAAGACGCTCTATCGCAATGACGGCACCTATCGCAAACTGGGGGTGCATCGCCCGCGAAGCCCACAGGAGGAGGCCGCGCTGGCGCGGTATCGCTGGTTCGACGGATCGGGTCGTGAACTGGGTCAGGACTTCAGGACGCAGCGGATCTATTCCGACTATGGTCAGTCGAATTTCGATCTGGTGCAGCTCAACCACTACCCGCTTGGCGCGATGGAGAGCTATGTGCTGAAAGCCGACCGCGGACGGGTCAACCGCCCGGGCGAGCTGGGCATGGATTATTGGGTGGAACGCAATTTCAACACCGATGAGGACGGCAGCATCGCCCGCTATCGCCCCGCCCGTGAGGCGATCGCCGAGCTGCTGCGCGAAGACCCCAAGCTGCAGCGCCTGCACGAACGCGCGGTGCAGTGGCGCCACGACCGCTTTCGCATGTTGATGCAGCAGGACGCCTATCGGACATTGTTTTCGCGCCTGCTGATGACACCGCCTTCGCGGCTGATCAGCCCCGGAACCGCCCGCACTCTCGCCGGTTTTGCCACCTTGGGCCGTCACAGCGCGCAGCAGGGCAGCGACAAACCCGACAATGGGCAGGACTGAGCAGTGGGCAGAGCTGAGCCCTGACCGGATGCGATCGGCCCGCCCCCGGCGCCCGCGCAGCAAGCCGTTCCGCCTCCTTTTGCGCGCAACAATGGCCGACAAACCGGCCTTACAATTTCCAATTTTAGCCTTATTTCGCCTTTAGATGTTGCTGGAGGCAAACCCGTCCGATCCAGGACGGGGCGAGAGGACGAGGCTATGCAGCAGGATACGTTGGACACGCTGGACGAGGATCTGTCCGGGCTGAAGCCCGCGCAGTGGCAGGCCCGCATGGCCGCGCTGGCCGAAGAAAACGGCATGTATCAGCCGCTCGGGAATCGTCACTTTGCCAGCTTCATCGATCAGGGCAATACGCTGCTGGTCAGCTTTGAGACAATCCAAGGCATCCACAACCTGTCAGATCTGGCGCAGCCCCTCGGGTTTGATCTGGTCAAGAACCTGGGCTGGTCGCATCTGTGCCTCATCTCCAACGGCGACACCTGGTTTCGCAATGACCGCATCTTCGGGTTTTTCGACCAGCTGATCGATGATGGTTTCTTTGACGAATTCGACAAGGTGGTGTTCTACGGCGCCGGTCCCTGCGGCTATGCCGCGGCCGCCTTCTCCGTGGCCGCGCCCGGCGCTACCGTGGTCGCGATCCAGCCGCAAGCAACCCTTGATCCCCGGCTGACTGACTGGGACGACCGCTTCACCGAGATGCGCCGTGTCGATTTCAGCCATCGCTACGGGTTTGCCCCCGACATGATGGATGCGGCCCGGCAGGGCTTTGTGATCTACGATCCGCGTGAGCGGCTGGACTCCATGCATGCCGCCCTGTTTGCGCGCAAAAACGTGATGCGCCTGCGCACGCCCCATCTGGGCGACACTGTGCAGACCCGGCTGATCGAGATGGAAATCCTCTATAATATTCTGGCGCTGGCCGGTGCCGACCGGCTGACGGAACAGCAGTTCTACAAACTCTATCGCGCCCGCCGCACCAATGGCCCGTATCTGCGAAAGCTGATGGCAGAGCTGGAACAGACAGACCGCCCCTATCTGATGGCGCTGCTCTGCCGCAATGTCACCGGCAGGCTGCGCGCCCCGCGCTTCCGTCGTCGGCTTGAGGCGCTCCGGAAACGCGCTGCCGAGGGCGAGATCACCCTGCCACCCGAGCGCTGAGCGACACCGGGGACAGGCCAGCAACGCGACAAGATGATCCCGTCGCTTCCCCTTCGCGCGGCCCTGTGCTAGGCGAACGCCATGACCGTTCAGCTCACCATCCCCCGCCCCGATGACTGGCATCTGCATCTGCGCGACGGCGCGATGCTGAAGGCCGTTCTCCCCGAAACCGCCCGCCATTTCGGCCGTGCGATCATCATGCCGAATCTGGTGCCGCCCGTGGTGACCGGTGACCAGGCCGCCGCCTACCGCGACCGTATTCTGGCGGCCCTGCCCGACGGCATGGCATTTGAACCGCTGATGACGCTCTACCTGACCGAGGACACCGATCCTGCGGATGTGGCAGCGGCCCACGCCAGCGGTCTGGTCAAGGCGGTGAAGCTGTATCCGGCCGGGGCCACCACCAACTCTGCTTCGGGGGTGAGCAATTTCGACAAGGTCCGTGCGGTGCTGGAGACGATGGCAGAGATCGGCCTGCCGCTCTGCACCCATGGCGAGGTCACTGACCATGATATCGACATTTTCGACCGCGAGGCGGTGTTCATCGACCGGGTGCTGGACCCGATCCGCAAGGCGACACCGGGCCTGCGGGTGGTGATGGAACATATCACCACCAGAAACGCCGCCGATTATGTGACCAGCCAGGACGAAGACCTCGGCGCGACAATCACCACGCACCATCTGATCATCAACCGCAACCACATCCTGGCCGGCGGCATCAAACCGCATTACTACTGCCTGCCGGTGGCCAAGCGCGAGGAGCACCGGCTCGCCCTGCGCGCGGCCGCCACCTCCGGCCATCGGCGGTTTTTCCTCGGCACGGATTCCGCGCCCCATACCGACCCCAACAAACTCAGCGCCTGTGGCTGTGCCGGCTGTTTCACCGCCCCCAACACGATGTCGCTGCTCGCTCATGTCTTCGAAGAAGAGGCCGCGCTGGACAAGCTGGCGGGCTTTGCCTCGGAACATGGCCCGGCCTTCTACGGCCTGCCCGTCAATGCAGACAGGCTGACCCTGATCAAACAGGACAATGCCGTAGTGTTCCCCGACCAGATCAAAACCGCCGATGGCCCGGTGACCGTCTTTGATCCGGGGTTTGATGTATTTTGGAAAGTTGCCTGACCATATCTTCTGGCTCCAAATATCCCCGCCGGAGGCTCCTGCCACCGGCGGCTCGCGCCGACCACAAGGATGATAGAATGATCCCCTCCTCCTACCCTTCCCGCGAAGAAATCGCCCGTCTTTCCGCCCGTATGCTGCTGGAGATCGGCGCGGTGAATTTCAATACCGAGACGCCTTATACCCTGGCCTCCGGCCTGCCGTCGCCCAGCTATATCGACTGCCGCAAGCTGATCTCCTTTCCGCGGATCCGCTCGACGCTGATGGATTTCATGACCGTCACAGTGATGCGCAATGCCGGCTTTGAGGCCTTTGACAATATTGCCGGGGGCGAAACCGCAGGTATTCCCTTTGCCGCGCTGGTCGCCGAGCGCATGGCGCTGCCGATGACCTATGTGCGCAAAAAGCCCAAAGGCTATGGCAAGAACGCCCGCATCGAAGGCGCGATGAGCGATGGCGAGCGGGTGCTGCTGGTGGAGGATCTGACCACCGATGGCGGTTCGAAACTGTCCTTTGTCGATGCGATCCGCGAAACCGGCGCCTCCTGTGGCCATACGGCAGTGGTCTTCTACTACGACATCTTCCCCGAAACCGAAAAGACGCTGGGCGACCACGGCGTATCGCTGCACTATCTGTGCACCTGGTGGGACGTGCTGGCCGAGGCGCGCGTGCAGCAGGCCTTCTCCAGCGAGACGCTGGATGAGGTGGAGCGTTTCCTCAAGGATCCGCGCGCCTGGCAGGACGCGCATAAATCCGCCTGATCTGAAATCAGCACAGTGATGCACCGGGGGCGGCCTGTGGACAGGGCTGCCCTCGAATCGTCTCTGCCACTGGCAATCGCCCAGATATAGATCGCTTCCCAGATTGCACCACATGATATAGAATGCGCCCAGCCCAAGCCGGTCTCTGTGGATTTGGCGCACAGGCCAGCCTGCGGATATCCACAGGCTGTTCACAATTAATCCACAGAGTTTTCCAGATAGCCAAACCGCGCGCCACGCCGGTATAACGCGGGGCCAAAGACGAGAGCAGCGATGAACGATATTACGCCTTTTGACCCCAATCTGCCCGCCGCCCGGCAGCCTGATGCCACTGGCGAGGGCAATGCAGACGACGTCAGCATCCTGCCCCATTCCGTCGAGGCCGAACAGCAGCTCCTCGGCGCCATCCTGACCAACAACGACGTCTACGACCGCGTTGCCTCGATCATCACCTCGGCGCATTTCTACGATCCGGTCCATGCCCGCATCTACGAGATCGCCGCTGCGCGGATCTCAAAGAACACGCTGGCCTCCCCGGTCACGCTGAAGGCGTTCATGGAGGATGACGAGGGGCTGAAGGAACTGGGCGGCCCTGCCTATCTGGCAAAACTGGCAGGCGCCTCGATCTCGGCCTTTGCGGTGCGCGACTATGCGCAGATGATCTATGATCTGGCGATCCGCCGTGAGCTGATCGCACTGGGCCGCAGCATCGCCGACAAGGCACGCCGCGTCGATGTCGCCTCAGAACCCAAGGAGCAGATCGTCGAGGCGGAACAGTCGCTTTATAAACTGGCCGAACAGGGGCAGACGGAAAGCGGCTTCAAATCCTTTCTCAAGGCGGTCACCGAAGCGGTCAATGTCACCAATGAAGCCTATCAGCGTGGCGGCGGCATGGCCGGGATCTCCACCGGTCTGGCTGATCTCGACAAACAGCTCGGCGGCCTGCACCCCTCGGACCTCCTGATCCTCGCCGGGCGGCCCTCGATGGGCAAGACCTCGCTGGCGACCAACATCGCCTTCAACGTGGCCAAGGCCTATAAGCGGGGTGTGAAACCCGATGGCACCGAAGGCGCCATTGACGGGGGGGTGGTTGGCTTTTTCTCGCTGGAGATGTCGGCCGAACAGCTGGCCGGCCGTATCCTAGCCGAGGCTTCGGAAATTTCCTCCCACAAGATCCGTCAGGGCGATATGACCGAGGAAGAGTTCCGCCGGTTCGTTCAGGCGGCGAAGGATCTGGAAAGCTGTCCGCTGTTTATCGACGACACCCCGGCGCTGCCGATCTCGCAGCTCGCGGCCCGGGCACGACGCCTGAAGCGGACCCATGGGCTGGATCTGCTGGTCATCGACTACCTCCAGCTCTGTCGCGGCATGGCTGACAACCGGGTCAATGAAATCGCCGAGATCTCCATGGGCATGAAGGCCATCGCCAAGGAGCTGAACATTCCGGTGGTTGCCCTCTCCCAGCTGTCGCGTCAGGTGGAAAGCCGCGAAGACAAACGTCCGCAGCTGTCGGATCTGCGGGAATCAGGCTCGATCGAGCAGGATGCCGACGTGGTCATGTTCGTGTTCCGCGAGGAATACTACAAGGAGCGCGAGAAGCCCGGCGATCACGAGCTGGACAAGATGGAAGAATGGAAACAGGCCATGGAACGGCTGCACGCCAAGGCCGAGGTGATCGTCGGCAAGCAGCGTCACGGCCCCATCGGCACCGTGGAACTGGCGTTTGAGGCGCAGTTCACCCGTTTCGGCAATCTCGCCAAAGCCTGGCAGCAGGACCATGCGCCCGAATATTGAGCGCTGATAATTCGGCAATCGACATCAGGCGGCGCAGATCTATTGCGGTGCCTTATTGTTATGCCGCGGCCCTGCCCCGCGCGCCCTGCCGACTTGGGCCGCAGCTCGGCGCTTGTCCTCGGTCATGGTCCAGGTCTTGCCTGTCACCTTTCCAGAAATACTCAAAATCCCCGATCGCGGCGCAGATCATCACTTGCGGTGACAGCCCCCGCAGGCCCGGTCTCCCCGCAGGCCGATATGTGTCAGGTCAGCGCCGAAACTCCGCCAAGCACGCCCGCAGCAAAGCTGGAATGCGGTTTCCCCCTTGACCCCTGTGCCCCCCATGTCATGAACAGCACATGACGACTGCTAGACTGACACTCAACCTCGATGCGCTGGTGACCAACTGGCGCAATCTCGATGCGCTGACCAATTGCGAAACCGCCGCCGTGGTCAAGGCCAATGGCTATGGGCTGGACGCAGGCCGCGTTGGCAAGGCGCTGGCCAAGGCGGGCGCGCGCAATTTCTTCGTGGCCATGGCAGAGGAAGGCGTCGCCCTGCGCCGCGCCATCGGGCCCGGCCCCGGCATCTCGGTCTTTGCAGGCCATATGGAAGGCGATGCAAAACTGCTGCGTGATTTCCAGCTGACGCCGATGCTCAATTCGCTGGACCAGATGCTGCGCCATTTCGAAAGCCTGCCGGGGCACCCCTTTGGCGTGCAGCTCGACAGCGGCATGAACCGGCTCGGCATGGAAGCCGCCGAGTGGAGCGCCGTGCGCGACATCGCGCTCAGCCAGGGGCCGGTGCTGCTGATGTCGCATCTGGCCTGCGCCGATGAGCCGGCCCATCCGATGAACGACCAGCAGTTGCAGCGCTTCGTCGAGATGACCGACGGGCTTGATCTGCCCCGCTCCCTCGCCGCGACCGGCGGGCTGCTGCTGGGGCGCAAGTATCACTTCGACCTCTGCCGTCCGGGCATCGGCCTATATGGTGGCCAGCCCTTCGGTGATGCGCTGCCGGTGGTGCAACTCGATCTGCCGGTGATCCAGATCCGCAGCCTGGATCTCGGCGAGACCGTCGGCTATGGCAACAGCTGGACTGCGCAGCGCCCCAGCCGAATTGCCACCGTCGCCGCAGGCTATGCCGACGGGCTGCACCGCGCGCTTGGCAATGGTGGGATCAAGGTCTACGCGGGCGACACGCCCTGCCCAGTGGTCGGCCGGGTGTCGATGGATCTGATCACGGTAGATGTCACCGACCTTGGTGACGAACCGAGTCATCTGACCATTCTGAATGAGCGCCAGACCGTCGATACGCTTGCCGATGCGGCCGGCACCATCGGCTATGAAATTCTCACTTCCCTCGGCAGCCGCTATGCACGGAGCTACACCGAATGAGCACCCTCTCGCGTCTCTCGCCCCTCAGCCTGCTTGCCCGGCTGGGACAGATGGCCCTTGCCGGACTGGGGGCTGTGGGGCGGGTCACGCTCTTTGGTCTTTCGACCTTCAGCCACATGCTGCGCCCGCCCTTCTACCCGCGCGAGCTGCTTAATGCGCTGTTGCAGGTGGGCTGGCTGTCGCTGCCGGTGGTTGGGCTGACCGCGATTTTCACCGGCGCGGCCCTGGCCTTGCAGATCTATGCCGGCGGCGCCCGCTTCAACGCAGAGGCTGTGGTGCCGCAGATCGTGGCGATCGGCATGGTCCGCGAGCTTGGCCCGGTTCTGGTCGGGCTGATGATCGCCGCGCGCGTCACCTCCTCCATCGCAGCCGAAATCGCCACCATGAAGGTGACCGAGCAGATCGACGCGCTGGTGACGCTCTCCACCCATCCGATGAAATACCTGGTGGCGCCGCGGGTGCTGGCCGCGCTGATCACAGTGCCGGTGCTTGTCGGGGTTGGTGACATCATCGGCATTATGGGCGGCTATGTGGTGGCGACCCAGAATCTGGGCTTCAACCCGGCTGCCTATCTGAAGAATACCGTAGATTTCCTCGAAGCCCGCGACATCGTCTCGAGCCTGGTAAAAGGCGCCGCCTTTGGCACCATCGCCGCCACGATGGGCTGTTACTACGGCATGCAGTCGGGCCGCGGCGCGCAGGGCGTCGGCCGCGCCACCAAAGGCTCGGTTGAGGCCGCAGCCGTGCTGATCCTGGCCGCCAATTTTGTCCTTACAGGGATTTTCTTCTCGCTATGATCCAGATGAAAGACGTCTATAAGGCCTTTGGCGACAACCGCGTGCTCAATGGCATGAATCTGGAGATCGCCAAAGGCACCTCGATGGTGATCATCGGCGGCTCCGGTACCGGCAAGTCGGTGGCGCTGAAAAGCATCCTTGGCCTGATCCAGCCCGACAGCGGTGAGATCCTTGTCGATGGCAAACCCGCCGGATCCGGCGACCGCGACATGTTTCTGGCCCGCTTCGGGATGCTGTTCCAGGGCGGCGCGCTGTTTGACAGCCTGCCGGTCTGGCAAAACGTGGCCTTCCGCCTCTTGCGCGGCGCGCTGAAGCGGCCCACCGAAGAGGCGCGCGAAATCGCCATCGAGAAGCTGCGCCGGGTGGGTCTGAAGGCTGATGTGGCGGACCGGCTGCCCGCAGAACTGTCGGGCGGCATGCAGAAGCGTGTGGGTCTTGCCCGTGCGATTGCAGCCGAGCCGGAGATCATCTTTTTCGATGAGCCGACCACCGGCCTTGACCCGATCATGTCCGGCGTCATCAACGACCTGATCCGCGAAATCGTGGTCGAGATGGGCGCAACGGCGATGACCATCACCCACGACATGTCCTCGGTCCGCGCCATCGCCGACAATGTGGCGATGCTGCATGCAGGCGTGATCCAATGGACCGGCCCGGTCAGCGAGATGGACAACTCTGGCGATCCCTATATGGAGCAGTTCATCCATGGTCGTGCCGAGGGGCCGATTGAGGCGGTGCGTTAGGCCTCGCGGCCTTTTTTTTGCGAGGGTCGCTGTCTCTGGCACCGCGTCTGGCGTTCGCTCGCAGCCTTCCCCCTTCGAATCCGGCACTAAACGCGCAAGTCTTGGCCGTCCCACAGAAAACGAGCTGCCATGACCCTCCGCCTCCTCACTCTCTCCCTGCTGATCCTCTACCCTGTTGCCTGGTTTGCTCCCCTGATGCGGGCGGGTCTGCTGCCGATCTTCGGCCTCAGCGAGATCTCGGTGATCACCGGCTTGCAGAGCCTCTGGGGCAGCGATGTCATCCTCGCTCTGACGGTCACGGCTTTTGCGATCTTTGCGCCTTATCTCAAAACCATCGGGCTGGCGCTGGTGCAATGGGGCCTGCTGGATATGCGGCTACAGCCCGTCCTCCATATTCTGGGCAAGCTGGCGATGGCCGATGTCTTTCTGATCGCGCTCTATATCACCCTGGCCAAGGGGATCGGCTACGCGACGATCGAAACCGCCTGGGGGCTTTATCTGTTTACAGGCTGTATCCTGGCCTCGGTGGTGCTGGGGCTGATAACCGAGCGGCGGGTCAGAACTGCCGAGTAAGAACCGGGTCCGCGGGGGCTCTGCCCCCGGCCTTGCGGCCTCCCCCGGGATATTTCCGGCCAGAAGAAATCCGCTACTTCCCATCTTCTGGCGTCAAATATCCCGGAGCGCGAGGCAGCGCCTCGCAGGATCGGTTTCAGCGACCGCAACACTTGAACAAACCGGAAACATCTGCCAGATCTACCGGATGGCAAAAACAACATATTCCTGCTCTGCCTGCGGAGCATCTTTTTCAAAGTGGTCCGGGCGCTGCGATGGCTGTGGCGAGTGGAATTCCATCACCGAAGACAAGGGCCTGTCCAAAGGCGGCCCGGCGTCGAAATCTCTCGGCATGCGCCGGGGCAAGACCATTCCACTCAGCGATCTTGCAACCGAGGAGACGCCACCGCCACGCACCTGCTGCGGGGTTGCGGAACTGGACAGGGTGCTGGGCGGCGGGCTGGTGCCTGCCTCGGCCATTCTGGTGGGCGGCGATCCTGGGATCGGGAAATCGACGCTGCTGCTACAGGCGGCGGCGCAGTTTGCCCATTCAGGCCTCAAGACGATCTATGTCAGCGGCGAAGAGGCCAGTGCGCAGGTACGCATGCGGGCGCAGCGGCTGGGATTGGCTGAAGCGCCGGTCAAGCTGGCGGCGGAGACCAATCTGCGCGATATCCTGACCACGCTGGAGGCGGAGCGGCCACAGCTGGCGATCATCGACTCCATTCAGACCATGTGGGCCGATCATGTGGACAGCGCGCCGGGATCCGTAAGCCAGGTCCGTGCCGCGGCGCATGAGCTGACCACCTTTGCCAAGACCAATGGGATCTCCATCATCATGGTGGGCCATGTCACCAAGGAAGGCCAGATTGCCGGTCCGCGGGTGGTCGAGCATATGGTGGATACCGTGCTGTATTTCGAAGGCGAGCGCGGGCATCAGTTCCGCATTCTGCGCGCGGTCAAGAACCGCTTTGGTCCGGCGGATGAGATCGGCGTCTTCGAGATGACCGGTGGCGGGCTGAGCGAAGTCCGCAACCCCTCGGCGCTGTTTCTGTCGGAACGCGGCACACCCTCGCCCGGTTCTGTGGTGTTTTCTGGCATTGAAGGTACCCGCCCGGTTCTGGTCGAGATGCAGGCGCTGGTCGCGCCCTCGCCGCATTCGCAGCCACGCCGGGCCGTGGTGGGCTGGGACTCTTCGCGCCTGGCG
Source organism: Phaeobacter sp. A36a-5a (assembly GCF_037911135.1). Classification (NCBI taxonomy): domain Bacteria; kingdom Pseudomonadati; phylum Pseudomonadota; class Alphaproteobacteria; order Rhodobacterales; family Roseobacteraceae; genus Phaeobacter; species Phaeobacter bryozoorum. Next base: position 925,292 of record NZ_JBBLYU010000001.1, on the reverse strand, counting down.
ATGATCCTTGCCGTGCTGGAGGCGCGCTGCGGCATCCCCTTTGCCGGGCTCGACGTCTATCTGAATGTGGCCGGCGGCATGAAGATCTCGGAGCCTGCGGCGGATCTGGCGGTGGCGGCGGCGCTGCTCAGCGCCCGCGAAGACACCGCATTGCCCTCTGATACGGTGGTATTCGGAGAAATATCGCTCTCAGGAGCCCTGCGACCGGCCCCGCAGACCGAAAACCGGTTGAAAGAAGCGCAAAAACTTGGTTTCACCGCAGCGATAGCTCCAAGTGGTGGCAAATCCGTCGCGGTCCCCGGACTTGCGGTGCGGCAGGCCTCTGATCTCGCCGGTTTTGTTGGCGAATACTTTGGGGCTGGCTAAAGTCGCAAGAATTCTAATCGCAGGTTAACGGGCGAGGGACATGGAAGGTTTCACCATTATCGACGGGGTCGTGGCCCTGGTCATTGTTGTATCAGCGTTGCTGGCCTATTCGCGCGGTTTCGTGCGTGAGGCGATGGCCATCGCTGGTTGGATCGCCGCCGCCATCTTGGCCTTTCTGTTTGCGCCACAGGTTGAGCCGCTGATGGCCGAGATCCCGGTCATCGGGGAGTTCATTGCGGACAGCTGCGAATTGTCGATCATCGCTGCGTTTGCCGCGGTCTTTGCGCTGGCGCTGATCGTGGTGTCGTTCTTCACGCCGCTGTTCTCATCATTGGTCCAGCGCTCGGCGCTTGGCGGGCTGGATCAGGGGATCGGCTTCTTCTTCGGGGTGCTGCGCGGCATCCTGTTGGTGGCGATTGCCTTCTTCCTCTATAATGTGGTTATGACCGGCCAGAGCTTTACCATCGTGGACGAGAGCCGCTCTGCGGTGGTGTTTGAGCGGATGATCGGCAAGATCGAAGACCGCAACCCCGAGCAGGCGCTTGGATGGGTGACCACACAATATGAAAGCCTGATCGGCTCCTGCGACAAGTGAGGCGGACGCCGATCCGCCGCCAGTGGGCGGCTGCGCGGATCACGGGTGCGGGCGAGAAACGGGATTGCAACCGGACTGAAACGGGGCGCCTTCGGGCGCCCTTTTTTAATACATCGGGTCACGCCTGCGACCGGAGGCGCGTTGTGGCGCCCATGGGAAGCGCCGCCTCGACTGGCGATGACAGCCTCCGGTTAGGGCTGCGCAGTGCGGGCTTTGGAGCGATGGAGACTTATCCAATTCCGACATTCCAGCCCCGACTGGCGTTTACCTTTCCTAACATCAAGAACGCCTATTAACGCTTTATTAACCAATTAGAATCGCGATTTTTAGCGCCTGATCGCCGCCCTACTCCATGTGCTGAGCGCGGGGGCAAACCGATAAAAGTTAACAAATCCTGTGATCGGAGGTGTTTTTCGGCAACAATTTGGGGAATGAGGCGGCTTTGGAGACCAAAAACCCCGCTGTTGTCCCAATCGGCCCGATCCTTGCCCCAATTCCGTCCAAATTCGGAGCGCACATTGGTGTCAACAAGACGCCGGACAGAACGTCAGGCCTATCGCTCAGAAGGACAACACCATGCTGCTGGATCACTCGACATCATTTGCGGACTGTCAGCCGGTTGGTCTTCTGATGGATTTCCCGACAGCTGCGCGCCCTGCCGCATGCAACCGCAGCCGCCTGCGTCCGCGCACCGGCGGTCTGCTGCCGCATATGATGATCGAGACCGAGCGTGGGTTTGTACAGGCCCGTCACGTCAAGCCCGGCGACAAGGTCTACACCCTGGATGGCGGTGCGCAGGAGGTGACCGGTGTCAAACACGCGGTGCCGCGCCTCACTTCTCTGGTGCATGTGCCCGCCGGCGCTTTGGGCAACGATGACGATCTGATGCTGCCCGCCGATCAGCAGGTTGGTCTGGAACTGGCTGCCGTCGAGCGGCTGTTTGATGTGCCCACCGCGATCACCAAGGTGGTGTCGCTGATTGGCTACAACGGCATCTCTGCCGCCATGCCGGAGAAGATGGCCCGCATCTATCTGTCCTTTGCCGAGGAAGAAATGATCTGGGCTGCCTGCGGGATGCTGGTACATGTTGCACATGAGAACACCGCCAACAGCGCCGATGATGGTGCCTTCCGGGAGCTGTCGCTGGCCGAAACCCGTCAGATCCTCGCCAGCGAGGACGGGCGTGCTCTTTCTGACGCGGGCAAGGACGAGACCGACAGCCGCGAAGATGACCGTGACGATGTGCTCTCCGCCTTTGACATGCTGCGCGGGCTGCTGGCCGCCTGAGGCTGACGCGGGCGCGAACCGGACACGGATCTGGACATTGCCGGTCACGGGATCTGCGTATCCCACGCTGTTCCCCAAATAAATATGCTCCGCCCCCCTCCTGCGGCCTGCGACATTTCGCAGGTTTTTTTGTTTTTGGCGGCTGTCCGACGGCGGTCAGGGCTGCGGTTTTTTTACCCAACTGTCGTGAAACCGTGATCCTTGGGTGACATGCGCGGACGGACCCTCTATGTGGGGGACATCCTGACAACCGGATTCGGAGCTACACCGCCTTGCCGATGCCGCAGATGCCCCCCGCCCACCCGTTTGACGATGACAAGCTGCGCGAAGAATGCGGCATCTTTGGCGTCGTCGGCGTCCAGGACGCTTCCAACTTTGTCGCGCTCGGCCTGCACGCCCTGCAACACCGGGGACAGGAGGCCGGCGGCATTGTCACCCATGATCCTGTCGAAGGGTTCCAGAGCGCCCGTCGTTTCGGCTATGTCCGCGACAACTTCACCTCGCAGGATGTGATGTCCACCCTGCCCGGCCCCATCGGGATTGGCCATGTGCGCTATTCCACCGCCGGGTCCAAGGGTCAGACTGCGATCCGGGACGTGCAGCCTTTCTTTGGCGAATTCGCTATGGGCGGTGCAGCGATTGCCCACAACGGCAATATCACCAACGCCAATGCCCTGCGCCGCGAACTGATCGAGCGCGGCTCGATCTTCCAGAGCTCGTCCGACAGTGAGTGCATCATTCATCTGATGGCCCGCTCGTTGCAGCGCAATATCCCGGAGCGGATGGAAGATGCGCTGCGCCGGGTCGAAGGCGCCTTCTCGGTTGTCGCCATGACCCGGACCAAGCTGATCGGTGTCCGCGACCCGCTGGGCGTGCGCCCGCTGGTGCTGGGTCGGGTCGGCGAAGGCTATGCACTGAGTTCGGAGACCTGTGCGCTGGACATCATCGGCGCCGAGTTCCTGCGCGAGATCGAGCCGGGCGAAATGGTGGTGATCACCGACAAAGGTGTCGAGAGCCATTTCCCGTTCCGCCGCCAGTCGTCCAAGTTCTGCATCTTTGAACATGTCTATTTCTCCCGCCCTGATTCGATCCTTGGCGGGCGGTCCGTCTATGAGACCCGCGAAGCCATCGGTCGCGAGCTGGCAAAGGAAAACCCGGTCGAGGCGGATCTGGTCTGCCCGGTGCCGGACAGCGGCACGCCCGCAGCGATCGGCTATTCGCTGCAATCGGGCATTCCCTATGCGATGGGGATCATCCGCAACCAGTATATGGGCCGGACTTTCATTGAGCCGACCGAGCAGATCCGCAACATGGGCGTGCGCCTGAAGCTGAACGTGAACCGCGCCCTGATCGAGGGCAAGCGGGTGATCCTGGTGGATGATTCCGTGGTGCGTGGGACAACATCGCGCAAAATCAAGGAGATGATCCTGGATGCCGGGGCCAGCGAGGTGCATTTCCGCATTGCCTCGCCGCCGACCGCTTGGCCCTGTTTCTATGGTGTGGACACACCCGAACGTGACAAGCTGCTGGCCGCAACCATGTCCGAGGATCAGATGGCCAAACATCTGGCCGTGGACAGCCTGAAGTTCATCTCGCTGGACGGGCTTTACCGGGCCGTCGGGCAGGATCAGGGCCGTAACAGCAAATGCCCGCAGTATTGTGATGCCTGTTTCTCGGGCGAATACCCTGTTGTTCCGACCGATATGGTCGAACGGGGGTTTGAAATGAAGTCGCCGGCAGAGTAAGAGCGCAGCCGATATCAGTTCGACTCATGAGGCGCTGATCACCGGATCGGCGCCTCTTTCCTTTTTGCCCCTGCCCCCGAAAGGCCGTCCCCTTGGATCCACATCTCGCCCGCATGCTTGGCTCGCAGCGCCAGTGTCGCTGTTGCGGAGCGACGTTTGCCCAGCTGTTGAGCCTCAGCTGCGACCGGCCCGACGTCTGCCCGGAGGATATGTTTGTGCATGACAACACGGCGATCTCGGCGCAGGCGGGGGATGTGCTGACCGAAGATTTCTGCCGCCTGGGGCATCTGCGCTTTGTGCGGGCGGTGCTGGCTGTACCGCTGGCGGACACCCGTGGAGAAGAGTTCATTCTGGGCACATGGGCGCGGCTCAGCCAAGAGGATTTCGATGCCTATCTCGACCGCTTCGAGATGCAGGACACCGAAGATATGGACAGCAAGCGGGCCTGGCTGGCCAATGCCATTCCGCCCGATGACAGCGAGTCTGTTGAAGCGATGCTGCATATGCGGCCCGAAGGGCAATACCCTGAGCTACAGATCTCCGAGCCGGATCACCCGCTTTACAATCTGCAGATGGTCGGCGCGCAGATGGAAGAGTTGCTGGGGCTGCTTTATGCCTATGGCCACGATCTGCCCTCGCTCATCTATGATGCCTGAGGAGGCTGCTCTGCGCGCCGCCTAGGCGCTGCACTGTCGCTTTTGCAAGATGCGACACCTGAGACTTCAAGCCCCCTGCGCGCAATTGCGCAGGGTCACTTGGCGGAATGGGCGGGCGTTTGCGCAGGGCGCCGGGGCGCACCGGCATGGGCTTGCCCACGCTCTCGGCGCCCCCTGTTCCCGGCAGTGCACAGCTGATAGCCGAAGGGCGATACCGCACAAGAAAGAAATCCTGTCCAGAATGGCAAATCGTGAGAACGGCAAGACGCCGGCCAATGTCGCCGGTCATGCCACCCAGAAAGACGCATTGCACCGCAACCGCCTCAGCCTTCTGGGGTTGTTCGGCGCCAACGACAACCTGAGCGCCATGGTGCGGATGCCGAACGGCCGCATGCAGATCGTGACCCGCGGCAGCCGCCTGTCCGGTGGCGAAGTTGTTGCCATTGATGCCGACGGCCTGATCCTTCAGAAAAACGGCAAGGCATCACGTCTGGCGATGCCGGGCGGGTGACCCGCAACCGGCGCGCGGACGGGCATCACGCCCAGGCTTGAGACCGCTGCGCCGCTTTGGCCCCTTGACCCGCGCCGCGCTGCGCCGCACAAGGCGCCCATGACACAGAAACTCGCTCTCATCACCGGGGCCTCACGGGGCCTGGGCGCCGCCCTCGCAGAGGCATTGGCGCCGACGCATCACATCGTCGCCGTGGCCCGCACCACAGGCGCATTGGAAGAGCTGGACGATCGTATCAAGGCCAACGGTGGCTCGGCGACTCTGGCCCCTATGGATATCACCGTTCCGGAGGCCATGGCCACGCTCTGCCGGGGCATCCATGATCGCTGGGGGCAGCTGGACCTCTGGCTGCACACCGCCATTCACGCCGCGCCGCTGAGCCCGGCGCAATTCGTGGCGGCCAAGGACTGGCAGAAATCCATCGCGATCAATGCCACGGCACCCTCCGTTCTGATCCCCTATGTCGCGCCGCTTCTGGGGCAGACCGGTCAGGCCGTATTCTTTGACGATCCCCGCGCGGGCGAGAAATTCTTTGGAGCCTATGGCGCCAGCAAGGCCGCGCAGATGTCGCTGGCCAACAGCTGGCAGGTCGAAAGCGCCAAGACCGGCCCCAAGGTGCAGGTGCTGACGCCAAATCCGATGGCGACAGCGGTGCGCGCACGGTTCTTTCCGGGTGAAGATCGCGATGCCCTGAGCACGCCGCAGGCCGAGGCCGCACGGCTGCTCCCCGAGATTCTGGCCGCCGCCGACTGATCTGAGGGTCAGAGACACCCGCAAACTGCGCGAACACGCGGCTTTCCGCCGACCGGTGCCTGCAACGGGCGCCGGTCGTTCTGGTTTTCAAGCGGGCCAGAAAATCTGTGACCTCTGTGCCGCAGGGGCTGGCGCCGGGCGCTCTGGTCGGGATCACGACGGGGAAAGGCTTGCCCCCTTTTGCCCCACATCTTATTCAGGTCTGGAGTGCAGATCGGCGTAATCACGCCCGACACATAGGCTGCCAGAGCCAGACGAGAGGCCCCGTCCATGCGAATTCTGATCACCAATGACGATGGCATCAGCGCCCCCGGCCTTGCGGTTCTGGAGCAGATCGCCCGCGAGGTTGCAGGTCCCGGCGGAGAGGTCTGGACAGTGGCACCGGCGTTTGAGCAATCCGGCGTTGGTCATTGCATCAGCTACACCCGCCCCTTCATGCTGAGCCAGCTGGGCGAACATCGCTTTGCCGCAGAAGGATCGCCTGCGGACTGTGTGTTGGCCGGGCTGCATGTGGTGATGAAAGACCAGCAACCGGATCTGGTGTTGTCCGGGGTAAACCGGGGCAACAATTCTGCCGAGAACGCGCTCTACTCCGGCACCCTCGGCGGGGCGATGGAGGCGGCATTGCAGGGCATTCCGGCCATGGGCCTGTCGCAGTATTTTGGGCCTCAGAACGCGCAGCTTGAAAACCCGTTTGAGGCAGCCGCCCAACATGGTGCCGATCTGATCCGTTCCATCTTGGAAGCGCAACCCAAGGAAGACGCCGATTACCGCTTGTTTTACAACATTAATTTCCCACCTGTCCCTGCCGCTGATGTGAGGGGACGGCGGATTTCACCGCAGGGTTTCCGGCGCGGCAGCCATTTCTCGGCCGAGGAGCAGACCTCCCCCAACGGGCGGCGCTACCTGTGGATCCGTGGTGGCAACCAGCATGTTGCCACCGCCGAGGGCAGTGACGCAGCGCAGAACCTGGCAGGCTATATCTCCGTGACGCCGATGCGGGCGGATCTGACCGCGACAGATGCGCTGGAGCGCCTGAAGGGCATTGAATGAGCGACCCGACAGCTGAAACCAAAATGCAGTTCCTGTTCGCCCTGCGCTCGCGCGGGGTGACGGATGCGCAGGTCCTCGATGCAATGGAACAGATCGACCGCGGCCCCTTTGTGCGGGGGCTGTTTTCGGCGCGCGCCTACGAGGATATGCCGTTGCCGATCGCCTGCGGGCAGACCATTTCGCAGCCCTCTGTTGTCGGTCTGATGACCCAGGCCTTGCAGATCTCGCCCCGCGATACGGTGCTGGAAGTTGGCACCGGCTCTGGCTATCAGGCCGCGATCCTGAGCAAGCTGGCGCGGCGGGTCTATACCGTGGATCGTCATGCGCGGCTGGTGCGGGAGGCGCGGCAGATCTTCGACCAACTGCACCTGTCCAATATTACCTCACTGGTCGGCGATGGCAGCCACGGCCTGCCCGAACAGGCGCCTTTTGATCGAATCATCGTGACCGCTGCCGCCGAAGACCCGCCCGGCCCACTCTTGGCGCAGCTGAAGACCGGCGGTATTATGGTGGTGCCCGTGGGGCAGTCCGACACTGTACAGACGCTGATCCGTGTTCAAAAAACCGACAGCGGCCTCGAATACGACGAATTGCGCCCGGTGCGTTTTGTTCCCCTGCTTGAGGGGATCGGCAAAGACACGTAAGGGAGGGGCAAGAGACCCGCCCACCCCAACCGCTCCGGACATCCTCGAGCGGGATCGCGTGGCTGGCCGACAGACTATTGGCAAGCCCCAGGGATAATGGGGGCCCGCAAGACGGGAACGGCGTTCCGAGGAGAGCGAAATGACAGTGACTGTACCCACCCACCGCAATCGTGTGACAGGACGCAAGGCGCTGATGGCGCTGCCGCTGGTGGCCGTGCTGGCGGCCTGCGAGGCACCGCTGGATTACGATCTGCGCGGCCAGATCGGTGCGTTCAACACGACAAAGGCGGCGCAGACCGCAACCGCCAGCCGCCCGAAACCCGATGCCAAGGGGCTGATCACCTATCCATCCTATCAGGTGGCCGTTGCCCGTCGCGGCGATACGCTGAACGATGTGGCAGGCCGCATTGGTCTGCCCGCCAGCGAGCTGGCCCGGTTCAACGGGATGAAGCCCGACGATCCGCTGCGGCAGGGGGAGATCATTGCCCTGCCCCGCCGCGCACCCGGTACGGCGACCAGCGGCGGCGTCGATATCGCCTCGCTGGCGGGGGATGCGATCGACAGCGCCCCATCGACCACACCCTCGGCGGCAAGCACCGTCAGCACAACGCCGCTGGCACCGCAGCCGACCGCAAGCAAGCCGCAGGTCCAAAGCGGCCCAGAGCCGGTGCGCCATAAGGTGAAGCGCGGCGAAACCGCTTATACCGTCTCGCGGCTTTATCAGGTGCCGGTGAAATCCCTTGCGGAATGGAACGGCCTCGGCAGCGATTTTGCCATCCGTGAGGGCCAGTTCCTGCTGATCCCGCTGAAGGACCGCCCAGCCCCGCGCAAGGAAGCATCCGCAGTGGTGGTTCCGGCCGCCGCCACCGTCACCGCGCCGGGTGAAGGCACCAATACGCCCCTGCCGCCAAGCGCCACCAAGCCACTGCCGCAGGAAACCGTCGCGCCCGCGGCCCAGGCGCCGAAAGCGCTGCCTAAGGTAGAGGTCCCGACCCCGACCCGCAGCTCCAGCGCCGCGATGGGCTTCCCGGTCAAGGGCAAGATCATCCGCACCTATTCCAAGGGCAAGAACGACGGCATTGATATCGCCGGTGCAGCGGGCGCCCCGGTGCAGGCCGCCGATGGCGGTACGGTGGCGGCGATCACCAAGGATTCCAACAATATTCCGATCATTGTGATCCGCCACGACGCCAAGCTGCTGACGGTCTATGCCAATGTCGACAAGATCGAGGTGAACAAGGGCGACACCGTCTCGCGCGGTCAGACCATCGCCGCATTGCGGGACGGACCCGCTGCCTATGTGCATTTCGAGGTGCGCAACGGCTTTGAAAGCGTCGATCCGCTGCCCTATCTGCAATAAACGTCGCAAGCGGCAACAGGCAATAAAGAGACGGCGCTCCGGGTCATCCCGAGCGCCGTCTTTTGGTTGATCACAGCTGTTCAATCATGGCTGCTGCCGTCTTTGCGGTCAGCTGACCTTCACCCCATGGCGGCCGGCCAGATCGGTAAAAAACTGCCAGGCCACCCGGCCCGAGCGGGCGCCGCGCGTGGCCTGCCATTCGATCGCCTCGGCGCGCAGAACCGGTTCCGGCACCACAACGCCATAGGCCGCGCAATAGCCTGATATCATGGCGAGATATTCATCCTGATCGCAGGGGTGGAAACCCAGCCACAGCCCGAACCGATCCGAGAGAGAGACCTTTTCCTCAACGGCTTCCGACGGGTTGATGGCGCTGGAGCGTTCGTTCTCGATCATATCACGCGGCATCAGGTGACGGCGATTGGAGGTGGCATAGAACAGCACATTGTCCGGCCGACCTTCGATGCCGCCATCCAGCACCGCTTTCAGGCTTTTGTAGTGCTGATCGTCATGGCCAAAGGACAGGTCATCGCAGAACAGGATGAACCGCTCGGGCGCTGCCCGCAGATGGTTCAGCAGACGCGCGACCGATGGCAGATCCTCGCGCTGCAGCTCCACCAGTTTCAGAGCGGGGAATTCCGGCGACAGCTGTCCGTGGATCGCTTTCACAAGGCTGGATTTACCCATCCCCCGCGCGCCCCAGAGCAGTGCATTATTGGCGCCGAACCCGGCGGCAAAGCGGCGGGTATTGTCCAGCAGCGTGTCGCGCGCGCGGTCGATCCCCAGCAGCAGCTCAAGATCGACGCGGTTCACGATTTCGACAGCCTCCAGCCGGTCCGGGGCCACATGCCAGACAAAGGCAGAGGCAGCACCAAAGTCAGGCGCTTTCAGCGGCGCAGGTGCCATCCGTTCCAGCGCATCGGCGATGCGGCTCAGGCTTGTGTCATCCATCGGGGCCTCCGGTCTATTGCACGTGGGGCGTATCGGCGCGCTCGGGCTCAGCTTTCCTGCGGCTCGATCATGTCGACGCGCGTGGCATGTCGGCCGCCCTCGAACTCAGCATTAAGGAAGGCATCGACAATTTCAATCGCCAGGCTGTCGCCTACCACACGCGCCCCGATAGAGAGCATGTTGGCGTTATTGTGCTGGCGGATCATCTTGGCCGAGAAAGTCTCTGAGCAGACGCCGCAGCGGATGCCTTTGACCTTGTTCGCGGCCATCATGATGCCCTGGCCGGTGCCGCAGAGGATAATGCCCAGATCGCAATCACCCGAGGCAACGCGCTCTGCCGCAGCCGCGCCATGTTTGGGGTAATGCGTGCTTTCCGGTGTTGTCGGACCGATATCAACCACCTCATATCCGTTTGCGGCAATATGCGTGGCGATGGCCTGGCGCAGGTCGATTGCGGCGTGATCGCTGGAAAGAACAACGCGGGTGGGTTTGGTCTGGTCCATGGGTGTCTCCGTCGGTGGGTTACCGGCGTCAAAGCATGTTCCGGCTGCGCGAGCAAGGGGGCAGCCTATACACCCCTGCCCGATCCGCCCTGGCGCCCCGGCCGCATGAGAAAGGGCGCACCGTCTCCGGCGCGCCCTTCCTCGATATGCTGGTCCTGATCTGGCAGGAGCAGATCCGGTCTGGATTACCGGGTCTTGCCGTCGTCCTCATCGTCGAACTCGGCCATCAGAGGGTCGTCTTCGGGATGCCGGTCCATCTCCTCGTACAGATCGTCGCCGTCATCATCCTCGTCATCATAGTAGCCTTCTGCGCGCAGCTTGGCCTCGCGGGTCTTTTCCACCTGACGCACCAACAGGATCGACAGCTCGTAAAGGCCATAGACCACCGAGAACAGGATGCCTTGGGTGATCACATCCGGCGGCGTCACCAGCGCAGCCAGCACCAGAATGGCGACAACCGCGTATTTGCGCACGCTGCCAAGACCATCGGCGCTGACCAGCCCGGCCTTGCCCATCAGGGTCAGGAGCACCGGCAGCTGGAAACACAGCCCAAAGGCCATAATGAACTTCAGCGTGATGTCCAGCGACTCGTTGACCTTGCCAAAGAAGGTGATGCGCACACCTTCTGTGGTTTCCGGCACCACGGCGGCATCCGCAGGCAGGTTGTCGACCGCGCCGGACAAGAGGTTGGCAAAGATGGATGACACATCGGCAAAGCCAAGGAAAAACGCCATCGCCAGCGGTGTGACCACGAAATGGGCAAAACTGGCCCCCAAGAGGAACATCACCGGCGAGGCGATGAGGAAGGGCAAAAAGGCGTTCTTCTCTGTCTTGTAGAGCCCCGGTGCCACAAAGCGCCAGAGCTGGAAGCCGATGACCGGGAATGACAGCGCAAAGCCAAACACCATGGAGATGCGGAACAGCGTGAACAGATATTCCTGTGGGCTGGTGTATTGCAGCGTTGGCGACGGGTCGCCGAGGCTGCGCAGGGTTTCCTCGATCGGGCCAAGCAGGAACTGCAGGATCGGCTCTGCCACGGTGAAGGCAAGCACGATCCCCACGATGAACGCGCCAACCGCCCGGATCAGGCGGGTGCGCAATTCGGCCAGATGCTCAATCAGCGGCGCTGTGCTGTCGTCGATATCCTCGGACGCGCTCATGTCTTGGTCTCACTTTCTGACGTCGCCGACGTGTCTGTGGCAGCCAGGGCCGCCTCCGCTTCGGCTGCCTTGGCCTGGGCCTCTGCGGCCTCGCGTGCCTTGCGGTCCGCAGCGGCACGGGCAGTGGCCGCCTGGATCTTCTTGGCATCCTCAGCCCGCTCAGCGGCCAGTTTCCCGGTTTCACTGTCGGGGTCGAACTTGGTCGGGTCGATGGATTTTGCCATATCCTGCGCGGCCTGTTTGACGCCGTCCATTGCGGTATTGACCGGGTTGGCCGCCGCTTTCAGCCCCTTGGCCATCTCATTGACGCCCGCCTCATCGGCGGCGTCATTCATGGCCCGGCTGAATTCGCGCGCCATGCCCTTGGCCTTGCCCACGAACCGTCCGACATTGCGGAACAAAACCGGCAGGTCCTTGGGCCCGACAACAATCAGCGCCACAACGCCGATAACCATGAGTTCGGTCCACCCAAGATCAAACATCGCGGCTTAGACCTTGTCTTTTTCGGTCTCGGGCGTCACGTCGCGCGCGGTCTCGGCGGTGGTCTCTTCTTCCAGCTCCTTGGTGCTGTCGTTCACGCCCTTTTTGAAGGCGGTGATGCCTTTGCCGACCTCACCCATCAGCGAGGAAATCTTGCCGCGGCCAAAGAGGACCAGAACCACGACGGCGATGAGCAGCAGGCCGGGAAGGCCGATATTGTTAAGCATGAGAGCGTCTCCTTCTGCGGCAGATCCGCCGGGAGACGGTCTGCGTTGTTGTTTGACCTGTTTTTAAGCGCCGAGCCCCCGGCGGGAAAAGCGGTGAGACATCGGCAGGGGCGTGGATTCCGCACAAAACTGCATTTTTGCGCGCTGCTGAAAACACAACTGACAGGTTTATGTCAGTTGGACTGCTCTACACCACCCCCATCACAGCATTCAAGGAGAGACGTGATGAGCAAACATGTTGCAGAGATTGTGACCTTCAAACTGGCCGAAGGTGTGAGCGAGGCGGATTTCATCGTGCTGAGCCAGGCCAGCGAATCCTTCGTTCGCGCCCAGCCCGGATTTGTTCACCGACAGCTGAGTTGCGGCGAGGACGGGCGCTGGACCGATTATGTCATCTGGGCAGACATGGAAACCGCCAAGTCGGTCGCGGCTGAGTTCCACAAGCAGGACTTCTGCGCCAGCCTGATGCAGGCGATTGCTGAGGGCACTGCGCAGATGCGTCATGAGGAGGTACAGTGGAGCATGGCCTCCTGAGGGGCGCGAGCCAGGCTCAGGTCAAGTACGGAGGGTGGATGCGCTGCATCCGCCCTCTATCCGGCGGGGGGCGTCAATCACTGCGCGTGGTGTCGGGCCTTGACCTCCTCCCCGCGCCGTTCCAAGGCTAGATCATGCGCCGTACTGATCGCCTCTTTGATATTATCCAGATCCTGCGCGACGGGAAATTGCACCGCGCACAGGATATCGCCGAACGGCTGGAAGTCTCGACCCGGACGATCTACCGCGACATGGATACGCTGGTTGCCAGCGGTGTCCCGGTGGAGGGCGCAAGAGGGGTCGGCTATATGGTGCGCGAAGCGATCACGCTGCCGCCGCTGACGCTGACTGCGGAGGAGCTGGAGGCGCTGAACCTGGGCATGGCGATTGTGGCCGAGGCCGCCGATCCGGATTTGAAGGCCGCCGCCGAGAGGCTGGCCGCCAAGGTGGACGCGGTGCTGCCCGAAGGCACCATCGCCGAGGCGGATGCGTGGAAGTTTGCCGTCTACCCCTTTGCCGATGCTGCGCGGGGCTTTACGCAGATGCCAACCTTGCGGGCCGCGATAAAGGCCCGCCAGAAGCTGCATCTGACCTATCGCCGCATTGATGAGACGCTGACAGAGCGCGTCATCCGCCCCTTGCATATGGAATATTGGGGCCGGGTCTGGACGCTGACGGCCTGGTGCGAAACGCGTGGCGATTTCCGGGTATTCCGTGTCGACCTGATCGAGGCGGCCAAACCCCTGCCCGAGCTGTTCGTGGATGAGCCGGGCAAACGGTTGATGGACTACCAGCCCTATGCCGACACGTCCGATGCCGCTGCGGGGCCAACGACCGGCTGATGGATATAGCTCAGCTGCCGGTCGGGAAGACGAAGCAGCGGTTGCGCCGAACCGTGAGCCACATCACCCGGCCTGCATCCGGCAGGAATACATTGGGCACAGTCGCCTTCAGCACGCTGCCATCGAAATCCATGCGAAATTCAACCAGGCTCTCATGCCCTAGAAAGCGCGCCCGCTCGACCACGCCGCGCGCGGCTACCCCGTCGCTGGGGGTCGGGTGCGGGCCGCGCCCGTTCCGATCAAAATCAATGCGCAGATGTTGGGGGCGGAACACGATGTCGACCTTGGTGCCATCAGGCACGCCCGGCGCCAGAAACTGACCAAAGGGCGTTTCGGCCAGAGCGCCGTTCACTTCGGCATGAAGAACATTGGTGTCGCTGAAGAACCCCACCGCCGCACGATCGACCGGACGGGTATAGACATTATAGGGCGCCCCCTGCTGCACGATCTTACCGGACCGCATCAGCGCAATCTCATCAGCCATCCGCATCGCCTCTTCCGGCTCATGGGTGACCAGCAGGACGGCAGCATCCTCTTCCTTCAGCAATGTCAGGGTCTCGTCGCGAATGCCGTCGCGCAGGCGATTGTCCAGCCCGGAGAACGGCTCATCCATCAGCATGATGCGCGGCTTGGGCGCCAGCGCGCGGGCCAGGGCCACCCGCTGCTGTTCGCCGCCCGACAGCTGATGGGGGAATTCGTCGATATATTGCGACAGCGACACCTTCTGCAGCAGCTCCTGCACCCGGAGGCGTTTCTCGTCCTTGCTGCCCTTCAGTCCGAAGGCGACATTGTCGGCCACGCTCAGATGCGGGAACAGGGCAAAGTCCTGAAACATAAGCCCGATTTCCCGGCGTTCGGGCGGAACGCGGAACACGGTGTCGCAGATCAGCTTGCCATCGACGTAAATCTCGCCGCTGTCCTGCATCTCGACGCCGGCAATCATCCGCAAAGTGGTGGATTTACCACAGCCCGAAGGCCCCAGAAGACAGGTCACCTGACCGGCCTGGATCTGTAGCGACACGTCATCCACCACCGCCCGCCCGTCAAAGAAGCGCCGCAGGTTGCGGATCTCCAGACGTGGTGCGGTCACGGCGGGTCTATCGGTGCCAACCATCGGATCAAGGGGGGCAGATGTCATGCGACCTCGTAACTGGTTTCTGATCAAAACGATCTGGTTTAGCTCGCAGATATCAACCCCGCTGCCCCCATGCAAGGGAACGGGGCGCGGCGCGACAGATCGCGCTTTGGATCGGGCAAACTCACCGCTGACGGAGGGGCGGCTGGCAGAGGGTAAACCGAGGGCGGACTGCTAGCTCATAGGCTCCAGCAGATCAAAGGTGAGATCATCCCGCACCCGGCCATTGACCAGCAACTCCAGCCGATGCGGCCCCGGCACCAGCGTAAAGGTGCTGGCACCGGCTTTCAGCGGATGGCGCTTGCTGAGACGGGTGCCGCCATCGGAGATCGCCGTCTGTTTCAGTTTGAAGACCTTCGCCGAGACCTTGCCTCCGGGCCGCTGGAAATGCAGGCGATAATCCACCAGCACAGGGGCGCCGGGGGCGCCGTCCAGATGGCAGTCAAATTGCAGGGCTCCGCCGATATGGACCGGCTCCTTGGCAAGCGCCAGCGTCGCCTTGACGGCGGCCTCGGGATCATAGCCCAGCATCTGCATGGCGCCTGTATGACCCTCTTTGACGAGACCCCGCAGGGCATGGGCCGTGATCCAGGCCAGCTCCTCCGGGCGCTGCCGGTCGGCCGCCTGCCAGCTGCGTAGCCGGTCCAGCACCAGTTCCGGTTCCTTTTTCGAGATGTCATTCAGGTGGTTGGCGACCGAGCGGGTGACATAGCGGGTGGGATCTGCGTGAAGCTGATCCAACAGCGGCAACGGCTGCGCAAGAGACAGCGGTACCGACTGCCCCCAGGGCAGCCTTGGACGGGTGCCCTCGCTCACCAGACGGCGGACATGATAATTGTCGCTCGTGGCCCAGTGCTGCATCTCTGCCAGAGTCAGATCGGTCCAGCGGGTCAAAAAGGGACGTATCGCCCATTCCATCGAGAACCGCTGCGTGATGTCGCGGAGCAGCTGCAACGACAGCTCCGGCGCCTGGTCCAGCCCGCGCAGCACCACAAATTCCCCCAAAGGCGCAAATATGAAATCACCGAAGTCATCATCGCTCAGGCTTGGGTCCAGCGGCGGTGGCAAGGCGCGCCGCAACACCGGTGCTGCGGCCTCCAGATCCTCCGGTAGGTGGCGGGCCAGCACATCGGCAATCAGCGCGATGCGCTGCTTCAGCTCCAGATCGGGCAGATCCGCCATCACCTCGGACACAAATCTGTCCGCTTCAAACCCCGGGTCCGCCGCCGCAAAGAGACCCGCGAGATAGCGGGTCTTCTCAAGATTAAACAACTGATCCTTCAGCGAAAAACCGGATGCCACGTTGCCGCCCCCATCAAATGGTCATATTGGTGGCGCCGCCATCCAACAGGATGTTCTGGCCAATGATAAAACCCGCATGCTGGGAGCAGAGAAAGGCGCAGGTGGCGCCAAATTCCTGCCGCGTGCCGTAGCGCCCGGCGGGAATGCTGGCGGCGCGCTGTTCGGCCGCTTCCTCAAGCGATATCCCCTGTTGCTGGGCCACGCCCGTATCCAGCGAGACCGCGCGGTCAGTGGCATGGATGCCGGGAAGCAGATTGTTGATGGTCACGCCCCTGGACGCGACCTGGCGCGAGGTGCCTGCCACATAGCCGGTTAGCCCGGTGCGCGCCGCATTGGAGAGGCCCAGAACCGCTATCGGTGCCTTCACCGACTGTGAGGTGATGTTGACGACACGGCCCCATCCGCGTTCCATCATGCCGGGGACCAGCGCCCTGATCAGCGCGATCGGCGTCAGCATGTTGGCATCCAGCGCCCTGATGAAATCATCACGGCCCCAATCGGACCACATGCCCGGTGGCGGCCCGCCCGCGTTGGTGACAAGGATATCGACGCCCTCTGCCGCGGCGATAACCTCGGCCTGCCCTGCCTCGGTGGTGATGTCAGCAGCAATGGTTTCGACATTGACACCATGCACATCGCGGATCGACTGGGCTGACGCCAGAAGCGCCTCTTCGCCGCGCGCGTTCATCACCAGATCCACGCCCGCCTCGGCCAGAGCCTCAGCACAGCCCAGCCCCAGCCCCTTGCTGCTGGCACAGACCAACGCCCGCTTTCCCGACAATCCCAAATCCATCAGATCTCTCCCTGTTACGGCGCGTCGTCGTCCGCCTGTCAGCTGCCCGATGGGCTGATGTGGCGGGCCGGATCACGCATCTGTTCTGTTGCCCGAAGCTTGCACACTCGCCCCGGGATTGACCAGCCCCGATGCCATCGGCGACCCGGTGGTCGTCCCCTGCCCTGCCGGCTTTGGCAGTTTCCCCCTGCGGCTTCGCAAAACCACCCCGCTCTGGTCCGCATCTCGCCACATTTCGCCGCAAGATAGAAGGTCATACGCGCAGGATGCGCACACGATACTGGTTAGGTTATTCATGCTGACACAGCTGCATCAGAGCCCCGTTGCCGCCCAGATTCTTGCTGTTTTTCCTGCCGCCGATTTCTGCGTCGAGATGGGCGCGAATATGGGCGATGGGCTTGGGGTATATGATGACCTGCATCTGGACGACGTCTATCAGCTGGTGCGCGACGCGCCACCGCGCCAATTGTCGTTGACCGCACGCGCGGACGGGCAGCTTGTTCTTGGTCAGGACAGCGCAACCGGTGCACCCGGTGCCCGGCTGCATCTGGATTGCCTGTTAACGCTGATGCCGGATATCGGCGCCAATGTGGAGGCGCTGGTGGTGGTTGAGGTCGATGACGACGGGTTGATCGCGGCGATCTATCTGCTGCCGCTTGCCCCCTTGCTGCCGCAGACCGGCTATACCCTTGTGCGCAAGACCCGCGAGGGCACGCGCCAGCGGCTTGCACAGCTGGCCTGTGTCTCC
This sequence comes from Phaeobacter sp. A36a-5a, assembly GCF_037911135.1. Taxonomy (NCBI): domain Bacteria; kingdom Pseudomonadati; phylum Pseudomonadota; class Alphaproteobacteria; order Rhodobacterales; family Roseobacteraceae; genus Phaeobacter; species Phaeobacter bryozoorum. The sequence continues at coordinate 907,647 of NZ_JBBLYU010000001.1, read as the reverse complement.
TTCACGCGCGGAACACATATCACCCTAGACACCGGCGCCCAGCGACCAATTGAGGATCTACAGGTAGGCGACCGGGTTCTGACCCGCGATGCCGGTGCCCAAGTGGTGCGTTGGATCGGCCAATGCACCAGCCGTGCGGTTGGAGAAATGGCTCCGATCCTGATCCGGGCCGGGGCGCTCAACAACGCAAATGACCTGCTTGTCAGCCCGGACCACCGGTTGCTGGTGCATCGCTGTCGCGAAGGTCGCCGCCGTGGCCGACCAGATCAGCTGGTGCGCGCACGCGAACTGGTCAATGGCATCGACATTGTCAAACGAACCGGCGGCTTCATCGACTATTTCCAGCTGCTGTTTGATCGCCACCAGATCATCTTTGCCGAAGGGATCGCCGCTGAGAGCCTGCTGCTTGATCCGCTGACACGGGCTGCGCTGCCGCAGGAGAAGCTGATCCGCACGCCGGGCCTGATCCCCGGTCAACCACCGCGCATCTCGGGACTGGAGCCGCGCCCGATGTAAACACGCTGGTATATGGCCCCTTCGCGCCGGGATGTGCGGGGCCGCAATAGATGCCCGGGAACTGGGCGAGAGGCGAAGCGAGTTTACGATTCCTGATAGAATTGCCCCCACAATTCAACCATATGGGGAATTCTCTCCTTATGGACTCTATGGGACTTTGCCTGACGATGACAAAACAGCAACTGGTGCAGCGCTGGTTTTTCGAGGTCTGGGAGAAACGCAACATGGCCGCGTTTGCCGAGATGCTGGCCCCCTCTCTGGATACGACCGAACTGCTCGACGGGCTCCCCAATCCACGTCAGGACTATCCTGTCCTGATTGACGTCGTTCACAAGCTTGCGGGCAAATTCCGCGTTCAAATTCTGCAGTATATCGAGGATGGCGACTGGACCTCGACACGCTATCTGCTGACCTCTGATGGCCCGGACGGGATGACGCCGGTCAGTGCCGAGGGGATCATGATGATTCGGTTTACGGACGGCAAAATCGCCGAGCTGAGTTCCAAGTTCGATGCCTTCACCTTTTTTGAACAGCTGGGTCAGCTGCCGCCAGATGCCATGCCGGCCTGCCTTGGAGGGCAGACGCTGGTCTGGGAGTAAACAGCAGGTCTCAGCTATCAGGACCGCGACGCAACGGCTGTCGCCCTGTTTTTCTTGCCTCGGCCCGCCATCCTGATATACGCGCGCTCATGCTCGATATCGTCCCAAACCGCCCCGACCTGCCGGCTGAAATTGCCCGGCGCCGCACCTTTGCGATCATTTCGCATCCGGATGCCGGCAAAACCACGCTGACTGAAAAGTTCCTGCTTTATGGCGGTGCTATTCAGATGGCAGGTCAGGTGCGCGCAAAAGGCGAGGCACGGCGCACGCGGTCGGACTTCATGCAGATGGAGAAGGACCGCGGGATCTCCGTCTCAGCCTCGGCCATGTCGTTTGACTACAACAGCTACCGCTTCAATCTGGTGGACACACCCGGTCACTCCGATTTCTCGGAAGATACCTATCGCACGCTGACGGCGGTGGACGCGGCGGTGATGGTGATCGACGGTGCCAAGGGTGTGGAAAGCCAGACCCAGAAGCTGTTTGAGGTCTGCCGACTGCGCGACCTGCCGATTCTGACGTTCTGTAACAAGATGGACCGGGAGAGCCGGGACACCTTTGAGATCATCGACGAGATCCAGCAGAACCTTGCGATTGACGTGACGCCCGCCAGCTGGCCGATCGGCGTTGGCCGTGATTTCATCGGTTGTTACGACATGCTGCGCGACCGGCTGGAACTGATGGACCGCGCGGATCGCAACAAGATCGCCGAAAGCATCGCGATTGAGGGGTTGGACGATCCCAAGCTGGCCGAGCATGTGCCTGCACATCTGCTTGAGAAGCTGCTGGAAGAGGTCGAAATGGCCCGCGAGCTGCTGCCTGCACTGGATCCGCAATCGGTGCTTGAGGGGCATATGACGCCGATCTGGTTCGGCTCGGCGATCAATTCCTTTGGCGTGAAGGAACTAATGGATGGCATCAGCACCTACGGACCCGAGCCGCAGCCACAATCGGCGCTGCCGCGCCAGATTGCGCCGGATGAGACGAAGGTTGCCGGTTTTGTATTCAAGGTGCAGGCCAATATGGATCCCAAGCACCGCGACCGTGTGGCCTTTGTCCGGCTGGCCTCGGGCCATTTCAAACGCGGTATGAAGCTGACCCATGTGCGCTCAAAGAAGCCGATGGCCATCTCCAACCCGGTTTTGTTCCTGGCCTCTGACCGCGAGCTGGCCGAGGAAGCCTGGGCTGGAGACATCATCGGCATCCCGAACCACGGCCAGCTGCGCATCGGCGACACGCTGACCGAAGGAGAGGCGCTGCGTGTCAGCGGCATTCCGTCCTTTGCGCCGGAACTGTTGCAGGGGGTGCGCGCGGGTGACCCGATGAAGGCCAAGCACCTGGAAAAGGCGCTGATGCAATTTGCCGAGGAAGGTGCCGCAAAGGTCTTCAAACCCTCAATCGGCTCCGGCTTTATCGTGGGTGTGGTCGGCCAGCTGCAATTCGAAGTGCTGGCGAGCCGTATCGAGATGGAATACGGCCTGCCGGTGCGCTTCGAAGCCTCGCAGTTCACCTCGGCCCGCTGGGTCAGTGGCGACAAGACCGCGCTTGATAAATTCATCAACACCAACAAGCAGCACATTGCCCATGACCATGACGGCGACGTGGTCTATCTGACCCGCCTGCAGTGGGATATCGACCGTGTAGAGCGCGACTATCCAGACTTGAAACTGACGGCGACCAAGGAGATGATGGTTTAAGACCAGCACCCTGACACATAGGTGACATCAGACCCCGCCATGGATATCGACAACGAAACCTATCCTGGCGGGTTCTACAGCCTGCTGCGCCAGCTTGAAAAAAAAGAGACCCCCTTCATAGATCCGGCGTCGGCGCTGCCGCCGGTGGATGTGGATCTCTCGTCGCTGCTCGCCCCCCTGCCCGAGGCCGCACTACAGTCACCAGAGGACGATCTGCCCAGTCGGCATATCGCGCGGAAATGGGAGGCCCTGCGAGCCGAGTTCGCAGGGCAGCCCGAACTTTGGGCACGACATGCGCTGTGCATCGCGATTCTGCGGCGCCGGGATCCGCCAGAGCAAGCGCGCAGCCTCTTTCTGCGGATCTGGCGCGAACAGGGCGCGATGCTCGCCGCCGAGCTGCCCACACGCTGGTTGATTTCCGCCGCCGCCACCTTTGCCGATCATGGGGATACCATGGAGCAGCGGCTTGGTGGTCAGGGGCTCCAGATGCTGTTTCACATGATCGCACTGCACGATAGCGAACGTCGGCTGTCAGGACGGCCGACCGACAGCGGATTTCCTCGGGTGAAAGGCAAGAAGCTTGACGATATCGGCTTTGGCATGAAGCCCTATCACCTGCCCCACGGAGATCTGGATCGGCACATGCTGGCGCGGCTCTGGCGCCAGGTCGAGGACGATGCCGTGCTGCGCCCGCTTGGTGTGCGGATGCTGCGGATGGTCATGGACGATCCCCGCAGCATTTTCGGCCGCATTCAGCGTTACAAGAAACCCCGCAAATCATGAGCAGGCCCAACGATCCGAAATGGGGCATCGTCAGCACGATCAAGGCCGATGCAGAGACCATCCTGAATTTCGCCGCCTATCATCTGGATCTGGGGGCCCATCGGCTTCATCTCTATCTGGATGCGCCGAATCCTGAGGCCTATCCGCATCTGAAAGCACATCCAAAGGTGCGGGTCACCACCTGCGACGACAGCCACTGGAGCCAGCGCAAGAAACCACGCCCGAAGATGCACCAGGCGCGCCAGACGATGAATGCGACCCATGCCTACGGCCGGATCCAGGCCGATTGGGTCGCCCATATAGATGTGGATGAATTTCTCTGGCCCCATATCTCGGCAAGAGGTGCGAGGCCGCAGATTGGCGAAATACTGGCTGCCCTGCCCGCTGAAACCGATGTCTTGCGGATGCGCCCGCTGGAAGCGCTTTCTGGGCGGGTGGATATGTATAAATCCATGATTGCCAGTGCAGCCGACCGCGAACAGCAGGTCCGCGCGATCTATCCCGAATTTGGTGTCTTCCTGAAAGGCGGGTTCCTCAGCCATACTGCGGGCAAGCTGTTCGCCCGCACCGGCCTGCCTGACATTCAGTTCCAAATCCACAACCTGTTCCAGCATGGTGAAAAAAACACGCACGAGCAGGAGCAGGACGCCCTGCAGATCTGTCATCGCCACGCCCCGAGTTGGGAGGCCTGGCAGGACAGCTATCGGTTCCGGCTCAAGCAGGGCTCTTATCGTCCGGGTCTGGCTGCCGGGTTTTCGCGCAACCTCGGCGGGTTGAACACCCATGATCTGCTGTCGATGATCGAGGAAGAGCACGGTTCTGAAGGGCTGAAGCGTTTCTTTGGCGAAATCAACGCAGAGGCGCCGGACATCTATCAACGGCTGCAAAAGCGTGGGATGATCCACCACTGCCCGCTGGATCTGACCGCCAAACGGCGTGAACATTTCCCGCAATTTGAATAAACTGTTTCGAGTTTGCCCGTTATTCAATCAATACGCGCCGAAAACCCGGCTTCGTTTGACGATTGCAGCGGATTTTGCTATGCCCCGCGCAAGCCGATAGAGATAGGACGCAAGACCATGCGGAATCGGCCCTGACATACACGCGCGGGCCAGGTCAGTGTCCGCAAAAACGGACGCATATGACAAAATTTTCAGATCTGAACCTGAACCCCAAAGTCCTCAAAGCGATTGAGGAAGCGGGTTACGAAACCCCCACCCCCATTCAGGCAGGGGCGATTCCGCCCGCCTTGGAAGGGCGCGATGTGCTGGGGATCGCACAGACCGGCACCGGCAAGACGGCTTCGTTCACCTTGCCGATGATCACTCTGCTGGCGCGTGGCCGCGCGCGTGCGCGGATGCCGCGCAGCCTGGTGCTTTGCCCCACGCGGGAGCTGGCAGCCCAGGTGGCGGAGAACTTCGACACCTATACCAAACACCTGAAACTGACGAAGGCCCTGCTGATCGGCGGTGTCTCTTTCAAGGAACAGGACACGCTGATCGACAAGGGGGTTGACGTTCTGATCGCAACGCCCGGTCGCCTGCTCGACCATTTCGAGCGCGGCAAGCTGATCCTGTCTGACGTCAAGGTAATGGTGGTGGATGAAGCCGACCGTATGCTCGACATGGGGTTCATCCCCGATATCGAACGCATCTTCGGCCTTACGCCCTTCACCCGTCAGACCCTTTTCTTCTCCGCCACCATGGCGCCGGAGATCGAGCGGATCACCAATACCTTCCTCTCCGCCCCGGAGCGTGTCGAAGTGGCGCGGCAGGCAACCACCTCTGAGAATATTTCCCAGGGTGTTGTGCTGTTCAAAGCCTCGCGCCGCGATCGTGAAGGCAGCGAGAAACGGAAGCTTCTGCGCCACCTGATTGATCAGGAAGGCGAGAAATGCACCAATGCGATCATCTTCTGCAACCGTAAGACGGATGTGGATATCGTTGCGAAATCGCTGAAGAAATACGGCTATGACGCGGCGCCGATCCACGGTGATCTTGATCAGAGCCAGCGCACCAAGACGCTGGAAGGCTTCCGCGAAGGGTCGCTGCGCTTTCTGGTGGCATCTGATGTGGCCGCCCGCGGGCTTGATGTGCCCAGCGTCAGCCATGTGTTCAACTTCGATGTGCCGAGCCATGCCGAGGACTATGTTCACCGCATCGGCCGGACGGGTCGCGCAGGCCGTAACGGCACCGCGATGATGATCTGCGTGCCCAAGGACGAAAGGAACCTCGAAGATATCGAGCGCCTTGTCCAGAACGAGATCCCGCGTCTTGAGAACCCGCTGAAAAAGGCCGAACCAGCGGCAAAAGACAGCAAGGACGCAGCGACCGGCGAGACCACAGAGCGCAAGACCCGCAGCCGCAGGTCTTCCACCCGTGCATCGGCTGCCAAGGAATCGGCCGCCAAGGAAGAGACCGCAGCGCCAGAGGCACAGGCTAAGGATATCCCGACAGCTGAAGCCAAAGCGGCAACGCCGGAGCAGTCGCAGGGCGAGCAGGAGAAGCGCAGAGATAGCCGCTCTTCCTCCCGTCAGAAATCGGCTGAGAAACCCTCCACCCCCAAGACCGGGCAGAAGGGCAACCAGAAATCCGGCCGGGGACGTGGTGGCAACGACCGCAACAATGTGGTTGGCATGGGCGACCATATGCCGAGCTTTATCGCACTCAGCTTTGCCGAGCGCCGCGCCGGCTAAACTGGCTACCGCATAGTCGTATTCCGAAGGGCTGCCTCTTGGGGCAGCCCTTTTTCATATGTGTGATCAGGAACCTGACCGCAAACAGCGCCCGATTTCTCTCATGAGCTTTGCACTTGCAGCATGGCAGGATTGCCCATTTTTGCAGATGTCGCCCCCGGCAGGAACGCCTATCTGGAGGGCAACAAGACGCAGTTAAGCAAGATGAGAGCCGCCATGAACAACCTTGAGTTCCCCACTGTGACCGCCGACGAAATCCGCGCCATCGAAGCCCGCGCACATGAGCTGCGCGCACAGGCGATGGCTTCCTTCCTGCGCAGCCTGGGCCGTGGGATCGTCAGCCTGCCCGGCAAGCTTGCAGCGCTGCTGTCGCGCCCCCGGCACGCCTGACCCCATCCGCAGCGACGCCTGCGCAGTATAGATTGACGGTTGCCCCTAGCAGCCGAACAAAGCCCCGGCCCCACCGCCGGGGCTTTTTCTATAAAGCGCGTGGGCTGTGGCCCACAGGGCCGATGTGCACATAAAAAAGGCCCGCCACAGAAACTGCGGCGGGCCTGTCTATCAACTTGGTCCGAAGCGATCAGCGCATCCGGCTGACCACCACGGTAACTTCCGGTTTCTTGCCAATCTCGTTCTGTGCTGTCTGGCGGGCAACGCGGCGAAGGTTTTCTTCCAGCTTGTCGTCATCGCGCAGTGTTTTGGCACCCGCGCGCATGATGAACTGGTTGAGATCCTCTTCCATCACCTCGACCAGCGCGGCATTGGAGCGGCCTGTCTCGGCCAACCCCTTGATATCGCACCAGGGTTCGCCCAATGGCTCATCTTCCTCGTCAAGAATGACGGTGACGACGACATGGCCGTTCAGCGCCATGCGAATCCGGTCCCGGACCACGCCATCCAGCGCACCGTATTTGACCGACCCATCCAGATAGGTGCGGCCGGTGTCGACATAATCCACGACCTTGGGGCGATCACCGGTCAGGTCCATCATCATGCCGTTGACCACAACCGCGCTGGCAATGTCCTTGGCCTCGCCGAGACGGGCGTGCTGGCGCAGGTGACGGTGCTCGCCGTGCATCGGGATCAGCATCTGCGGCTTGATGATATCGTGCATCCGCTCCAGATCGGGGCGGTTTGCGTGACCGGAGACATGGTAGAGACCGGAGCTGTCATCGACCACATCCACACCCTTTTCAGAGAACTGGTTGATGATGCGAATGACGCCACGCTCATTGCCCGGAATGGTCTTTGAGGAGAACAGGAACAGGTCGCCCTCCTTCACCTCGATCCCGCGATACTTGCCGCGCGCCAGCTGGGCGGACGCCGCACGGCGTTCGCCCTGGCTACCAGTCACGATCAGCATCAGGTTCTCACGCGGCAGCTCTTGCGCGGCCTCGACACTGACCACCTTCGGAAAGTCCTTGAGCACGCCGGTTTCGGTGGCGGCTTCGATCATGCGCTGCATGGCGCGGCCCAGCAGCACGATGGAGCGCCCGGCCCGCTGACCGGCCTCGGCGAGGGTTTTCACCCGCGCGACATTGGAGGCAAATGTGGTGGCAACCACCATCCCCGCGGCCTCGCCCACCAGGCGGGTGATCTCGGGTCCGACATCGACCTCAGACCGGCCCGGATGCAGCGAGAAGACATTGGTGGAGTCGCAGACCAGCGCCTTGACGCCATCCTTGGCAATCTCGCTCCACATGTCGGGATCAAACGCCTCGCCGACAATCGGCGTCGGGTCGGTTTTGAAATCACCAGTGTGAACGACCCGCCCCGCAGGCGTGTCGATCACCAGACCGCCACTCTCCGGGATGGAATGTGAGATCGGTGCAACGCCGATGGTAAACGGCCCCAGTTTGGTGACCTCTGGCCATGCGGAGACGGTTTTCACCTCTTCGCTGTCCAGACCGGCCTCATCCATCTTCCGGCGCGCCAGATTTGCGGTAAAGGCACGGGCATAAATTGGCACATTCAGGTCACGGTAGAGATGCGCCACGGCGCCGATGTGATCCTCATGGGCGTGGGTGATGAACACCCCCTCCAGCTGGTCGGCCCGTTCCTTCAGCCAGCTGATGTCCGGCATGATCAGATCCACGCCGGGCGTGCTGTCCATGTCCGGGAAAGTAACGCCAAGATCAACCAAGACCAGGCGTTCCTTGCCCGGTTTGCCGTAGCCGTAGATATAGGCGTTCATACCAATTTCGCCTGCCCCGCCGAGGGGCAGGTAGATTAAACGTTCAGTGCTCATCCTCGAGACCGTTATCCTTATTATATTTGTGTATGATCTGTAGCCCATGCATCGTGAGATCATCCTCAAATGCGTCAAACAGATCTGCTGTTTGCTGGAACAAAGGCGCCAGCCCGCCTGTCGAGATTACTTTCATCGGCACGTCGCGCTCCGCTTTGATGCGGGCGCAGATTTCGCGCACCAGTCCTACGTATCCCCAGAACACACCTGACTGCATACATGCAACCGTATTGGTGCCGATCACCGACTGGGGTTTGGAAATATCCACATGCGGCAGAGCCGCTGCTGCCTGATGTAGGGCTTCCAGGCTCAAATTCACCCCCGGCGCAATCACACCGCCGATATAGGCGCCATCCTCGGCCACCACGTCAAAGGTTGTCGCCGTGCCAAAATCGACGACGATGAGGTTGCCGCCATATTTGTCAAACCCGGAGACTGTATTGACCAAACGGTCCGGGCCGACATTGGTTCCCTGATCAACCCGCACCGCAACCGGCAGCAGGCAGTCAGGCTTACCCACCACCAGGGGGCGAGTGTGGAAGTAACGATCCGCCAGCACCCGCAGATTGAACACCACGCGCGGGACCGTGGAGGAGATGATCATATCGGTGATATCAGCTTCGATCCCCTGTAGCCGTATCAGCGTATTGAGCCAGACAAAATACTGATCCGCCGTGCGCCGCCAATCGGTGGCGGTACGCCAGGTGCCGATGAAATTCTCCCCGTCCCAGATTGAGAAGACAGTATTGGTGTTGCCGCAATCGACTGCCAAAAGCATGACCTGCCCCGTTCCTATGCCCTAGAAAAAGATATCCGCCGCCGGAATGCTGACACGGCCCTTGGCGGTGTTTAGGACAAGGTTGCCGCCGCCGTCCACTGTCTCAAAGGTGCCTTCGGTTTCGGAGTTCATGGTGCGGGCCACCACCACCTCGCCCAGGCGCGCAGCACGGGCCAGCCAGGCTGTGCGGATCGGCTCGAACCCATAGGTGACAAACTGTCGTTCATAGCGGTCATAGGCGACAGCAAGCGCGGTCAGGAACGCCTCTGGGGTGACCTGGACCCCGGTTTCCGACAGCAGCGAGACAGGCCAGACAGCACCCGGTTCCAGCCATTCCTGCATCGGCGTCTCGATCAGATTGACACCAATCCCGATCGCAAGATGTGTCACACCGGCGGCGGCCCCCGCGCTTTCCAGCAGGATCCCCGCCAGCTTGCCACCATTCAGCAGCACGTCATTGGGCCATTTCAGTGCAAGTCCAGCCGTCTCGCCGCAGAGCGCGACACAGGCATCATAAAGCGCCAGCGCCGCAACAAAGCTGCGCAGCGCCACCTGATCGGGCGGCCCCTCCGGCCGCATGACGAGTGTTGCGGCAAAATTCCCCTTGGGCTCCTTCCAGGCACGGCCACGGCGCCCCCGCCCCTTTGTCTGGCGTTTGGCCATGATCCATTCAGGGCCGGTCAATGTGGGCGCGCGTCGCGTCGCCTCATCGAGGGTGCTGTCCACCTCGTCAAGCAGGCTCCGCCCGTATCCCTCTGGCCAATCACTCATGATGCTGTCCCTTCAAGGCAAAAAGGCCCGGTCCGCAGACCAGGCCTTTGTGTGTTCTGTGTCGAAACCGTCAGTTGACCAGCGTGGCAGCCGCCGCAGCCGCTGCACCCTCGATGCCGAACATGTTGATGATCCCAAGAAGCATCACGGCCGCCGAGGCCATCAGGAACCCCCAGAGGATCGGCGAGCGGTTGGTTTCCAGCTCCTCGCCCTCTTCACCGAAATACATATAGTACACGATGCGCAGGTAGTAGAACGCGCCGATAACCGATGCGATCACACCGGCAATCGCCAGCCACGCCATATCCGCCTGATAGGCCGCATTAAGCACATAAAGCTTGCCGAAGAAGCCCAGCATCGGCGGTACACCCGCCAGAGAGAACAACAGGATCAGCATCGCCAGCGCCTTGCCCGGCTCGCGACGGGAGTAGAGGTTGAGCGCGCGAATGTCAGTGATCGGCTTGCCGTCCTTCTCCATCATCAGGATGAAGGCAAAGGTGCCGATATTCATCGAGACATAGATCGCCATATAGACCAGCAGCGCCTGCACGCCATAGGCGGTGCCAGCGGCGAGGCCCATCAGAGCATAGCCCATATGGGCGATCGAGGAATAGGCCATCAGACGCTTGATATCGCGCTGGCCGATGGCGGCAACAGCCCCGACGAACATCGACAGCAGCGACAGAAGGGCCACAACCTGGCTCCAGTCCTGTACCGCATGACCAAATGCATCATGCAGCACGCGGGCGAACAGACCCATGGCCGCAACCTTCGGCGCCGATGCAAAGAATGCGGTAACCGGGGTTGGCGCGCCTTCGTAGACGTCAGGTGTCCACATGTGGAACGGCACGGCAGACACCTTGAACGCCATGCCGGAGATCAGGAAGACCAGGCCGAACAGCAGACCGACGGAGACTTCACCATGCTTGGCCACCGCGTAGATACCGGCAAAGTCGGTGGTCCCGGCAAAACCATAGACCAGCGATGCGCCATAGAGCAGCAAACCGGACGAAAGCGCGCCGAGCACGAAGTACTTCAGGCCGGCTTCGGTGGATTTTACACTGTCACGACGCAGCGAAGCCACGACGTAGAGCGCCAGAGACTGCAGCTCAAGGCCCATGTATAGCGACATCAGGTTGCCGGCCGAGACCATCACCATCATGCCCACCGCGCTCAGCGCGACGAGGATGGGATACTCAAAGCGCAACATGCCACGGCGTGACATGTAGTCCTGGCCCATGACCAGCACGGCAGAGGCCGACAGCAGGATGGCGACCTTGGCAAAGCGGGCAAAACCATCGTCGACGAACATGCCGTTGAATGCCTCGCGGCTGCCCGAGGATCCGGTGGCGATCCAGATGGCCAGCGCCGACATCAGACCGGCCATCAGCCAGATCAATGCCGGGGCCAGTTTGTCCTTGCCGGTGTAGACAGCGCCAAGGAGCGCCGCCATTGCGCTGAGCGCCAGAACAATCTCTGGCAGGATAACGGTGAGATCAGCTGGGATCATCGCCCACGCCCCCTTAGTGCGAAGCTATCTGGGTCGCCGGGGACAGGTCCGCGGCAGCCAGAGATTCATTGAAGTTTGCAATCAGCGCCTCGGTCGACGGGCTGATGATATCGGTGACAAGCGCCGGGTAGACGCCCAGAAGGATGGTCATCACCACCAGCGGTGCAAAGATGAACCGCTCGCGGGCAGTCATATCCTTGATGGTCTTGAGGCTGCCCTTGATCAGGTCGCCAAAGACCACGCGGCGGTAGAGCCACAGCGCATAGCCTGCCGAGAAGATGACACCGGTTGCGGCAACTGCTGCGACCCAGGTGTTCTTCTGGAAGGTGCCCATCAGCGTCAGGAATTCCCCGATGAAGCCCGAGGTGCCCGGCAGGCCGACGTTGCCCATCGTGAAGAACATGAAGACCAGCGCATAGGCAGGCATACGAATGACAAGGCCGCCATAGGCGTCGATGTCACGGGTGTGCATCCGATCATAGATGACACCCACGCAGAGGAAGAGCGCCGCCGAGATGAAGCCGTGGCTCAGCATCTGGAAGATCGCGCCATCAATGCCCTGCTGGTTCGCCGCAAAGATGCCCATGGTCACAAAGCCCATATGCGCCACCGAAGAATAGGCGATCAGCTTCTTCATGTCCGACTGCACCAGCGCCACCAGCGAAGTATAGACCACCGCAATCGCCGACATCCACAGGATCAGATCCGTCATCACGTCGGCCCCGACGGGGAACATCGGCAAGCTGAAGCGCAGGAAGCCGTAGCCGCCCATCTTCAACAGGATCGCCGCCAGCACCACGGAGCCTGCGGTCGGCGCCTGCACGTGCGCATCGGGCAGCCAGGTGTGCACCGGCCACATCGGCATTTTCACCGCGAAGGAGGCAAAGAACGCGAGGAACAATAGGGTCTGCATCCCACCAACGACATGCACACCAAGAAGATCAAAGCCGGAGGCCGAGAAACTGTGCGTCAGCAGCTGGGCAATATCGGTGGTGCCTGCATCCGCGTACATCGCGACCATCGCCACCAGCATCAGCACCGAGCCAAAGAAGGTGTAGAGGAAGAATTTGAACGACGCGTAGATCCGTTCCTTGCCGCCCCAGATGCCGATGATCAGGAACATCGGGATCAGGCCCGCCTCAAAGAACAGGTAGAACAGCACCAGATCCAGCGCCATGAACACGCCAAGCATCAGCGTCTCCAGCATCAGGAAGGCGATCATGTATTCCTTGACGCGGGTGTTCACACCCCAGCTCGCCAAAATGGTCAGCGGCATAACAAAGGTGGTGAGCATCACAAACAGCACCGAAATGCCATCGACGCCCATCTTGTACTTCAGGCCAAAGATCCATTCGGCCTCTTCCACAAACTGAAAGCCTGTGTCGGAGGGGTCGAACTGGAAATAGATGCCAAGGCTCACCAGGAAGGTGATCGTGGTGGCAAAAAGCGCAACAGACTTGGCGTTGCGCTGCGCCGCCTCATCCTCGCCGCGCAGGAACAGGGCCAGAATGGCCGCCGCAAGCGCCGGGATAAAGGTGACAATAGAAAGGAGATTGTCCATCAGTGCGCTCCTCCGCCGATCGACATCCAGGTAACCAGGGCAGCAATGCCCAGCACCATCCAGAAAGCATAGGTGAAAATGTAACCCGACTGTGCGCGACCGGCGAGGCGGGTGAAGAAGGGAATGATGCCCATGGCGATACCGTTGAGCGCGCCGTCAATGGTTTTGCCGTCACCGCGCTTCCAGAAGAAGCGGCCGATCATCAGCGTCGGTTTGACAAAGACAAAATCGTAGAGCTCGTCAAAATACCACTTGTTCTTGAGGAACAGGTACAGCGGCTGCTGCTGCTTGGCGAGACGGCCCGGCAGGCTTGGGTTCACGATGTAGAACAGGATCGCAAGACCAAGACCAAGCAGCATCGCGATAAAGGGCGAAACTTTCACCCATTTCGGAGCGGCGTGCGCGTCATCCAGCACAGTGTTGTCGGCACCGAAATACAGCGCGCCTTCGCCCGGCTGGCCTGCAAATACATAGTGATGCTCACCGGATGCGTCAGCGGTGCCGTGACCGTCATCCGCCGTGCTGGCATGGCTGTCATCAGCGCCGTGGCCCGAATCCGCTGCCGCATCGCCATGTGCCGCGGCTTCTGCCACTGGGATGCCGTAGAATTTGCCAACCTTATCAGCATGGCCGAAGAAGCTGTTATACCAGAGCATGCCCGAGAAGATCGCACCAAGGGCAAGCACACCCAGCGGGATCAGCATGACCATCGGGCTTTCATGCGCGTGATCATGCGTATGCTTGTCGCCGCGCGGCTTGCCGTAGAAGGTCAGGAAGATCAGGCGCCAGCTGTAGAAGGATGTCATTGCCGCCGCGATGACCAGCAGCCAGAAACCATACATCGACCCGCCAGCATAGGCGCTCTCGATAATGGCATCCTTGGACAGGAAGCCGGCAAAGCCAAAGTGGGTCAGCGGGATACCAACGCCGGTGATGGCCAGCGTGCCGATCATCATCGCCGCAAAGGTGTAGGGGATCTTTTTGCGCAGACCACCGTAGTTCATCATGTCCTGCTCATGGTGCATCGCGTGGATCACGGAGCCTGCACCAAGGAACAGCATCGCCTTGAAGAAGGCATGTGTGAACAGGTGGAACATCGCAGCGGAATACATGCCGACGCCAGCGGCCACGAACATGTAGCCAAGCTGTGAACAGGTGGAATAGGCGATCACGCGTTTGATGTCGGTCTGAACCAGACCCACAGTCGCCGCGAAGAAGGCCGTGGTTGCACCCAGCACGGTGATGAAGGTTGTCGCTTCGGGTGCGAACTCCATCAGCGGCGACATGCGGCAGACCAGGAAGACACCGGCGGTCACCATGGTGGCGGCGTGGATCAGGGCCGACACCGGGGTCGGGCCTTCCATCGCATCCGGCAACCAAGTGTGCAGGATCAGCTGCGCCGATTTACCCATGGCACCAATGAACAGCAGGACTGCAATCAGATTGGCGGCATTCCACTCCGACCAGAGAAAGGTCAGCTGGGTTTCCGCCAGCATCGGCGTCGCGGCAAAGATGTCATCAAAATTGATGCTGCCAGTCAGGAAGAACAGCGCAAAGATACCAAGCGCAAAGCCGAAGTCTCCGACGCGGTTGACGATGAACGCTTTCATCGCGGCCGCACCAGCAGAGGGTTTGCGGTAGTAAAAGCCGATCAGCAGGTAGGAGGCAACGCCCACACCTTCCCAGCCAAAGAACATCTGGACCAGGTTGTCGGCTGTCACCAGCATCAGCATGGCGAAGGTAAAGAACGACAGGTAGGCAAAGAACCGCGGCTTGTAGCTCTCCCCGTCCTTCCACTGCGGATCGTGATCCATGTAGCCAAAGGAGTAGAGGTGAACCAGCGAGGACACGGACGTGATCACGATCAGCATGATCGCGGTCAGACGGTCAACGCGGAACTGCCAGGACGTGTCGAGGCTACCGGACTGGATCCAGCGCAGGATTTCGACAGTGTAATAGCCGTTTTCATGCGCAGAGGGATCAAACGTCAGGAAGACGATCCAGGACAGCGCCGCCGTCAGGAAGAGAAGTGCAGTGGCGAACACGGTCGCCACTTTTTCGCCAAGGATCTTGTGGCCAAAGCCACAGACCAGCGCCCCGACCAGAGGGGCAAAGAGAAGGATGGTTTCCATGACGCTTTAGCCCTTCATCACGTTGATGTCTTCCACGGCGATGGTGCCGCGGTTGCGGAAGAAGCAAACCAGGATCGCAAGACCAATAGCGGCCTCGGCGGCGGCCACGGTCAGCACAAAGAGGGTGAAGACCTGACCCACCAGATCCCCAAGGAAGCTGGAGAAAGCCACAAGGTTGATGTTCACCGCCAAGAGCATCAGTTCGATGCTCATCAGCAGGATGATGACGTTCTTGCGGTTCAGGAAGAGCCCGAAGATGCCGATGACGAACAGCGTCGCCGCGACGGTTAGATAATGCTCGAGTGTGATCATTGTCTCAAAGCCCCTGCCCCGGTTTCACATCCTTGAGTTCCATGGCCAAGGCCGGATCGCGCATCATCTGGGCGACAACGTCCTGACGCTTGACGTCGGTGCGGTGGCGCAGGGTCAGCACAATGGCGCCGATCATCGCAACCAGCAGGATCAGGCCGGAAAGTTGGAACAGAAGGAAATATTGGTCGTAAATGATGAGGCCAAGCGCCTCGGTGTTATGCTGGTCAGTCGGGATCGGCTGGGCCAGCTGCGTGGCCGCCGCCGGTGCGGTTTCCCACACACCAAAAGCCATCACGAACTGCATAAGGATCACCAGACCGATGAGCAGCGCCAGCGGCATATAGCGCGCCATCTCTGCTTTCAGCTCGGCAAAATCCACGTCCAGCATCATCACCACAAAGAGGAACAGCACCGCAACGGCACCGACGTAGACGATGACCAGCAGCATGGCGACAAATTCGGCGCCCAGCAGCACGAACAGCCCGGCCGAGGAAATAAAGGCCAGGATCAGCCACAGCACAGAATGCACCGGCTGGCGGCTGATCACCGTGAACAGCCCGCCGGTGATGGCGCTGATGGCAAAGAGGTAAAAGGCAAAAACGCTCATGTTTCATCGTCCCCTTTGGCGTCCAGAACCTCTTGCGCCAGTTCCAGCGCGCGGGTCATGGCCGGGATGCCGGCAAACACCGACATCTGTCCGATCGTTTCAACGATCTCTTGTTTCTTAGCGCCCGCCTCCAGGGCGTGGCGTACGGTCTGGCGCACGGCTGAATCCGCCTGTGCGCCCTGCATTGTCAGCCCGGCCAATGTCAGCAGCAGCCGGGTTTTGGCATCCAGCCCGCCCTTGTTGACGGTATTGCCGAACATCATCTCCATGACATCCTTCGGCATCGTCGGCCACAGCGCTTCAAACTCCTTGAACGCTCCGGTGGGAGAGAAGCTCTCCAACGCCGGGTTCAGGGCTTTGGCCATGTCCTGGGCCTGGGCCATCATGGCCTCAAATGGGTTCTTGGCATCGCTCATCGGTACGGCGCGTCCAGTTCGAGATTGCGCGCGATCTCGGCTTCCCAGCGCTCCCCGTTCGAAAGCAGCTTGTCCTTGTCATAGAACAGCTCCTCGCGGGTCTCGGTGGCGAACTCGAAGTTCGGGCCTTCGACAATTGCATCCACCGGGCAGGCTTCCTGGCAGAAACCGCAGTAGATACACTTCGTCATGTCGATGTCGTACCGCGTGGTGCGGCGGCTGCCGTCCTCGCGCGGTTCCGCGTCGATGGTGATCGCCTGCGCCGGGCAGATCGCCTCGCACAGTTTACAGGCAATGCAGCGCTCCTCGCCGTTCGGATAGCGGCGCAACGCGTGCTCACCGCGGAAGCGGGGCGACAGCGGGCCCTTCTCGTGCGGATAGTTCAGGGTGGCCTTAGGGGCGAAGAAATACTTCATCCCCAGTTTGAAGCCGACCCAGAAATCCTGCAGCAGGAAGTATTTGGCGGCGCGGGTGTAGTCGATGTTCGCCATTGATCAGCCTCCCACGGTCCAGCGGGCGAAGATGCCCCAGAACCAGTCAAATTTTGCAGCAAAGGATACGAAGACCACCCAGGCCAGCGAGAACGGCAGGAACACTTTCCAACCCAGACGCATCAGCTGGTCATAGCGGTAGCGGGGCGTGATTGCCTTCACCATTGCGAAGAGGAAGAAGAAGAACGCCATTTTGCCGACCATCCACAGGACGCCGTCGGGCAGCCCAGGGATCGGAGACAGCCAGCCGCCGAAGAACAGCAGTGTTGTCAGCGCGCACATCAGGAAGATGGCGATGTATTCCCCGGCCATGAACAGCAGGAACGGTGTCGCCGAGTATTCCACCTGGTAGCCTGCAACCAGCTCCGATTCCGCTTCGGGCAGATCGAACGGCGGGCGGTTGGTTTCCGCAAGTGCCGAGATGAAGAACAGGAAGACCATCGGGAAATGCGGGATCCAGTACCAGTTCAGCAGACCCAGATCACCGTCCTGCGCACGTACGATGTCGCCGAAGTTCATGCTGCCGGTGGAGATGATGACCCCAACGATAATCAGACCAATCGAGACCTCGTAAGAGATCATCTGCGCCGCTGAGCGCAAGCTGCCGAGGAACGGATATTTCGAGTTCGAGGCCCAGCCGCCCATGATCACGCCATAGACCTCCAAGCTGGAGACAGCGAAAACATAGAGGATCGCCACATTGATGTCCGACAGGACCCAGCCGTCGTTGAAGGGGATCACCGCCCAGGCGATCATCGCCAGCACAAAGCTGGTCAATGGGGCCAGAATAAACACGGTGCGATCGGCACCGGCGGGGATCACCACCTCTTTGACAACATATTTGAGCGCGTCGGCCACCGTTTGCAGCAGGCCGTAGATGCCTACGACATTGGGGCCACGACGCATCTGGACAGCCGCCCAGATCTTGCGGTCCCCGTAGACGAGGAACAGCAGCGAAATCATGACAAATGCAACAACTGCAAGCACTTGCGCCAGGATCAGAACAGCGATGCCGCCTGGGGTGTTAAAGAATTCAGCCATAGGTCCTCACACCGTGGGTATTCCGTTAGCCTCGCAATCCGCGACCACGACTTCGGCGTCGATGGTGCGCAGTCCGCGCGGGAGGGAAGGCGAGATGGTGTAGACAGCATCTGCCGTCTGATTGCCACCCTCTTGTTTCATTTTTGTGCGCACATGACGTGCAAATCCATAACCGCGGATCAGCGCATATTGCGCCGCCGCGCATTCCGCATAGTTGTCCAGATCGGCACCATTGCGGGCGCCGGTCATGGCCACGTGGAATTGCACCAGATCGCCGTCCAGTAGCCGTGTCTCTACCCCTTCGTAGTCGGGGGTGAACGGCGCCCGAGACGTCTGCGGGGCCTGCACGCAGGCTGCCAGCAGCAGAGGCGATATGATGCTCGCACGGATCACTCCGCCGCGATCTTCTCGGCGCTACGCGCCTTTGCGTTGGCGGAGAGTTCCGCCATCAGCTGCGACGACCGCGCAATCGGGTTGGTCAGGTAGAAGTCCTTGACCGCAGGCAGGAATGCCGCCTTGCCCATGGCCTCAACCTCAAGCGCCGGGCCGTCATTTGCCGCCACTTCGTCAATGCGCGCCAGATGCGGCACCTCTGCCACCAGCGCACTGCGCAGTTGCGCCAGCGAGTCATAGGGCAGCTTGGCATCCAGCTCCGCGCTGAGCGCCCGCAGGATCGCCCAGTTTTCCTTGGCCTCACCGGGGGCAAAGCTTGCGCGCATGGCCAGCTGCGGACGCCCTTCGGTGTTCACGAACAGACCGTTTTCTTCGGTATAGGCAGCACCGGGCAGGATGACGTCGGCGCGATGGGCACCACGATCGCCGTGCGAGCCCTGGTAGATCACAAAGGCGCCTGCATCAATTTCGACCTCATCAGCGCCGAGGTTGTAGATCACCTCTGCGCCGTCGATGGCCGCCTCAAGGCCACCCTCGGTGACCGCATTCACATCCATCGCACCAACACGGCCGGCAGCGGTGTGCAGCACCAGCAGTTTGCTCTCGGTCATGGCCGCGTATTTCTGCGCATGGGCCAGTACCGCCAGACCATCGGCCTCACGCAGGGCGCCCTGGCCGACGATGACCAGCGTATCTTTGCCAATCGCGCCTTCGGTTTCGCCGTTGAGCAGTGTCTCGAGCGCTGCGCGGTCGGTGCCGAGGTGGGCGTAGCCATAGGTCAGATCGACCGGCTGGCCGATCAGGCCGATATTGGCGCCGTTGATCCAGGCCTTGCGCAGGCGGGCGTTCAGAACCGGCGCCTCATTGCGAGGATCGGTGCCAATCAGCATGATCGCCTTGGCGCTGTCGATATCTTCGATGGTTGCGGTGCCGACATAGGCCGCGCGGTTGCCGATCGGCAGACGGGCCTTGTCCGTCCGGCACTCAACCTTGCCACCCTCCCCTTCGACCAGCTGTTTCAGCGCAAAAGCCGCCTCAACCGGGACCAGATCACCGATCAGGCCGGCAATCTTCTTGCCCTTCATTGCGGCGGCCGCTGCCTCCAGGGCCTCCGGCCAGGTCGCGGGCTTCAGCTTGCCGTCGACACGCACATAGGGGCGATCCAGACGCTGGCGACGCAGCCCGTCCCAGACGAACCGGGTCTTGTCGCTGATCCATTCCTCATTCACGCCGTCATGGTTGCGCGGCAGGATGCGCATCACTTCGCGGCCTTTGGTGTCGACACGGATGTTCGACCCCAGCGCGTCCATCACGTCGATGGTTTCGGTTTTGGTCAACTCCCACGGGCGGGCCGTGAAGGCATAGGGTTTCGAGGTCAGCGCCCCAACCGGGCACAGGTCGATGATATTGCCCTGAAGGTTCGAATCCAGCGTCTCGTTCAGATAGGAGGTAATCTCGCTATCCTCACCACGACCGGTCTGGCCCATCTGGGTAATGCCTGCGACTTCGGTGGTGAAACGAACGCAACGCGTGCAGGAAATGCAGCGGGTCATTGCGGTGCCGACGAGCGGACCGAGATCGAGATCGTCGACGGCGCGCTTTGGCTCTCGGAAGCGCGAGAAATCAACGCCATAAGCCATCGCCTGATCCTGAAGATCACATTCGCCACCCTGATCGCAGATCGGGCAATCCAGCGGATGGTTGATCAGCAGGAACTCCATCACGCCCTCACGGGCCTTCTTGACCATCGGCGAATTGGTCTTCACCTGCGGCGCCTGGCCTTCGGGACCGGGACGCAGGTCGCGGACCTGCATGGCGCAGGAGGCGGCAGGTTTCGGCGGGCCGCCGACAACCTCAACCAGGCACATCCGGCAATTGCCGGCGATGGACAGGCGCTCGTGGTAGCAGAAACGGGGAATTTCCACCCCGGCCTCTTCACAGGCCTGGATCAGGGTCATCGCCCCATCCACCTCAATCTCGGTTCCGTCAATGTTGATCTTGCGGAGGTCAGACATGGTCTATTTCGCCCTCAGTAAAACGCCGATCGCGCTGTTTTTCTTGATTTCCGCACGACCAAACGTACAGAATGTTTCCGTTTTCTCATATGAGACCCCGTTTTGCGCCAGGAAGCGTTCTCCCTTGGCCCGCATCCGGGCTTTTTCCTCGTCCGAGCCGATGTAGGCGCGGATTTCCGTATCCGTATAGCCAAGAGCATTGGCACGTGCCCGCAGGCGCCGCAGTTCGGTCAGACCCTTGAAGTAACGCGCGGTAATCGCATCACAGTGGTCGGCCACTTCCTTGGCCAGAGCGACCGCGAACAGCGGGTCTTCGATCTCTTGCACATCGCGCAAGGACGGCTTTGCCGCGCCCATCGACGGCAGCAGCATCAGGCAGGCGGCACATGTCGCAATCAGGATTCGCATTGGTGAACACTCCTTGGTGAGGGAGCGACCAGAACGCGCGCAGGCGACGGCGTTATGCAATAACACCGGCGTGGGCGCAGATTGCGCGGCCAAGGGATATGCCCGGCCTGCGATCACGGGGTGCAGGTTCCGCCATAGACGGCCGTATCGCCATCCAGCGGCACGGCAATATCCGCATCAAGCGGGTTGACCTGCCAGGCAATGCGCGACGTGCCGAAGTTTTCGATGCAGTAACGGGTGCTCTCGTGATGAGCGGCCAGCCGCGCGCCTTCCAGCGAGCGCGAGGCTTTGGATACCGTAGTGGTAAACACCGCCAGCGTCTCTTTCTTGTTGACCGCTTTGGACTTCGCCGAAAAGGGCACGCCCGCGTAGGTCGGGCGATTGTTGACGATACCGTCACACCCGGCCAGCACCCCGCCGCAGACGGCCAGCACAGCCATGGTTTTGGTCACACCCGTGATCATCCGGCTACCCCCCGACCCTATTCGGCTGCCATGGCGCCCATGCGCCCGGACTTCTGTGCCTTGATACGGTCTTCGATTTCCTCGCGGAAATTGCGGATCAGGCCCTGGATCGGCCAGGCTGCGGCGTCGCCGAGCGCGCAAATGGTGTGGCCTTCGACCTGCTTGGTCACATCCCACAGCATGTCGATCTCTTCCAGCTCGGCCTCGCCTTTCACCAGACGGTCCATCACGCGCATCATCCAGCCGGTGCCTTCACGGCAGGGGGTGCATTGGCCGCAGCTTTCGTGCTTGTAGAACTTCGATAGGCGCCAGATCGCCTTGATGATATCGGTCTGCTTGTCCATCACGATGACCGCCGCCGTGCCAAGGCCGGAGCCCAGTTCGCCGCGCAGATAGTCGAAATCCATGATCGCGTCGCGCATGTTCTCGCCGCGCACACACGGAACAGAGGAGCCGCCGGGGATCACCGCCAGCAGGTTGTCCCAGCCGCCGCGGATGCCGCCGCAATGCTTCTCGATCAGCTCCTCAAAGGAAATGCTCATCGCCTCTTCAACCACGCAAGGGTTGTTGACGTGGCCGGAGATCGCAAACAGCTTGGTGCCCGCGTTGTTCTGACGGCCAAAGCCTGCAAACCAATCGGGGCCGCGACGCAGGATGGTCGGCACAACGGCAATGGATTCAACGTTGTTCACCGTGGTCGGGCAGCCATAAAGGCCAGCACCAGCCGGGAACGGCGGTTTCATCCGCGGCATGCCCTTCTTGCCCTCAAGGCTTTCGATCAGCGCAGTTTCTTCGCCGCAGATATAGGCCCCTGCACCATGGTGCAGGAAGACGTCAAAGTCCCAGCCGGAGCCAGCGGCATTACGGCCCAGGAGCCCTGCGTCATAGCATTCGTCGATGGCCGCCTGCAACGCCTCGCGCTCGCGGATATATTCGCCGCGCAGGTATATGTAGCAGGTATGCGCATTCATAGCGAAGGAGGCGATCAGCGCGCCCTCGATCAGCGTATGCGGATCATGGCGCATGATTTCACGGTCTTTGCAGGTGCCCGGTTCCGATTCATCGGCGTTGATCACCAGATACGAGGGGCGACCATCGCTCTCTTTCGGCATAAAGGACCATTTAAGGCCGGTAGGGAAGCCCGCACCACCGCGTCCGCGCAGGCCGGAATCCTTCATGTTCTGGATGATCCAGTCCCGCCCTTTTTCGATGATGCCCGCAGTGCCATCCCAATGGCCCCGCTGTTTTGCGCCTGCCAATGTGCGCTCATGCATCCCGTAAAGGTTGGTAAAGATCCGGTCCTGGTCCTTCAGCATGTCTGCCTACCTTTGGCTGTCCTGGCGCATCCGCCAGAGTTGAAAAATGTTGACCGCTGCATAGATGAAGCCTGCAAGGGCTGCGAAATCAAACAGCAGAGCGTAGCGCCCGGCGAGCCCCAGCGCGGGGCCGATGAACAACGACATTGCCAGCCAGCCAAGCATGGTTGCGGCAATCACCAATGCGATGTGCCGTCCCTTTGCTGCCAGTGCTTTGTCGCGCTCTACGCTCATGTGGTCCTGAATATTGGCCCCTGCCCCGTAGGACAGGCGCGGTTATCGTGGTGTCAGTCTTTTTTGTAGCGGTCGTCGGCCTTGGCCTTCTTGGCGAATTCGGTTTCCTCGCCAGCCGCCAATTGCCGGGACTGTTCGATCCAGCCGTCGCGGACGATGCGCCCCTTGAACTTCAACCGGCTATCGACCCATGCGATCTGCTCATCCGTCCAGGCGGCGATCTGGTCAAAGTGGTAGAACCCCAGATCATTCAGGGTCTGCTCCAGCTTGGGACCGACACCTTTCAGCATCTTCAGATCATCGGCCTTGCCATCACGCGCTGCGGTCAGGGTTTCCGGCTTCTCTTCAACAGCGGCTCCGGCTTCTGCGGCCGCGCCCTCAGGAGAGGCCGGTTCGCTGACAGCAGCTTTTTTCGGAGCGGCCTTCTTTGGTGCGTCGCTCTTTGCCTTAGCAACCTCGGCCTGTTTCACCGCCGGAAGCGGTGTTTTCGGCGCGGGCGGCGGGGTGTCGGCACTGTCGCGACCGGCAACCTTGCCGTCCTTGCCAATCCATGGCGTCAGGATCGGCACTTCGGTGCCGTCGATACGCTTGACTGTATCGCCAATATCCGCCGCCAGCTGGACCGACGCATTATACTGCGTCTTGCCGCTTTCATATTCTGTCAGCGAGGTCAGCCCCGATTTCGGCTCGGCCGCGTAGCGCCCGTTTTGCGGGCCCGGCAGCGGCACCTGACCGGCAGCCAGATCATCCAGCAGCTTGGCAAAGCCTTCTGCGGTCAGATCTTCGTAATAATCCTTGCCGATCTGGGCCATCGGGGCGTTGGTGCAGGCACCAAGGCACTCGACCTCTTCCCAGGTAAACTTACCATCCGCCGACAGGGTAAAAGGCTTGTTCGCGATCTTTTCCTGACAGACGGCAATCAGATCCTCTGCGCCGCAGATCATGCAGGACGTGGTCCCGCAGATCTGAACATGTGCAACCGATCCAGTGGGTTGCAGCTGGAACATGAAGTAGAAGGACGCAACCTCAAGCGCACGGATATAGGCCATGCCCAGCATGTCCGCGACATATTCGATTGCAGGCTTCGTCAGCCAGCCTTCCTGCTCCTGCGCACGCCACAGCAGCGGAATGATCGCACTGGCCTGACGGCCATCAGGGAATTTGGTGATCTGCGCTTCGGCCCATGTCTGGTTCTCGGGCGTGAAGGCAAAACTATCGGGTTGTTCGGAATGCAGACGACGAAGCATTAGCGGTCAATCTCTCCAAATACGACGTCCATGGTGCCAATGATGGCCGCGACGTCGGCGAGTTGGTGGCCCTTGGCCACATAATCCATGGCCTGCAGATGCAGGAAGCCCGGCGCACGCAGCTTGGCGCGATAAGGTTTGTTGGTGCCATCTGCAACCAGATAGACGCCAAATTCGCCCTTGGGCGCCTCAACAGCGGCGTAGACCTCGCCGGCGGGCACGTGGAACCCCTCGGTATAGAGCTTGAAGTGGTGGATCAGGCTCTCCATCGAAGTTTTCATATCGCCCCGTTTGGGCGGGGTCAGCTTGCCACGGGCCAGAATATCACCGGGGGTTTCGCGCAGTTTGCCGATACACTGGCGAATGATCGACAGCGACTGGCGCATCTCTTCCATACGGACAAGGTAGCGGTCGTAGCAGTCGCCGTTCTTGCCAACCGGGATCTGGAAATCGAATTCGTCATAGCACTCATAGGGCTGCGCACGGCGCAGGTCCCAGGCAAGGCCGGAGCCGCGCACCATCACCCCGGAGAACCCGTAGTTGAGGATATCCTCCTCGGTCACGACACCGATATCGGCATTCCGCTGTTTAAAGATGCGGTTCTCGGTCAGCAGCCCGTCGATGTCATCCAGAACGGATGGGAAGCTATGGGTCCAGGCCTCGATATCGTCGATCAGCGCGTCGGGCAGATCCTGATGCACACCACCGGGGCGGAAATACGCCGCGTGCAGGCGCGCACCACAGGCCCGCTCATAGAAGATCATCAGCTTCTCGCGCTCTTCAAAGCCCCACAGCGGCGGGGTCAGCGCGCCAACGTCCATCGCCTGCGTCGTCACGTTCAGCAGGTGATTGAGGATCCGGCCGATCTCGGAATAGAGAACGCGGATCAGCGACGCGCGACGCGGCACTTCCACGCCGGTCAGCTTTTCGATGGCCAGACACCAGGCATGTTCCTGGTTCATCGGCGCCACATAGTCGAGGCGGTCGAAATACGGCAGGTTCTGCAGGTACGTCCGGCTCTCCATCAGCTTTTCGGTGCCGCGGTGCAACAGGCCGATATGCGGGTCGCAGCGCTCAACGATTTCGCCGTCCAGCTCCAGCACCAGACGCAGAACGCCGTGTGCCGCAGGGTGTTGCGGTCCGAAGTTGATGTTGAAGTTACGGATCTTCTGTTCGCCGGTCAGGGCGTCGTCCATTTTGGAGCCGTCCATTACTTCGCCCCCTCTTTCTCGTCGCCGGGCAGGATGTATTCGGCACCCTCCCACGGGCTCATGAAGTCAAACTGGCGGTACTCCTGAACCAGGCTGACCGGTTCATAGACAACGCGTTTCTGCGCCTCGTCGTAGCGAACCTCTGTATAGCCGGTGGTCGGGAAATCCTTGCGCAGCGGATAGCCACGGAAACCATAGTCGGTCAGAATGCGGCGCAGATCCGGGTGGCCGGTGAACAGGATGCCGAACATGTCGAACACCTCCCGCTCAAACCAGTTGGCCGAGGGATGGATGGTCACGATCGACGGCAGCATCTCATCCTCGCGGATCGATACGCGCAGGCGGATCCGCTGGTTCTGATACATCGACAGGAAATGATAGACCACGTCGAACCGCTTGGCGCGATCCGGGTAGTCAACGGCCGTGATATCGACAAGCGACGAGAACTTGCAGGTCGCATCGGCTTTCAGAAATTCGACAAACCCCGCAAGGTTCGACGGGGCAACATCGACATTCAGCTCATCAAAGCTGACATCCCAGTCGATGACACAATCAGGACGTTTGGCAGCGATCTGGGTGCCGAGTTCTTTCAGAGCTTCAGTCATATTTGTCTCTCCAACCAAAGCCACTTAACGCACAAGCGTGCCGGTGCGGCGAATTTTGCGCTGCAATTGCATCAGACCATACAGCAGCGCCTCTGCCGTCGGCGGGCAACCGGGCACATAGACATCCACAGGCACGATCCGGTCACATCCGCGCACCACGGAATAGCTGTAGTGGTAATAGCCGCCGCCATTGGCGCAGGACCCCATCGAGATCACATAACGCGGCTCGGGCATCTGGTCGTAGACCTTGCGTAGGGCGGGCGCCATCTTGTTGGTCAGCGTCCCCGCGACGATCATCACATCCGACTGGCGCGGAGAGGCACGCGGCGCGATACCGAAACGCTCGGCATCGTAGCGCGGCATCGAGGTGTGCATCATCTCAACCGCGCAGCAGGCCAGACCAAAGGTCATCCAGTGCAGCGAGCCGGTGCGCGCCCAGTTGATGATATCCTCTGCCGAGGTCAGCAGAAACCCCTTGTCCTGCAGTTCGGCATTCAGGGCCTGGGTGACAACTTCCTTGTCGACGCCAGCCGTATTGGCTCCGGTCATCACTCCCATTCCAGGGCCCCTTTCTTCCACTCATAGGCAAAACCGATGGTCAGCACAGCGAGAAACACCATCATCGACCAGAAGCCCGCATCGCTCATATCCTTGAAGCCGACGGCCCAGGGAAACAGAAACGCTATTTCCAGATCAAAAATGATGAACAGAATCGACACCAGGTAGAACCGGACATCAAACTTCATCCGTGCGTCGTCGAATGCGTTGAACCCGCATTCGTAGGCGCTGACCTTTTCAGGGTCCGGATTGCGGACGGCCAGCACAACTGCCGCCAAAATAAGAACAATTCCAAGCCCGACCGCTACGGCCAGAAACACCAGAATCGGGAGGTATTCCCGCAACATCTCTTCCACGAGTGGCTCCTTTCCGTGCGCGCGGATTTCTGCGCGCCGTCAATTGGCGTGTTGACTTGGGGCAGTGTCTACTCCCCTCCCCCCTCACCGTCAACCAACGCATCGTTAATGGATAAACCTTCTGTAACGGGCGCGGCAGATCCACATCATGGGCCTTAAACCCTATTGTTTTCATAGGATAAGGCGTACCCGGCAAAAGGCACGCCCCAAGCGAAGAAATCAGGCATTTTTAACGGGGCTACCGCTGCCAGCTTGGTTTTTCCTTGGCGAAAAACGCGGCAATCCCTTCGGGTGCCTCCCGGCCTTCCCAGCGCTCCACCAATGCGGCAATCGTGTGATCAATCACCGCATCGTCGATTTTCGGCCCCAGATCACGTACCAATGCCTTTGCGGCCCCGACCGCCTCGGGCGCGCAGCTCAGATAGGGGGTCACCTCGGCCTCGATTGCGGCGTCCATCTCGCTGGCGGGCACGGTCCGCGCAAGAATCCCGAGATCGACCGCCTCATCAGCCCCGAACAGGCGCGCCGACATAAAGACACGCCGAGCCCGCGCCTCACCCATGCGGGCGACGACATAGGGGCCAATCGTGGCCGGGATCAGGCCCAGCCGTGTCTCCGTAAGACCCATCTTGATGTGGTCGGCCCCAATCGCGACATCGCAGACACAGGCCATGCCGACACCGCCGCCAAAGGCATTGCCCTGAACCGCCCCAATCACCGGCTGCGGCAAGGTATTGATGGCCATCAGCATCTCCGCCAGAACCCTGGCTTCGCGCGCACGGGTTTCGGCATCCGCAGTCATCTGTGCCTGCATCCAGCCCAGATCGCCGCCCGCGCAGAAACTCTTGCCCGCCCCAGTGAGCACGACAACGCGCACCGACCGGTCCGCAGCCAGCGCAGCTGCGGCAGCCTTCAGCTCCTGTAGCATATCGCCGGACATGGCGTTGTGCTTCTCGGGGCGGTTGAGCATGAGGGTCGCAACACCCCGATCGTCGGTGGTCAGCGTGAGTGTGGTGTACATAGGGGTCGTCCTGCCTGTCCTGCTCGCAGCCCACTGCCGGCGGGCTGCGATTTTGGTTTCGGTCCGCTGTTGTTTACGCTTCGGTGTGAATCAGCTGCCGTCGCTGCGCATTGCCTGGGCCATCTTCGCCGCGTCCTGTAGCACAGAACCGTCAAGCCCCGTCTCGTAGCCAAGCCGCGTCAGATGCTCATGCACCGCCTCGGTTGCGACATTGCCTGCCGCCCCCGGCGCATAGGGGCAACCGCCCAGGCCGCCGACGGCCGCGTCAAACACCCGGACACCAAGCGAAAGCGACGCATCAATGTTGTCAATCGCCCGCCCCGCCGTGTCATGATAGTGCCCCGCCAAGCGGCTGACCGGCACCCGCTCACGCACCGCAAGCAACATGCGTGCAATCGAATCCGGTGTTGCCTGACCAATGGTGTCGCCCAGCGAAATCTCATAGCAGCCCATGGAGAACAGCCCATCCGCCAGCGCCGCAACAGCGTCGGGGTCCGTTGGCCCGTCAAACGGGCATTCGGTCACACAGGAGATATATCCGCGCACCGGCAGGTCGATATGGCGCGCGGCCTCGATGATTGGCGTGAATCGTTCGATGGATTCGGCCACGCTGGCGTTGATATTGGCCTTGGAGAACCCCTCCGACGCAGAGGCAAAGACCGCGATCTCATCCGCTTTGGCGGCCAAGGCATCCTCGTAACCGCGCATATTCGGCGTCAGCGCGGCATAGCGCACATCCGCCCCACGGTTGATCCCGGCGAGCACCTCGCCCGATCCGGCCATCTGCGGCACCCATTTGGGCGAGACAAAGCTCGCCACTTCGATCCGCCGGAAGCCCGCCTGCGTCAGGCGGTCGATCAGCGCGACCTTCTCCGATACCGGTATGTCCCGCTTTTCATTCTGCAAACCATCGCGTGGTCCGACTTCGAAAATCTCGACGCTTTCACCCACAGCACATCCTCCCAAGCTCAATTCACAAATCAAATGGCCCATCAGGCCGCAGGGCGCGGGCACGACCCGAGATCGCGCCCATGCCAGCCGTTTAGCTGTCCGCCTCCTCCAGGCGGACCAACGCGGCCCCCGCTTCGACCTGATCACCAGCCGAGGCCAGCACCTCGGCCACCACGCCGTCGCGGGCCGCCAGAAGCGAGTGTTCCATTTTCATCGCCTCAAGGATAGCGAGTCGTTCACCTTCTTTGACGCTCTGGCCTGCTTCGGCAAAAACCGCCTTGACCAGACCGGGCATCGGGGCCTCGATCACATTCTGATCCCCGCCCGCTGCCGATGCGCGGTCCAGGGGGTCAATCACCTCGAACTCGAGGCCATAGCTATCAAATACGGTGATCGTATTGCCCGATTGGGCGATCGAGGGCAGACGATTACCGCCCAGCACCCAATGTCCACCGATCCTGGTGGCGCAGACCTGGGATTCGGGGTCCTGGGGGAACTCCCAGATCTGGCGATCCGGTCCATCCACCTCAACCGTGGCTTCAAACACATCACCCTGATGGCTGAGGTGAACGGAACGGCGCATATCGGACCAAAGGGTAAAGCCGGTCTCCCAGCCGCCCTCGAGGAGGCCAAGGGCCTGCATACCGGCGGCGGCCTTCTGCTCGGGCGTCACCCCAGGCGCCTGCACCAGCTGATCCAGATCGCGCGCGATAAGGCCCGTGTCGACGTTCCCCGCCGCAAAGCCCTCATGCGCCGCCAGCGCGCCAAGGAAGGCAAGGTTGGTGACCGTGCCGCCGACCTCGGTTGCCGCCAGCGCCTGCGACAGGCGCGACAGGGCGATTGCGCGGGTGGGACCATGTACGATCACCTTCGAGATCATCGGATCATACCAGGGGCTGATGGTATCCCCTGCCCTGACACCGCTGTCGGCGCGGGCCTCAGCCGGGAAGGACAGATGCGTCAGCGTGCCGGTTGCGGGCAGGAAGCCCTTGGGCACGTCTTCGGCGTAAAGCCGTGCCTCAAACGCATGGCCGGTGATGGTGAGGTCTTCCTGTTTGGCAGGCAGGCTCTCGCCCGATGCAACCCGCAGCTGCCATTCCACCAGATCAACGCCGGTGATCAGCTCGGTCACTGGATGCTCCACCTGCAGGCGGGTGTTCATTTCCATGAACCAGAACCCGTCAGGGCGCAGCCCGTCAGAGCCGTCAACGATGAACTCAACCGTGCCCGCGCCCTTGTAGCCGATGGCTTCGGCCGCGCGCACGCCAGCCTCGCCCATCGCGGCGCGCATTTCTGCGGTCATGCCCGGCGCGGGGGCTTCCTCGATCACCTTCTGATGGCGGCGTTGCAGGGAGCAGTCGCGCTCGAACAGATGCACGGCACTTTTGCCGTCGCCAAAAACCTGCACCTCGATATGGCGCGGCTGCTGGATGTATTTCTCGATCAGCACATCGGGGTTGCCAAAGGCGGTGGTGGCCTCTCCCTGCGCGCTTTTGAGCGCGTCGGCGAAATCGGCAGGTTTCTCAACCAGCCGCATCCCCTTGCCGCCGCCACCGGCAACTGCCTTGATCAGCACCGGATAGCCAATCTGATCCGCCTGATCCCTGAGGAAATCGGCATCCTGATTGGCGCCGTGATAGCCCGGCACCACCGGCACGCCAGCCGCCTCCATCAGCACCTTGGCGGCGTCTTTCAGACCCATCTTGCGGATCGCCTCCGCAGAAGGGCCGATGAAGGTAAGGCCCGCAGCCTCTACCGCATCCACAAAACCCGGGTTCTCCGAAAGAAACCCATAACCCGGATGGATGGCCTGCGCACCGGTCGCCCTGGCGATTGCGATGATCTCATCGCCGAGGAGATAGCTGTCGGCCGGCGCCGGGCCATGCCCGATGTGGCAGGCCTCATCCGCCATGGCGACATGCTTTGCGCCACGATCGGCGTCGGAATAGACCGCCACGGTTTTCACGCCCATGGCGCGGGCGGTTTCCATCACGCGGCAGGCGATTTCGCCGCGGTTGGCAATCAGGATCTTGTCAAACATGGGGTTGGTCCTTTGTCTGGAGCTCTGGACCGGGGGCTGCCTGCCCCCGGACCCCCGGGGATATTTTGGGCCAGAAGAAACGCGGGGCGCTTACATCCGGAAGACGCCGAATTTGGTCTCTTCGATCGGGGCGTTCAGGGCGGCACTCAGCGACAGGGCCAGCACGTCGCGACTCTTGCGCGGGTCGATGATGCCGTCGTCCCAAAGCCGCGCCGAGGCGTAAAGCGGGTGGCTCTGCTCCTCGAACATCTCGATGGTGGGGCGTTTGAACTCGGCCTCGTCTTCAGTGCTCCAGCTGCCGCCCATACGTTCGATCGCGTCGCGTTTCACTGTCGCCAGCACGCCCGCCGCCTGCTCGCCACCCATCACCGAGATACGGGAATTCGGCCAGGTCCACAGAAAACGCGGGGAATAGGCGCGGCCCGACATGCCGTAATTGCCGGCACCGAAGGAGCCGCCAACCAGCATCGTAACCTTCGGCACATTGGTGGTGGCAACCGCTGTCACCATCTTGGCGCCGTGGCGGGCAATGCCTTCGTTCTCATATTTGCGGCCGACCATGAAGCCGGTGATGTTTTGCAGGAACACCAGCGGGATCTTGCGCTGGGAGCACAGCTCCACGAAATGCGCGCCTTTCTGGGCGGCTTCGGAGAACAGGACACCGTTGTTGGCGATGATGCCGACCGGGCAGCCCTTCACATGGGCAAAGCCGGTCACAAGGGTCTCGCCAAAGCGCGGCTTGAACTCATCAAAGCGCGAGCCATCGACCAGCCGCGCAATCACCTCGCGGATGTCATAAGGCGTGCGCAGATCGCCCGGCACCACGCCGAGGATTTCCTCGGGGTCGTAGGCGGGTTCCTCTGGGCTGGCCCAGTTCACTGTCAACGGCTTGTTGATATTCAGCGATTGCACCGCGCGCCGCGCCAGTGCCAGCGCATGGGCGTCATCCTCGGCGAGGTAATCCGCCACACCGGAGAGGCGCGTGTGCACATCGCCGCCACCCAGATCCTCGGCGCTGACCACCTCGCCCGTGGCGGCCTTCACCAGCGGCGGGCCCGCGAGGAAGATGGTGCCCTGCTCCTTCACGATGATGGTGACATCCGACATCGCCGGCACATAGGCACCGCCCGCAGTGCAGGAGCCCATGACGACGGCAATCTGCGGGATGCCCTTGGCCGACATCCGCGCCTGATTGTAGAAGATGCGCCCGAAGTGGTCACGGTCGGGGAAGACCTCATCCTGGTTGGGCAGGTTGGCACCACCCGAGTCGACCAGGTAGATGCAGGGCAAACGGTTTTCCTCGGCAATCTCCTGCGCGCGCAGGTGCTTCTTCACCGTCATCGGGTAGTAGGTGCCGCCCTTCACGGTGGCGTCGTTGCAGACCACCATGACCTCCTGGCCGTGAACCCGACCGATGCCCGCGATCACGCCCGCCGCAGGAGCAGCACCGTCATACATGGCGTGCGCCGCAGTGGCGCCGATCTCCAAAAACGGGGAGCCGGGGTCCAAGAGGTTCGCCACCCGGCGGCGCGGCAGCATCTTGCCGCGGCTTTCGTGCCGCGCGCGGGATTTCTCGCCGCCGCCCATGCGCGCGGCCTCTGCCGCCTCGCTGATCTGCGCGAGCGCGTCCAGATGCGCCTCGCGGTTCTGTTTGAAGACTTCCGAGGAAGGCATCGCCTTGGAATTGAGTTTCATTTCACATCCAATTCATTTGCTACACCGGCAGTGCGTGCCAATTCGCGAGCCGTGCTCCATCGCAACACGACTTTCAGGGTTTCACACATAAATTTCGTCATCTGCGCGCAGTTGGGGGCCAACTCATCGTTCATAAGCGTTGCCAATCTCTGATGATACGATTGCTCCAAGAAGGCGTCAGACAACGATGCCTGTTCAGGAAGTACCGCTGCGATCGCCTCAGTTCGACCTCGAATATGGAGGGTCAGCTCCTCAATGCAGGGCCGCCTTTCATCATACAGCCTCCCATATTCGCAATAGTCGTATGCGGTGGACATACACCGACGATCCATCTCACTGGCAATGTGAGTGCTCGAAAGGGCAGTACAACGGTCAAACCAAAGTGGCACATCGAGTTGCTCTGGTGCTTTCTGCGCAGCTGCACCGGCGGCGCCTGCGATCAGAAGAGCCGATATTGCGAGTTGCCTTATCAATTCACCTCCCCCGCTGCCCGCGCCTTCAGTTCCTTGCGGATCACCTTACCGGTCACCGTCATCGGGAGGGCGTCCAAGAACTCCACTTCACGTGGGTAAGAGTACTTTGCCAGACGGGATTTGACGTAGTCCTGCAGATCCTTCTCGGACGGCGAATGGCCGGGTTTCAGCACCACATAGGCCTTCACGATTTCGGTGCGCAGCTCGTCCGGCTTACCCACCACACCCACGGTTGCCACGGCCGGGTGGGTCATCAGGCAGTCCTCGATCTCGGCCGGGCCGATGCGATAGCCGGCGGAGGTGATGACATCATCCTCGCGGCCCACAAAGCGCAGATAATCACCCTCCCAGATGCCGCGATCCCCGGTGACCAGCCAGTCGCCATGAAATTTTTCAGCCGTCGCGTCGGGGCGGTTCCAGTATTCAAGCATCATCGACGCCGCGCCCCGGCGCACGGCGACATCGCCCTCAGCACGTGTGGGGGTGCCGTCGGCGTCGATCACCTCGACCACGCACCCCGGAACCGGCCTGCCAATACAGCCCGGACGGACCGGGAAATCAGCGGTGCAGGAGGAAACCGTCATATTGCATTCGGTCTGACCGTAGAATTCGTTGATGGTCACGCCCAGGCTCCGCTGGCCCCAGGCGAGCATCTCTGCGCCCAGGGGCTCTCCACCAGACGCGACCGAGCGCAGACCGTCGAGCCCCTGCCCCGCCGCCTTCAGCAGGCGCAATGCGGTCGGCGGGAAGAAGACGTTGCGCACGTCCCCCCGGCGGATGATGTCGGCGCAAGCCTCCGGCGTAAATTTGTCCAACCGTGCGGCGACAACAGGGACGCCCAGCGCCAGACCCGGCATCAGCACATCGAACAGACCGCCGATCCAGGCCCAGTCCGCAGGGGTCCAGAGGCAATCGCCAGGTTGGCCGAGATGATCATGGCTGATCGCAACACCGGGAAGATGGCCCGACAAAACCCGGTGCCCGTGCAATGCCCCCTTGGCGCTGCCTGTGGTGCCGGAGGTGTAGATCAACACCGCTGGCGTCTCCGGGGTGGTTTCGGCATAGGGCAGCAGATCGCCATTGTGCGCCGGGGTTTCGGTCAGGACCTCCTCCACCAGAAGCGGCTGTGCCAGCTCACCCAGCTGGGCCGCCCCAGCCGTATCGGTCAGCACAAGGTCCAATCCGGCATCGCCGATGCGTGAGGCCAGCGCATCCTGCTGGAACAGCTTGAACAACGGCACCGAGATGGCACCGATCTTCCAGATCGCCAGATGCGCAACTGCGCAGCCGACAGACTGGCTCAGCAGTACACCGACACGATCTCCGGGGGCGACCTGCGCCGACAGGTGGCGGGCCAGCAGGTCCACCTGTCCACGCAGCATCCCGTAGGTCACATCCCGGCGGTCTGCGGTTGTGAGATCAATCAGCGCAAGCGCATCGTCCGGGTGGTCCAGAGCTTGTTCAGCCATGTTGAGGCGCGCAGGAAACGCCCAGCCGCCTGCGGCCGTCAACCCGGGATATGTCGTCTGCTTGGTCATTAACAGCCCCTCGCAGGTTGCATGGCCGCCATGCGTTTTTTCACTGCATTCCCAAGGGGAAAGCCCGCGCGGGTTTGATCCAGATCAGTGTAACACCCGGCGGATGAGCGCATAGATCCCCCGTACACGAAAGAAGAGGGATAGTCCCAATGACCCGTATGGTTTCCGCCCTGGCTCTTAGCGCTGCACTGGCAGCCCTGGCCGGCCCCGCCCTTGCCCAGTCCCAGGGGGATTGGACCCTTGGCATCGGCATCGCCAACGTCAATCCGAAATCCGACAATGGTAGGCTCGCCGGTGCTGCTGCCACTATTGACGACGATACTGCTCTGACCTTCACCGCGGAGTACTTCATCCGCGACAACATCGGGATTGAACTTCTGGCCGCCAGCCCGTTCGAACATGATATTTCTTTGAACGGCGCCTATACCGCGACTACGAAGCATCTGCCGCCGACCCTGTCGGTCAACTATCACTTCCCGACGCAGACTAGGTTCAAACCCTTTGTCGGCGTTGGTATCAACTACACGACCTTCTTTGAGGAAAGCTCGCCCGCGGGGGTTATTTCGCTTGATGACAGCGTCGGGCTGGCACTGAACCTTGGCGCCGACTGGCAGATCTCGGATCGTGGCGCATTGCGGGTGAACGTCCGCTACATGGATATCGAAACCGATGTGACCCTGAACGGCACCAAGATCGGCACCGCCGAGATTGATCCGATCACTGTTGGGTTTGGCTACGTTCACCGTTTCTGATCCCTTTGACGAGTAACTGATTAGAACGAGTGGTTCAGGGAGAGGCGGCGCACCTTATGGGGCGCCGCTTTCTCTGTCTTGCGCCTTGCAGGCGTGTTGCATCACCAAGCCGCAAGACAGCAGTCACCCGGGGCATCTGCCCCGGTGCGGGCTTACATCTGGCCCATCAGCTCGCGGCCGATCAGCATCCGGCGGATCTCCGAGGTGCCCGCGCCAATCTCCATCAGCTTGGCATCCCGGAAGATACGGCCCACCGGGTTGTCGGAGAGATAGCCCGCCCCACCAAAGGCCTGCACCGCCTGATGCGCCTGCGTCATGGCCACCTCAGAGGCGTAAAGACAGCAGGCGGCGGCATCCTGGCGGGTCACGGTCCCCTTGTCGCAGGCTTTTGCCACTTCGTAGACATAAGCCCGCGCGGTGTTCATCGCGGTATACATGTCGGCGATCTTGCCCTGCATCAGCTGGAAGTTTCCAATCGGCTGGCCGAATTGTTTGCGTTCTTTCATGTAGGGCATCATCTCATCCATGCAGGCGGCCATGATGCCAGTGCCGATGCCCGCCAAAACGACGCGCTCATAGTCGAGACCAGACATCAGGACGCGCACGCCCTTGCCTTCTTCACCCAGCACATTCTCAAATGGGACCTCGACGTCTTCGAACACCAGTTCGGCGGTGTTGGAGCCGCGCATCCCCAGCTTGTCAAAATGCGGCGAGGTCGAGAAGCCCTTGAATTCCTTTTCGATCAGGAAGGCTGTGATCCCCTTGGATCCCGCTTCGGGGTCGGTCTTGGCATAGACCACCAGCGTGTCGGCATCGGGACCGTTCGTGATCCAGTATTTATTGCCGTTCAGGCGATAGTGATCATTGCACTTCTCCGCGCGCAGGCTCATCGAGACAACATCGGAGCCGGCGCCTGCCTCGGACATGGCCAGCGCGCCGACGTGTTCGCCGGAAATCAGCCGCGGCAGATATTTTGCCTTTTGTTCGGCATTGCCGTTGAGCTTGATCTGATTGACGCAGAGATTCGAATGCGCGCCATAAGACAGCGACACCGAGGCGCTGGCCCGGGCGATCTCCTCAACCGCGACGGTATGGGCCAGATAGGACATGCCGGCACCGCCGAATTCCTCAGGCACGGTGATACCCAGCAATCCCAGCTCACCCATCTCCTGCCATAGCTCGGCGGGGAATTCGTTTTTCTGATCAATCTCCTGCGCCATTGGCTTGACGCGCTCCTGCGCCCAGCGGTGCACCATGTCGCGCAGGGCATTCACATCTTCGCCCAGATCAAAGGTCATGCTTGCGTTAAACATCGTTTTCTCCCGAAGTCGCCGGTTATTGAACACTTGTTCATTAATAGCCACATCCCTGGCCTTCAGTCAATAAGATGACACCTCAGGGTGCAGAAATAATCTGCACATACCCGCCGCCACGGCGGTGCTATTGCCACACTGGCGCCTTACTTTGCGATTAACGCATTGTTTACCAAAAGCAGGCAGAGGCCCGGCGCGATGCAAAATCTGATCATCAACGGAACATTTGACAGCGGCTCCGCCAATTGGAGCGGCACCGACCTGGAGGCCAGCAATACAGAGAGCGCCTATCTCGGGAATGGCTCATCCAATCGCGTGGCCGAAATGGACGGTCAATCCGGCCAGACCACCGTGATGGAGCAGAGTTTTACCGTCACTGCTCCGATCCAGACCACGCTGACGCTGGACGCCGCCCTGCGCACTGCCTCGCTGAGTCAGGCGGGCACTGAGGGATTTACCGTCGAAATTCTGGATGCGAGCGGAGCGGTTATCGCCTCCATGTCGGTGCTGCCGACCACCAGCAGCTTTACCCAGACCAGCCTGAATGTGAACTTCACCAGCCCCGGAGACTACACGCTGCGCCTGACCGAACTTGGCAGCGACGATAGTCTCGGCGCGATCGTCGACAATATCTCGCTCTTGGTATGCTTCTGCAATGGCACCCTGATCGAAACGGCCGACGGTCCCCGCGCCATCGAAACCCTCACGCCGGGCGACATGGTCATGACTGAGGACGGGCTGAAGCCGCTGCGCTGGATTGGCAGGCGGCGTGTCTCGGCGAACGAGATGAGGGACGACCCCAGGCTCCGCCCGGTGCGGATCGAGGCCGGCGCCCTCGGGCCGGGACTGCCCAAGAAACCGCTGCTGGTCTCGCGGCAGCATCGGATGCTGATCCGATCACGCGTGGCGCAGCGCATGTTTGGCCAATTCGAGGTGCTGATCCCGGCCATTCGCCTTACGGCCCTGCCGGGGATCTATGTATCCGCACCGCAGGAGGGCATCGCCTATTTCCACATGCTGTTCGACAACCACGAGATCGTTCTCGCCAATGGTGCCCCCAGCGAAAGCCTGCTGGTCACCGAACCGTCGCTGGCCGCCCTCTCCCCCGCCGCGCGGCAGGAGTTGAAACAGCTGTTTCCGGATCTGGTAGGCGCGGCGCAGCACGGCCCTGCCAGCGCCAGACCCATCCCGCCACAGCCCAGACAAAAGCGGCTTCTGGAACGGATCGGCAAAAACAATCGCGCTGTCGTGGATCCTATCTGAGCCGAGCAGCCAGCCGACCCGTCAGCGCTCTCCGGCCTGGAACACCGCCGCCACCTCAGCCCGGATGATGCGCGCGATCTGCGCACAGTCGGAAAGCGAGAAGGTCAATGGCACCCGCATGTCGATGATCCCGTGCAGCACCCGATCACTTGCGGGCATTGCCGGTGCCGCCGCATAGCGCCAGCTGTCATAGCGGGAGGTGAATGCGACCGGCTCAGCCGCACCAAACCATTTGAGTTCCACTCCGCGAGCGCTGCACCGGCGCAGCACCTCACGGATCTTGTCAGCCGACCAGTCCAGCAGCAGGAACTGGATGGAGGAGCCGACATATAACTCCGCTTGCGGGCGTTCGACGACCTGCAGGCCGGGCGTGTCTCGCAGCCCTGTCTCGATCTGCTGATAGCGTTCGTTCCAGCGCTGCACCTGCTGGTCCAGTTGCCGCAGCTGCGGGCGCAGGATCGCAGCACGCAGGTTGTCCATACGGCCCGAAATATTGGGGGTTTCATATTTGATCCGCTCGAACACCTCAGGTCCGGGCGCAGCCCGATGCCGTGAGTAGAGCATATAAGACCCCGACAGCATGATGGCGCGGGCCGCGATTTCGGGGTCCGAGGTGATCATCAGACCGCCCTCTCCCGAGTTCACGTGCTTATAGGTCTGGCAGGAATAGCAGCCGACAGCGCCGTGACGGCCGGACAGAACTCCGTTCCACCGCGCCCCCATGGTATGGGCGCAGTCCTCGATCACGGTGACACCCGCAGCATCGCAGATGGCCATCAACCGATCCATATCGCAAAGATGCCCCCGCATATGTGACAGCATCAGAACCTTCGGGTGACCATCCGCCGCCAGCTGACGCTCAAGATCCTCAAGATCAAGGGTCAGCGCTTCGGTTACCCCGACATAGACCGGCTGTGCGCCAACAGCGGCAATCGACCCCGGTACCGGCGCGAGGGTGAAGGCATTGGTCAGCACCCTGTCGCCGGGCCGCACCCCGACCGCGCGCAGGGCGGTTGCCAGCGCATAGCCCCCCGACGCCACGGCTAGGGCATAGGGCGCGCCCATCTGTGCCGCAAATTCCTCTTCCAGCAGGGTTACCTCGCCCGCCTCATCCGCCACCACATTGTAGCGATGCAGGCGTCCGTGGCGCATCACCGCGACGGCGGCTTCGATGGCATCTTCGGGGATGGGTTCCTGCTGGGTAAAGCTACCGCTGAATATCTCTGTCATGGTGTTTTTGTCTGCCCCTGATCACACGAGGTCAAGCCCTGCCATGCCCCCCCGGAGAAGACGGCAACGATGTCATGACGACATCACCTGACATCAAAGAGGCAGCAAGCGGGCCGCCAGTGCAGGAAGATCCTCAAAACGCTGTAACAGCGCCTCGGGGCGCAGCGCCTCAAGGTCGTCGCCGGACGGACCAAAGGTCACCAGCACCGAGGCCACCCCGGCCGCTGCCGAGGTCTTGCGGTCGGTGTCTGTATCACCGATCAGAATTGTACGCTCAGGATCACCCCCGGCCCGCCGGGCAGCCTCCCGCAGCGGCTCCGGGTCAGGCTTGCGCACCGGCAGCGTATCCGCCCCGACCAGAGAGTGGAACGCATCACGTACGCCCAGACTCTGCATCAGCTTCTCCGCCAGCGCCTCCGGCTTGTTGGTGCAGATCCCCACCCGGAACCCGTCGGTTTTCAACTGCTCCACCGCCGCCATGGCGCCCGGATACAACACCGTGTGATGGTCAATCGCATCGCGGTAATACTCCAGAAGCCGCGGATAGTATTCCTCGACGGTTTCTTCACGATACTCCCCGGCGCGTTTCAGCCCGGTGGTCAACATGCTCTTACCACCGCGCAGGGCAACCGCAGCATCCCGTGGCAGGGTCAGCAGGTCCCCCAGTCCCATCTGACGGAAACAGGCATTCGCCGCAGCCAGAAGATCACCGGATGTATCCGCCAAAGTACCATCGAGATCGAAGATAACCGTTCGCATATCTGCCCTCTCTCGGCGCGTTTCCGCCACCGCTTGTTGCAAGCCGCAACCTTGTTTGATGGCGCTTTGCCTTGCGCGCCTGCTGTTAGCGGATAAAACGGGGGCGCTGAAAAGACAAAGAGAAAACATCACATGAGCACCGCCCTCGTCATTCTGGCCGCAGGCAAAGGCACCCGGATGAACTCCGACCTGCCCAAGGTTTTGCATCCCATTGCCCACGCCCCGATGCTGGAACATACGCTGTCCGCCGGTCGCGCGCTGGTCCCCGAGCGCACCATCGTGGTGGCCGGCCACGGCGCGGATTATGTACGGGCAGCCCTGGCCGATATCGACGAAGATGTCGAAATTGTCTTTCAGGACGAACAGCTTGGTACAGCTCATGCCGTCGCGCAGGCGCGTGAGGCACTGACCGGTTTCGAGGGCGATATCGTCGTGCTTTATGGCGACACGCCCTTTGTCAGCGCCGAAACGCTGGAACATATGATCGCCGCACGGCAGAACGCCGATCTGGTGGTTCTGGGCTTCACCGCAGCTGATCCGGCACGCTATGGCCGCCTGGTCATGAATGGAGACAGCCTGGAACGTATTGTCGAATACAAGGACGCAACCGAGGCCGAGCGCGCGATTGATTTCTGCAATTCCGGGCTGATGGCCGGCAATGCGGCGCAGATGTTTGCGTTGATTGACCGTGTCGACAGCGCCAATGCCTCCGGCGAATATTATCTCACAGATCTTGTGGAACTGGCCTGCGCCGATGGGCTTCGGGTCACTGCGGTCTCCTGCGATGAGGCCGAGACCCTTGGCATCAATTCCCGCGCGGATCTGGCCGAAGCCGACCGCATCTTCCAGCGCCGTGCACGTACCGCGCTGATGGAGGATGGCGT
Organism: Phaeobacter sp. A36a-5a; assembly: GCF_037911135.1. NCBI lineage: Bacteria > Pseudomonadati > Pseudomonadota > Alphaproteobacteria > Rhodobacterales > Roseobacteraceae > Phaeobacter > Phaeobacter bryozoorum. The sequence goes on along the minus strand of NZ_JBBLYU010000001.1, from coordinate 866,763 downwards.
CACGCTGATGGATCCGGAGACGGTCTATCTGGCCTTTGACACCGTCATCGGCCGCGACACGATCATCGAGCCCAATGTGGTCTTCGGCCCCGATGTCACGGTCGAAAGCGGTGTCTTCATCCGATCATTCTCACATTTTGAGGGCTGCCATATCTCGCGCGGCTCCAAGGTCGGCCCCTATGCCCGCCTGCGCCCCGGTGCAGAGCTGGCAGAGAACACCCACATCGGCAATTTCGTTGAGATCAAGAATGCTGAAATTGCCGAGGGCGCCAAGGTCAACCACCTCAGCTACATCGGCGATGCCAGCGTTGGTGCCGGTACCAATATCGGCGCGGGAACGATCACCTGCAACTACGACGGCGTGATGAAACACCGGACCGAAATCGGAGCGGGTGCCTTTATCGGGTCCAACACCATGCTGGTGGCCCCGGTGCGCGTCGGCAATCAGGCCATGACCGCGACCGGAGCCGTGATCACGAAATCCGTCGAGGACGGCGCATTGGCCATTGCGCGCGCCGAGCAACAGAACAAACCCGGGCGGGCGCGCAAGCTGATGGACATGCTGCGCGCCAAGAAGGCCCGTCTTGGCAAAGGAGCCGAATAATGTGTGGCATCGTCGGCGTTCTTGGCAATCATGAAGCGGCCCCAATCCTGGTCAAGGCTCTCGAGCGGCTGGAGTACCGCGGCTATGACAGCGCCGGGATCGCCACCGTCAGTGACGGCGCGCTGGACCGCCGCCGTGCGGTGGGAAAGCTGGTGAACCTTTCCGATCTTCTTGTTCATGAACCGCTGCGCGGCAAATCCGGTATCGGCCATACCCGCTGGGCCACCCATGGGGCGCCGACGGTCAGCAACGCCCACCCGCATCGGGCCGGCAGGGTTGCCGTTGTCCACAATGGCATCATCGAGAACTTCAAAGAGCTGCGTGTGGAGCTGGGTCAGAAAGGCATCACCTTTGAGACCGAAACAGATACCGAAACCGTCGCCCTGCTCTGCGAGGCGCTGATCAGCGACGGCAAGTCCCCGGTCGAAGCGGCGCGCGAAACCGTGTCGCGTCTGGACGGAGCGTTTGCCCTGGCCTTCCTGTTTGAGGGCGAAGAGGATCTGATGATCGCCACCCGCAAGGGTTCGCCGCTTGCCATCGGCCATGGCGAGGGCGAAATGTTCGTCGGGTCGGACGCGATAGCGCTGGCTCCGTTCACCGACCAGATCACCTATCTGGAAGAAGGCGATTTTGCGGTACTGACCCGAACCAGCCTCGATATCTGGGACCAGCGCGGCGCCATCGCCAACCGCGAAAAACGCCAGATCCAGCTGGCAAATGCGCGCGTCGACAAGGACGGCCACAAGCATTTCATGGCCAAGGAAATCGCCGAACAGCCGGTTGCCATTGACCGCGCGCTGAAAGCCTATCTGAGCGAGGATGGCCAGCTGGCGCTGCCGTCCGAACTGGACTTCACCAGGATCGAGCGGCTGACCATGGTCGCCTGTGGCACCGCCTATTATGCCTGCATGGTTGCGAAATACTGGTTTGAACAGATCGCCCGGATGCCGGTCGAAGTCGATGTCGCCTCTGAGTTCCGCTACCGCGAGCCGCCGGTGTCGGAGAAGACGATGGCGCTGTTTGTGTCACAATCGGGAGAGACCGCCGACACCCTGGCCGCCCTGCGCTACATGGACGGCAAGGCGCAGCAGATCGTGGGGCTGGTCAATGTCCCCGAAAGCTCCATCGCGCGGGAAAGCGATGTGCTTCTGCCGCTGCACGCCGGCCCGGAAATCTCTGTTGCCTCGACCAAGGCATTTACCTGCCAGCTGACCATCCTGCTGCTGCTCGCCCTGCGGGCGGCCCAACAGCGCGGCATCGCCCTGCCTGCCGGAATGCCCGACGATCTGCGCGCGCTGCCCGGTCTGATCAACCAGTCACTGACGGGCGCCAAGCAGATCACCGCTACGGCACGCGGGCTGGCGAAGGCACGGGATATCATCTTCCTCGGGCGGGGGCAGCTCTATCCGCTGGCGCTGGAAGGCGCGCTGAAGCTCAAGGAGCTGAGCTATATCCATGCCGAAGGCTACGCCAGCGGCGAGCTGAAACACGGCCCCATCGCGCTTATTGACGAGAAGGTGCCGGTGGTGGTTCTGGCGCCGCGTGATGCACTGTTCGACAAGACAGTGTCAAACATGCAGGAGGTCATGGCACGCGGGGGCAAGGTGATCCTGGTGACCGACACCGAAGGCGCCAAGATCGCCGGTGATGGCACCCATGAGGTGATCGTGATGCCGCAGGTACCCGATGCGCTGGCCCCGATCCTCTATGCGGTGCCGGCGCAGCAGATCGCCTATTACACCGCGATCGCCAAGGGCACCGATGTGGACCAGCCCCGCAATCTCGCAAAATCGGTGACGGTGGAATGAGCGATCTGACACTGGAGGTGGCACTGGCCGCGCTGGAGAGCGCCGCCGAGCCTGCGCGCGCGGCTCAGATGGCCAGCTATCACAAGCAGAAGCGCGTTGTGCTGGGGGTTCCGAATCCCACCATCAACAGCCTGAGCCAGGAGTGGCGCAAGCAGCTGAGTTCGGGCGACGATGGGGTTGCCGCGCGCTGCGCGCTGGCGCAGGAGCTCTGGGCCAGCGATGTGTTCGAGGCGCGCATCGCGGCGGCAAAGCTGCTGACACAGGCGCGGATCAGGGACGACGCACCGGTCTGGGACCTGCTGCAAAGCTGGCTGCCGGATTTTGACAGCTGGGCCATTGCAGACCACGCAGCCTCGGCCATCCAGAAACGCCTTCAGGCTGAGCCCGCACGTCTGGATATCGTCGAGGGCTGGACCGGCTCTGATCACATGTGGACCCGCCGGGCAGCCCTGGTTGCCACCCTGCCCTGGGCCAAGCTGCCCAACCCCAAAGCTGAAGAACTGGCCGCACGCGAGCGGATCCTCGGCTGGGCCGCTGGCTACGTGCCGGATCGCAACTGGTTCATTCAGAAATCCATCGCCTGGTGGCTGCGCGATCTGAGCAAACATGACGCTGATCGCACCCGCGCATTCCTTACCGAACATGGCGCAGCGATGAAGCCCTTTGCCCGCAAGGAAGCGGCCAAACATCTGCCTGCTGCCAGTCACGCCGACTGAACCGCGCAGGCAGGAAACTCGCAACAGCTGTTACCAACAAAATAGGCGCGCAGGAGCTATCCTTCGCGCCATTTCTTTTTTTGGGGGGGGCTCGCCGGAGGTGACGACCTCAGGGCCGATCAGGCGGCAGGCAGCACCTCAACTTCGACCAGCTCCGTCAGCGGCAGCCCAAGTGCGCGCATCGCATCAATCGAAAGCCGACTTCCGGCGCCGGTATCCCCGCCGATGGGACGCAGAGTCAGCGTGACCTCGGTGCCCCGAGGCGAGCGCACGCGCGCCACCTGCGCACTATCGACCAAAGGCGTGTCCATCCACAGGCCGGGCTGCGAGGGATCCCCGAGGCTGGCCACGGTTGAGGCGCGCCCGGTATAGCCCGCAGCCGCGCCGACCGAGGCAACCGAACCGTTCGCAGCGTCCAGCGGTGTCTGTTCGACACCCGGCGCCAGCGGGACCGTAGCGGCCGTATCACTGACCGGATCACCAACCGGGCCAGAGGGTCTACCCCCACCCAGAACCGAGGAATTCCACTGCAACTGGCCACAGGCTCCAAGCAGCACGACAGACGACAGGATCAAAACAGAATAACGCATATCGCGACACTAGCTCCGCGCTCACGGCTTTGCCAGCGGCAATCCCGGGTTCGGCCAAACTCAGCCCTTGCCGCAAGCGCCGCCCCGCTTTACCTAAGAAGAATGACAGCGCCACTCATCGATCCCTTCGCCCGCGCCATTACGTATCTGCGCGTTTCGGTCACCGACCGCTGCGATTTTCGCTGCGTCTACTGCATGTCCGAAAACATGACCTTCCTGCCGAAGAAGGATCTTCTGACACTGGAAGAGTTGGATCGCATGTGTTCGACCTTCGTCAATCTTGGTGTTGAGAAACTGCGGATCACCGGTGGTGAGCCACTAGTGCGCCGGGGCATCATGACTTTCTTCCGCGCCATGACCCGGCATCTGGAAAGCGGGGCGTTGAAGGAGCTGACGCTGACCACCAATGGCTCGCAGCTGGAAAAATACGCGCAGGATCTTTATGACGCCGGTGTGCGGCGGGTGAATGTCTCGCTCGACACCATCGACGAGGCCAAATTTGCCGAGATCACCCGCTGGGGCCGCCTGCCCCAGGTGCTGCGCGGGATTGATGCGGCCCAGAAGGCCGGGCTGCGGATCAAGATCAACGCTGTTGCCCTGAAAGGCTTCAACGAGGACGAGCTACCCGCCATCACCCGCTGGTGCGCCGAGCGCGATATGGATCTGACCTGGATCGAGGTCATGCCGATGGGCGATATCGGCAATGAAAACCGACTGGGTCAATATTGGTCGCTGAAAGACGTGCGCCGCGCCTATGAGGATCACTACAGCGTCACTGATCTGACCGAACGGACCGGCGGACCGGCGCGCTATGTCCGCCTGGAGGAGAGCGGCCAGAAGATCGGATTTATCACGCCGCTGTCGCATAACTTCTGCGAAAGCTGCAACCGGGTGCGCCTGACCTGCACCGGTGAGCTATACATGTGCCTGGGGCAGGAAGACATGGCGGACCTGCGCGCGCCGCTACGGGATCACCCCGAGGATGATCAGGCGCTGGAGGCGGCCATACGGGCAGCGATCACGCTCAAGCCCAAGGGGCATGATTTCGATTATTCCCGGCAAAAACTGGACGGGCAGATGCCACGCCACATGAGCCATACCGGCGGCTGACATGGCCAGCCGCAGGACCAGCGCGCCGACGCTGCTGTTTCACCTCTACCGTGGCGCCACTGCGCTGCTGGCACCATTCGCCTTTCGCAAGGTGGCGGGCAAGCTCGCCGACCATGGCGTTTCTCCCACACGGCAGCGCGAGCGTCTGGGCTATGCCAGCCAGCCGCGCCCGACCCCAAGCGGACCGGACGGCAGGCCTGCGCCTCTGCTTTGGTTGCACGGGGCCTCGGTCGGTGAAAGCCTCGCAGCGCTCAGCCTGATTGACAAACTGGCCCCACGGCTGCCCGGCGCGGAGTTTCTGCTGACCTCCGGCACCGCCAGCTCGGCTGAGATGATGGCCAAGCGTATGCCCGCCAACTGTCGCCACCAGTTCGCCCCGCTGGATGCCACCGCCCCGGTCGATCGGTTCCTGCGCCATTGGCAGCCCGACGCAGCGCTTTTTGTCGAAAGCGAGCTTTGGCCGGTAACGCTCCATGCCGCTGAACAGGCTGCTGTGCGGCTCGCGCTGGTCAACGCCCGCCTCTCGGCCCGGTCTGTGGCGCGGTGGAAATCGAAACCGGCCACCGCGGCGTTTGTGATGCAGAAGTTTGATCTGCTGCTCAGCCAGAACCCGCAGATGGGGGAAAGCCTGATCGAGCTGGGCGCCGCACCGGACAAAGTCCATCCCAGCGGCAACCTCAAGGCCGGTTCCGCTCCGCTGCCCGTCGATCAGGCGGCCCTTGATGCGGTCCGCGCAGAGCTTGGCGAGCGCCCGCTCTGGGTGGCCAGCTCCACGCACCGGGGCGAGGAAGAGACCGTGATCGCCGCGCATAAGGCGCTGCTGGCCGAGGACCCGGACATCTGCCTGCTGCTGGCCCCCCGCCACCCGGAACGAGCCGAGGACATCATCGCGCTGATCGAGCTGGCAGGCCTCAGCGTTGCGCGCCGTAGCGCCGGTCAGCCGCTGACAGCGGATACCCAGGTCTATCTTGCCGACACATTGGGCGAAGTCGGCACCTGGTATGCGCTGTCGCCCATCGTGTTTCTTGGTGGCTCCCTTGCGCCCATCGGCGGCCATAACCCCTTTGAGGTAGCACAGGCAGGCGCTGCCGTGATCACGGGTCCGGGATACTCCAACTTCGCCGAGACCTATCCGCCGTTGATCAGCGCGGGCGGCGCGGTCGAGGTCAATGATGCCAAGGGGCTAGCAGGTGCCGTAAGCCACTGGATGGATGATGATGCCGCCCTCAACGCAGCGCGCGACGCGGCCCGTGGCGTGGTCGCGGCACAGGCCGCAGCGCTTGATGGCGTGGTTGATCTGCTGATCGACAATCTGGCGCTGTCGCCCGCCCGCCAGCCCCATTGAACGGGACCCGTAGATGGCCGACCTTCTTGTCACCAATTTCAATCGCAACTTCACCGGCGTTTCGGCAACCGCAGCCAATGTGATCCGTCAGCAGGCGGGCCGCTATGATATGGCGCTCGTCGGACGCCCCCTGCCCGGCTGCCCGGACCCCATCAGCATCGCCGCTGCCCGCGCGGCCTCACGCAGGCATGATCCCGCCAAACCCTTTGCCATCTGGCATGTGAGGCGCAACACCGAAATGCGTGCGGCGATCTGGGCACGCGACGTCCTGCGCCTGCCCATCCGCATTGTCTTCACCTCGGCGGCGCAGCGGCGCCACTCGGCCTTTCCCCGCTGGCTGATCTCGCGCATGGACGCTGTGATCGCCACCACCGAGGCCGCAGCGGCCTATGTCCCGCATGTCCGCGCGGTGGTGCCACATGGCGTCGATACAGATCTGTTCACACCGGCGGAAAACCGCAGTTCCGCCTGGGCCGCGCTGGGGTATGGAGGCCAGCAGGGGATTGCCACCATCGGGCGCATTCGCCCCGAGAAGGGCACCGATCTATTCGTGGACGCCATGCTGCGCCTGCTGCCGGATCACCCCGGTCTAGTGGCTCTGGTGGTCGGCCGCGCCGCGCGGGAGCATCAGGGCTTTCTGAAGGGGCTGCAAGCCCGGATTGCGGCGGCTGGCCTTGGCGATCGCATCCTCTTTCCCGGCGAAATTCCGGCTGGCGATCTGCCGCGTATGATACGGGCGCTGTCCTTGGTGATGCAGCTGCCGCGCTATGAGGGCTATGGCATGGCTCCGCTGGAGGGGCTGGCAAGCGGCGTCCCCTTTGTCGGGTCAGACACAGGCTACTACCGCGCGTTCTCCGCACAGGGAACGGTTGGGACGGTGGTGCCGCTGGAAGCTGCCGAGGCCGCGGCGGCAGCGGCTGATCGCCTGCTGTCGACACCCGATCAGCTGCTGGATTTCGGGCGCGCCGGGCGTGACCTCGCGGTAACGGCCTTTAGCGCAAGCGCCGAGGCCGATGGGATTGACGCGGTCTATCAGGACCTCTGGTCCGCAGGCTGATCCAGCTCCCCTTCCCCGGCCAGAACGCAAATTGCCTGCCCCGATGGGACAGGCAAGCAGGTCACCGACTGGATGACGGGCTGATCAGGCAGCAGGCATGCGCTGCTCGACGATTTCGGCCCACCAGCTACAGCCCGCCGGGATCGCCTCATCGTTGAAGTTGTACTCCGGGTGGTGCACGGCGGCGGTATCGCCGTTGCCGACCAGAATATAGGCACCGGGGCGCTCTTCCAGCATGAAGGCAAAGTCTTCGCCCCCCATCACCAGCGGCGCGTCATCGCAGCTGCCGGAGATGTCGCGGGCCACTTTGGCTGCAAATTCGGTCTGTTCTTCATGATTGACCATCACCGGGTAGCCGCGGTGATAGGTCACCTCAGCCGTGCCGCCATAGGTCGCTGCCACACCGGCACAGATCTCTTTGATGCGCTTCTCCGCAAGATCCCGCATATCGCCCGACATCGTACGCACGGTGCCTTTGATCTGGACACTCTGCGGGATCACATTGAACGCCTTGGAGGAGGTTTCAAAGGAGGTTACGGACACAACGATCTGATGCACCGGGTCCGCATTGCGCGAGGCGATGGTTTGCAGCGCCAGCACCGCCTGCGCCGTCATCACGGTGGTGTCGATGGTTTCCTGCGGCTTTGCGGCATGGCCACCGCGCCCTTCAAAGGTGATGTCGAACTGGTCAGTCGCTGCAAAGAAAGCACCCGGGCGGATCGCAAAGGATCCAACCGGCCGACCCGGCCAGTTGTGCATCCCATAGACCTCCTGGATATTCCAGCGATCCATCATGCCGTCGTCGCACATTTCCTTGCCGCCGCCGCCGCCTTCTTCGGCGGGCTGGAAGATCACCACGACAGTACCGTCGAAATTGCGGGTCTCAGACAGGTATTTGGCCGCCCCCAGCAGCATCGCAGTATGGCCGTCATGGCCACAGGCATGCATCGCGCCATCGGTTTTGGAGGCATAATCCAGACCGGTCTGCTCATGGATCGGCAGCGCGTCCATATCGGCGCGCAGACCGATGACCTTGCCGGAGCTGTCAGACTTGCCCTTGATCACGCCCACAACACCGGTCCGGCCAATGCCGGTGACAATCTCGTCGCAGCCGAATTCTTTCAGCTTCTCAGCGACCAGAGCGCTGGTGCGATGGGTCTCGAACAGGATTTCTGGGTTTTCATGAATGTCACGGCGCCAGGCGGTGACTTCCTCTTGCAGTTCGGCAAAGCGGTTCTTCACAGGCATGATAATATCCTCTTTTTTGCTCAATGCGCCGACCGTCATGGTCTGCGCCGTATTCGGGTAATTGGATCAGGGCGCAGCGCCTGCCCGTCAGGGCAGCGGCAGGCGCTGCTCAATCAGGGTGACAAACCAGCTGCATCCGCTGGGAATTGCGTCATCGTTGAAATCATAGGCCGGGTGATGCAGCCCAGCAGAGGGACCATTGCCGACGCGGATCATCGCACCGGGGCGTTCCTCCAGCATAAAGGAGAAGTCCTCGCCCCCCATCGCCAGGGGCACCTCCGCGCAACGACCGGCCACAGCCACCGCAGCCGCATGGGCATATTCGGTTGCGGCAGCGTCATTGATGGTCACCGGCACGCCGTTCACGAACTCCACCTCCGCCGAACCGCCAAAGCTCTGCGCGATACCGGCAGTCACCGCGCGCAGCCGTTCCGGGATTTGCGCCCGAACGTCCGGAGAATGGGTGCGAATGGTGCCCTTTACCTCGGCCCGGTCGGGAATGACGTTATAGGCCTTCGATGACGTTTCTGCCGAGGTGACCGATAGAACTGCCTGCATCACCGGATCGACGTTCCGCGACACGATGGATTGCAGGGCGGTGATCAGCTGACACATCATCACCGTGGTATCGACGGTTTCCTGCGGTTTGGCAGCATGGCCGCCGCGCCCCTGAAGACGGATGATGAACTCGTCGACCGATGCCAGAATGGGGCCGGGCCGCAGCGCGAATTGGCCCAGCTCCAGCCCCGGCGAATTGTGGATGGCATAGACCTCGTCGATGCCGAAACGGTCCATCAGCCCATCCTTGCACATGGCCTCCGCACCGTTGCCGCCCTCTTCTGCGGGCTGAAAGATCACCACCGCCGCACCATCGAAATTGCGCGTCTCCGCCAGATATTTCGCAGCCCCGAGCAACATCGCAGTATGACCGTCATGGCCGCAGGCGTGCATTGCCCCGTCGATCTTCGACGCATGTGGCAGGCCGGTATCCTCCGCCATAGGAAGTGCATCCATATCGGCCCGCAGGCCGATCACGCGGCCCTGCGTGTCGCTGCGCCCCCGGATCACCCCGACAACCCCGGTCCTGCCAATACCGGTCACCACCTCGTCGCAGCCAAAGGCCCGCAGTTTCTCGGCAACCAGCGCGCTGGTGCGGTGCGTCTCATACAGAATTTCGGGGTGCTGGTGGATATCCCGACGCCAGGCGGTGATTTCAGCGTGCATTTCGGCAAAGCGGTTCTTCACGGGCATCGGATAATCCTCAGGCTGCGGGCAGACGTCGTTCGACCAGTTCGGCAAACCAGCTACACCCCAGCGGAATTGCCTCATCGTCGAAATCATAGGCCGGGTGGTGGCACATGGCGGTGTCGCCATTGCCGAGGAAGATATAGGCGCCCGGACGTTCTTCCAGCATATAGGCGAAATCTTCGGAGGGCATGATCGGGTCGGTGTCATCGCTGACCTTGGCCGCAACAGCGCGCGCGGCCTCAACCGCGTATCCGGTCTCAGCCTCGGTATTTACGGTGACCGGATAGCCCGGCGTCCAGATCACCTCGGCATGGGCGCCATAGGCAGAGGCGATATCCTCCGCAATGCGGCGCACACGGATCTCGGCCTGACCGCGGCACTCCGTTTCCAGCGTCCGCACCGTCCCCTGCAGACGCGCGGTATGGGCAATGACATTAGAGGCGGTACTGTCTGTCTCAAATGTGCCAACGGTCAACACCACACGTTTCAGCGGGTCGATATTGCGCGCCACGATAGACTGGAGCGAGACCACGATCTGTGCAGCGACCAGCGTGGTATCAATCGCCTCATGCGGGGTTGCTGCATGGCCGCCGACCCCAGTCACCCTGATCTCGAACTCATCGGAGGAGGCAAGCAGAGGCCCGGACCGGATGGCAAATTCGCCCACAGGGATCCCCGGAGCATTGTGCAGGCCATAGACTTCCTGAATGTTCCAGCGATCCATCATGCCATCGTCACACATCGCCTTGCCCCCGGCGCCGCCTTCTTCGGCGGGCTGGAAGATCAGCACAACCTTGCCGTCGAAATTGCGGGTCTCGGCCAGGTATTTGGCGGTCCCAAGCAGGATAGAGGTATGACCATCATGGCCACAGGCGTGCATTAGCCCCGGTGTCTGCGACGCATAGTCCAGCCCGGTCGCCTCGGTGATGGGAAGCGCGTCCATATCCGCGCGCAGGCCAATGACCCGGCCAGAGGTGTTCGCCTTGCCCTCGATCACAGCGACAACCCCGGTCCGGCCAATCCCGGTGGTGATGTCTGTGATGCCAAAGCTGCGTAGCTTTTCCTCGACGAAGGCCGCTGTCTTATGCACCTCATAGAGCAGCTCGGGCATCTGATGCAGGTGACGTCGCCAGCCGGTGATTTCGGCGTGCATTTCGGACAGGCGATTCTTGATCGGCATGGGTGTCTCCCTACACTTGATCCGTCGTTCCCCAACCGCACCGCTGGCTGATGCGCACTGAGCCTGCACCTGGGCGATGCGCGTTCAGTCAGGCAGTGCAGACCGGCGACAGCGCTAACCTCCGGGGTCTGCGGCCACTCTCTGCCAGAAAAGTTGCCTTATCAAGTATCGACGTGCAAGCAGATCTCCTTAGGCCGCGATCAGCCCAAACAGCTGCCGCCGACGCGCCGTTGTTCTGGGCTCAGGATGCCAGCCGGTCGACCAGCTGCTGCATGAAGTGGTGGCCAGCGTCGAACTGCGACACCTCGATATATTCATTGGGCTGATGGGCCTGGGCAATGTCACCCGGGCCACAGATCACGGCGGAATAGCCCGCCTCCTGAAACTGTCCGGCCTCGGTGCCATAGCTCACCACATGGGTGCCATTATCCCCGGTGAGCGAGCGCACCAGCGTCTCTGCCTCGCCCTCGACCTCGGGGACCAGCCCCGGAACGTTGAATTTCTTGCTGACGTCGATGCGGGTGTCGGGATGGATCGCCTGCATCTCCGCCTCAACCTCACGCACCCTGGCCAGATAGGCGGCCTCCCAGTCGGCGGCAGATTCGCCCGGCACCACGCGGAAATCCATCACGAAGCGACAGTCCTTTGCGGTGATATTATGCGCGGTTCCGCCGTTGATCATCCCGACATGGCAGGTGGTAAAGGGAGGCGTGAACAGCGCTGCAACCTCATCCGGCGCCTTAGCCATATTCTCGGCATTGCGGGCATTGGCCCAGTCGATCAGCCGGGCGCCCTGCATGATGGCGCTGACACCGGTGTGCATGAGCGAGCTGTGCACCTCAAAACCCACCAGATGGGTGCTGTAGCCGATCCCGCCCTTGTGGCCGGTCACCGGTCGCATCACCGAAGGCTCACCAACGATGACACAGGATCCTTTTGGCAGGACCTCCTGCATCGCGACAATCATGGGCGGCGCGCCGGTGCATCCGACTTCTTCGTCAAAGCTGAGCGCCAGCTGCAAGGGCCGCGCGACGCCGCGATAATGGGCGGCCACCAGCGCCCAGATCGCCAGCGCGTCAAAGCCTTTCATATCGCAGGTGCCGCGCCCGTAATACTTGCCATCCCTCTCGACCACGGTGAAGGGATCGCTGTCCCAGGGCTGGCCTTCGATCGGCACCACATCCGTGTGCCCCGAGAGCACAACAGCCCCCTCGACCTCGGGGCCAACATGGGCAAAAACCGCCGCTTTATGCGGCTGCTCGGGATCGACCCAGCGATGCGCGGTGATGCCGTGGCTTGCCAGATAGCCCTCAACCCAATCCACCAGCGGCAGGTTGGTTTCGCTGCTGACAGTGGGAAAGGAGATCAGCTTGGTCATGATCTCCAGCGGGCTGAGCTGATCTGCCATACCCTTAGTAGCCGCTATCAGTTGTCAGAACGAAATGCCCCGGTTCCACCTCGATATATTGCGATGGCTCCGGCTCGTAGTTCAGATCATGGATCGGCGATGGGATCGGTTTGAAATTCAGGTCCTTCTCCGATTTGCGCTGATTTGGATCGGCAATCGGCACCGCCTTCATCAAGGCCTGCGTATAGGCGTGCTGCGGGTTCTCAAAGACCCGCGCCCGCGGTCCCAGTTCCACGATACGGCCAAGGTACATCACACCGACCTGATGGCTGACCCGTTCGACCACCGCCATATCGTGACTGATGAACAAGAAGGACAGGCCCAATTCTGATTGCAGTTCCATCATCAGGTTAAGCACCTGCGCCTGTACCGACACATCCAGCGCCGAAACGGCCTCATCCGCGACGATAAGTTTCGGGTTGAGCGCAAGCGCGCGGGCGATGGCAATGCGCTGCCGCTGACCGCCGGACATTTCGTGCGGATACCGGCGCATGAAGCTGCGCGGCAGATGCACCCTGTCGAACAGATTGGCGACGCGGTCCTGCAATTCGGAGCCGGAGGCAAGCCCATAGTTGCGCATCGGCTCCGCCACCTGATCCAGCAGCTGCATCTGCGGATTGAGCGAGGCAAAGGGATCCTGAAAAATCATCTGCATATCAAGGCGCGCCTTGTGCAGCTCCCGCGGGTTCAGACCCAGAATATCGCGCCCTTCAAATTCCACCGACCCGGACAGCGGCTCCACCAGCCGCAGGATCGACCGCCCGGCAGTGGACTTGCCGCAGCCGGATTCCCCGACCAGCGACAGCGTCTGCCCTTTGAACACCTTGAAGGAGACATCCTCCACCGCGTGAACATTGGCTATGGTGCGGCGCAGAACGCCGCCTTTTACCGGGAAGCGGGTCACCAGGTTGCGCACCTCCAGCAGCACCTCGTCGCTGCCCTTGATCGGCTTGATCTCCTGCTGTTCCACACCCATCAGCTTCATCGGCTCCGGGTAGTCCTTGCCGCGCATCTCGCCCAGTTTGGGAACGGCGGCCAGCAGCGCCTTTGTATAGTCGTGCTGCGGGTTCTCGAAGATTTCGGTGACGGTGCCTTCCTCGACCTTGTTGCCGCGATACATGACAACAACGCGATCCGCCATCTGCGCCACGACGGCCATGTCGTGGGTGATGAACATCACCGCAGTGCCGGTCTCGCGCTTCAGCCGGTCCATCAGCGCCAGGATCTCGGCCTGGATGGTCACATCAAGCGCGGTTGTCGGCTCATCCGCGATCAGCAGGCGCGGTTCGCAGGCCATGGCCATCGCAATCACGACCCGCTGGCGCATACCCCCGGACAGTTCGTGTGGATATTGTTTCAGGCGGCGCTCCGGCTCGGGGATCCGCACCTCACGCAGCAGTTCCAGCGCACGGGCCTCGGCCTGTTTCTTGTTGAGGTTCTTGTGGATCCGCAACCCTTCGGTCAGCTGACGGCCAACGGTGAACACCGGGTTGAGCGCGGTCATCGGCTCCTGAAAGATCATTCCGATCTCATTGCCGCGAATCTGTTTCATCAGCGCCTGATCGGTCTTGCCGAGGTCGACCTCCTCGCCGTCGCGACGGTCAAACAGCAGCTGCCCCGAGGTAATGTCGCCGCCGCCGAACTCAACCAGCCGCATCAGCGACAGCGAGGACACCGATTTGCCGGACCCGGATTCGCCAACGATGCAAACGGTTTCGCCGGGATTGATGTCAAAGGAGACATCCTTCACCCCCACAACCGGACCGTCCTTTGTCTGAAACTCCACCCGGAGTCCCTTAATTTGCGCGATTGGTTGATCCAGCACCGTGACGTCCCCTTCGTGTTCTTCTTTTTCGATGGCGTTAACAGAAATGTGTACGCACCTGCGTTGACCCCGTCAAACCCACCTCCTAACCCTGCGCGATTTTTTCTCCGACGGAAGTCTTGCAATTTGGCAGGAGTCTGTATTCGATACCTTCAGTGCAGCCACGCCTGCCTCCGGTTGCAAGCCATGATCGCGGTAACGTGATCGCAGCCAACGCCCGGCAGATAGCGCGTGCTCAAACGCACAGACCGCAGTGATGTGGCAAATCTCCGGGGCGCCAAAGCCCCGGTCATAAAGAAGGCACATACGTGTCCGACAAGGAGTGAATTATGAAAATCAAGACCCTTTTGCTGGGTGCAATTGCGTCAGCCGCGCTTGCTCCCGCAGCCTTTGCCGAACGGGGATCCGACGGCCAGGTTAACATTATTTATTGGCAAGCGCCCTCGATCCTGAACCCCTTCCTTTCGGGTGGCACCAAGGATGTGGAATCCGCCTCCCTCGTGATCGAGCCGCTGGCCCGCTACGACCCGCAAGGTGAGATGGTTCCCTACCTGGTTGAGGACATTCCCACCGTCGACAATGGCGGCGTGAGCGAAGACCTCACCTCGATCACCTGGAAAATCAAACCCGGCATCCTGTGGTCCGACGGCACGCCCCTCACCGCGAATGACGTGAAATTCACCGCCGAATACTGCATGCACCCCGAGGGCGGCTGCGCGCAGGTGACCAAATTCGAAGGTGTCACCAATGTCGAGGCCGTTGACGATCTGACCGTCAAGGTCACCTTCGACAAGCCGACCCCCTTCCCCTATGGCCCGTTTGTCGGCGGCGAAAGCCCGATCATTCAGGCGGCACAATTTGCCGAATGCCTGGGCGCCAAGGCACCTGAGTGTACTGAAGCGAACTTTGCCCCGATCGGCACCGGCCCGTTTGTCGTGGATGAGTTCAAGCCCAACGACGTGATCACCATGTCGGCCAACAACAACTACCGCGACCCGGCCAAGCCGGCCTTTGCCAAGCTCCTGTTCAAAGGGGGCGGCGACGCTACTGCTGCGGGCCGTGCGGTGATGGAAACCGGTGAATTCGACTACGCCTGGAACCTTCAGCTGGCGCCCGAAGTGGTCGCCCAGATGGAAGCCGGCGGCAAAGGCGTGCCAGTTGCTGGCTTCGGCCCGCTGGTCGAACGCATCATGCTGAACAACACCAACCCCGATCCGGCACTTGGCCCGGATGAGCGTTCGGTGATCCGCCCGCATCCGTTCCTCAGCGATCCTGCGGTCTACAAAGCAATGTCGATGGCCATCGACCGCCCGCTGCTGGTGGAAATCGGCTATGGCAAGGCTGGTAAGGTCACCTGTAACTGGGTACCGGCACCTGCGGCCTTCAACTCCGACTCGATGACCTGTGACACTCAGGACATCGCAGGCGCAAACGCCATGCTGGACGAAGCAGGCTACAAGGACACCAACGGCGACGGCGTACGGGAAACCCCCGATGGCAAGCCGATGAAGATCCTGTATCAGACCTCGACCAACGCTGTGCGTCAGGACTTCCAGGCGCTGATCAAACAGTGGTGGAGCGAAATCGGCATCGAAACCGAGCTGCGCAACATCAACGCATCCGTCTTCTTCGGTGGTGATCCGGGTTCCCCCGACACCTTCCAGAAGTTCTATGCTGACGTCGAAATGTACGCCAACACCTTCAATGGCACCGATCCGCAGTCCTACCTGGGCAACGGTCTGTGCGACAAGGCACCGCGTCCCGAGACCCAGTGGCAGGGCGAGAACATCTCCCGCTTCTGTGACGAAGAGTTCGACAAGCTGCACGCAGAGCTGGCGCAGACCGCAGGTCTGGAAGCCCGCGCGGAAATCGCCAAGCGCCTGAACGACATCATTGTCGAAAAAGGTGGCATGATTCCGCTGGTGCACCGTGGTCGCCTCTCCGCGCGCTCCAACACCCTTGGCGGTGTGGATCTGAACGTCTGGGACAGCGAACTGTGGAACGCCGCTGACTGGCACCGCACCGAGTAAGCAGCGTCAAACGCCTGCAGAGGCCCCGGTTAACGCGCTGGGGCCTCTTGCCATTCACGTCCGAATGACGTCATTGCGTCGGCCAGAAATGGATCTCAGGCAAAAGACCGCCCAGTTCCACCCCATTCTTCCAATTGCAAAGGCGCCTACTGGATGCTGACCTTTACAATCAGACGCCTTGTCCTGTCGGTACCGACGCTTCTGTTCATCAGCCTGGTGATCTTCCTGCTGCTTGAACTTGCGCCCGGTGACCCGATGGCTCAGGTCCCTCTGACCGTCCCCCCCGAAGTCAAAGAAAAGATGCGCGAAGCGCTTGGCCTTGGCCAACCCGCGCATATCCGATTCTGGAAATGGATCGTGCAGTTCTTCTGGATCGAACCTCAGGTTCTGATCGATTATTATTTTGGCACCAGCTTCTCCGCAGGTGACCTGCGGGTGATCTCCTGGCAGACCCGCTCGCCGGTGATGGATATCGTCGTGCAGCGTATTCCCCAGACCCTGTGGGTCGTGGGCACCGCCTATCTGGTCGCCATCGCCATCGCCCTGCCCATCGGCATCTATTCGGCCTATCGCCAGTATAGCTGGTTCGATCAGGTCGGCACATTTGTGTCGATGGTGGGTTTCTCGGTGCCGCCCTTCTTCTCCGGCGTACTGGTGATTGTGATCTTCTCGGTCCAGCTGGGCTGGTTCCCATCGATCTACGACACCACTCATATCGTGAACAGTTGGGAGTCTTTTGTAAAGCAGCTGCAACAGATGATCATGCCGGTCATGGTGCTGGCGCTGCAAATCACCGCACAGCTGAGCCGGTTCATGCGGGCCTCGATGCTGGACAACCTCAATCAGGATTACGTCCGCACCGCCCGCGCCAAGGGCCTCAGCGAATATGTGGTCGTCATGGTCCATGTTCTGCGCAACTCGATGATCCCGGTCGTGACCGTGATCGCGCTGGGGATTCCGTCGATCTTCGGTGGCGCCATCATCACCGAACAGGTGTTCAAGGTGAACGGCATCGGCCAGCTGCTGATCGGCGCGATCGAGGCCAACGACCTGCCGATGGTGCAGACGCTGACCTTCATCTTTGCCGTGCTGATCGTGCTGTTCAACCTGATTGCCGACGTGCTCTATGGCATTCTAGACCCGAGGATCCGCTATGACTGATAAGGACCGTCTGGTGCCCGACGAAGGGATTGTGCCCGCCTCGACCGCGCTGCCTGCGGCGGGCGTGATCGAAGAACTGGACCAACCACCCCGCAGCCAGTGGCTGGATGTGTGGGATCAGTTCAAGTCACACAAGGGCGCCATGCTTGGCGGGGCATTGTTCCTGCTGATCATACTGGCCGTCTATCTCGGCCCGTTTTTCTGGGACATTGATGCCACCCGCATTGATATCCGTGCCCGCAATCAGAGCCCAAGCTGGGCGCATCCTTTTGGCACGGATCAGCTGGGGCGTGACATGCTGGCCCGGATGATGGCAGGCGGCGCGACCTCGGTCTCCGTTGGCCTGACCGCGATGCTTCTGGCGCTGTTCCTCGGCTCATTGGTTGGCGTTCTCGCAGGGTTCTTCAAACGTCTCGACGGACCGCTGATGCGCCTGACCGATCTGTTCCTGGCGCTGCCGCTGTTGCCGCTGCTGCTGGTGATGATGCTGTTGTTCCGCGAGCCGCTGAATGCCGCCTTCGGCCCGGAACAGGGGATCTTTATCCTGATCGTGGCCTCGATCGGCATCACCAGCTGGATGCCCACCGCGCGGATCGTGCGTGGCGATGTGCTGGCGATCAAGGAACGGGAATTCGTTCTTGCGGCCCGCTCCATCGGCACCACCAACAGCAAGCTGATTTCGCGGCACATCCTGCCCAACGTGCTGTCACCGATCATGGTTTCGGCCACGCTGGGGATTGCAACCGCGATCATCACCGAATCCGCCCTGTCCTTCCTCGGCCTGGGCTTCCCGCCTGATTTCCCGACATGGGGGCGTCTGCTCTATGATGCGACGGACTATCTCCAGCAATACCCGGAGCGGGTGTTCTGGCCCGGTATGGCGATCTCTCTCACCGTGCTGAGCGTGAACTACCTCGGCGACGGTCTGCGCGACGCCTTGGACCCACGGATCCGCGGGCGCTGACCACCCAGAGATGTGAGGGCAGAACAGCTCAACACATTCAAATAAAAACATATCAACCGGCCACTTCTCCCGGGTGGCCGGTTTGTTTTTGCCCGCAGCGGCAGGGCTGGGACACATAGCCTGCGAAGGACACCTAGCAGAGAACATCATTCTGCCGGATGCCGCGCCAGCTTGGTGCCATAGGGTTGCTCAGATCAGAGAAACCGGCCATTTCGGGAAAATATTCCAAACGCGACGAATCCGCTCGCAGCAATGGAGGCCGCATATGTTCGAGACACTTGGCTTTGAAGACACCACCGCGCGGGCCGTTTCGGTTCTGTTTGCACTCGCTGTCGGTGTCCTGTTCGGCGGGCTGGCGCAATTGACCCGCTTCTGTTTCCGCCGCGCTATTGTCGGCGCTGATCGCCGTCAGGCCGCAGGCGTCTGGACAATGGCGCTGGCCGTTGCTGTTCTCGGCACGCAGGCCGCCGTGGCGCAGGGCTGGATCAGCTTTGCCGAGCACCGCCTGATGGTCGCGGATCTGCCAATTGCTGCGGTGGTACTGGGCGGCCTTATGTTTGGGGCCGGCATGGTGCTGACCCGTGGCTGCGTCTCGCGCCTGATGGTTCTGACCGGCAGCGGCAACCTGCGGGCGCTGGTTGTGATCGTGACCTTTGCAATTGTCGCCCACGCCACGCTCAAAGGCGTGCTTGCACCGCTGCGCAGCTGGATCGGCGGCGTCACGGTGCCGATTGGGGATTTCGCCTCTCTCACCGCACTGCCCGGCGGCGCGCTGACGGGCGCCGGGCCGATCGTTGCGGCCGCTCTTGTCATCGCTCTGCGCTCGGGCAATCATCCGCTGATGCTGGCCGGGGGGGCCGCCATCGGCGCGCTGGTGCCGCTGGCCTGGGTCGGCACTGGCTATGTGCTGTATGATGAATTTGACCCCATCGCCATGGAGAGCCTCTCCTTCACCGCGCCTTCGGCGGAAACACTATTCTACACGCTGGCGTCCAGCGCCGTGGCTGCGGGCTTCGGGACCGGGCTGGTGGGCGGCGTGCTGATTGGCGCGCTGGTCGCCGCCCTGCTGAGCGGTCGCTTCCAGTGGCAGAGCTTTGAAAGCCCGCGACAGACCGGCCGCTACCTCACTGGCGCGGTGCTGATGGGGATTGGCGGTGTACTGGCTGGCGGCTGCACAGTCGGGGCCGGTCTCGCCGGTATCCCAACCCTCAGCCTAGCGGCTGTTCTGGCACTGCTGTCGATTGGCGCAGGCGGTTTGGCGGCAGACGCCCTGCTCAATGCAGCCGCTTCCGGATCTGCCGCACCGCGAGCCAGACCAGCAGCACAACCGGCAGAGTAAGTGCTGCCGTCATCATCCCCTTGCTGAGGTCCAGCACCGCCGCGAGGGGATAGAGCGCATAAGACGCCAGCGACACAGCGTAATAGCTGATCGCCACCACTGACAGCCCTTCCACCGTATGTTGCAGCCGCAGCGCCATATCGGCGCGGCGGTCCATGCTTTCCAGAAGGGCCTGGTTCTGGGCACTGCGTTCCACATCGACACGGGTTCGCAGCAGCTCCCCGGCGCGACGCGCCCGGTCTGCCAGCGTAGCGAGCCGCCCTTCGGTTGACTTCACCGTGCGCATCGCCGGTTCAAATCGGCGCAGCATGAACTCGGCAAAGGTCTGATACCCTTCAAACCGGGTCTCGCGCAGCAGGGCGATCCGTTGGTTGACCAGCGCATCATAGGCCCCCGTCGCACCAAAGCGGAACGCCGCCTGCGCCGCCATCGCCTCCAGCTCAGCCGAGACCGTGAGCAGCTGCGCAAGGGTCTGTTCCGCCGGCATGCGATCCCCGGTCATCTCGGCCATCATCTCGCTCAAATGGGTGTCGAGCGCGCCAATCGTCGGACTCAGCCCGCGCGCCCGCGAAAACCCGAGCATCGACATCGCCCGATAGGTCTCAATCTCGCAAAGGCGCTGCACCACCCGGCCGATCCGCTGGGCGCCGGTTTCCCGGTTCGGGAAAACCGCAAACCGCATATGCCCAGCCGGATCAATGCGGAAATCCCCCGCCACCACGCAGCTGTCGTCCAGCACTCGGGCCACGGCGAGGCTTTCCGGCACAAACCAATCGGTCAGAGCCGCCCGAACGTCAGAGGTTTCGCCACGAGGCAAGACCCGCAGCATGATCGAAGTGATGCGCTGACCCGGAGCCTCCGCCAGCCAGTCCGACGGGAAGACATCAAAATCCGCAGGATCATACGGGCGGGCGCTGATACCGTCGAAATACAGGGTGTAGGACACAAATTCAGTATGCTGTTCCCATTTGAGCGTATGGCGGCCCAGCTGCACCGAATGATGGGTCGCCCCCGGCGTCGGGTGGGCGACACCGTGACGGTCCAAGAGATCGACCAGATGCGCAAGGTCCCGGCTGCGGTCCCGATGCACGGCCTCCTGCGGCTGCTTGATCGCCAGGTAGATCACCGTCGAGGGGTTGCTCATCGTCGGGAACGGGCGGGCGTGCAGCTCATTGGCCAGCTGGTAGCGCAGCGGGTGGTCTTGGATCGGCGGCATCTATGGTCTCCCTGAGCAGCAGACCACAGGTTAGCCGAGGTGGAGCAACCTGTAAAGAATTACGTTTTTTCAATACCTTAACTGGATACAACCGTATACAATTATGGGGCAGCCCTCAGCTCTTGCCGACATTATGCCGCCTCGAACACCTCAATCGCCGCATTCAAACCATTGATGGCCGCAGGCATGCCGCCATAGACCGCCATCTGCCAGATGACCTCCAGAATCTCGGCTTCACTTGCCCCTGCGGCGAGGGTGTTGGCGATATTCACCTTGAGCTGCGGCGCGGTCTGACCGCCAAGCGCAGTCAACGCCGCAACCGTACAGAGCTGCCGTGTCCGCAGGTCCAGCCCCGCGCGTGCGTAGTGGCGCCCATAGGCCCATTCCACCAGGCTCTCCGACATTCCGGGCAGATGGGCGTCATAGCGCTCTGCCAGGATATTCTCCAACTCCGGGTTCAATTCGGCCAACAGATTACGGCCCTTGGTCACTGCGTCAGACATCTGCGCTTTCCTTCTCCAGCTCGTGGTAGATCGCAACCTTGCGATCCATCAGGGCAAGCGTGTCATGAAGCTTCTCCAGCTGCTGGCGGATCACCTCGCGGTGGGCCTCCAGCATTGCGCGGCGTTCGGCCAGGGTTTCGCGCCCCCGCGCCCGCAACCGGGCATAGCGGACCCGATCCGCCTGTTTCATTCCGGTGGCGTTCAGCTGCCCCAGAAAGCGGATCCAGCCCAGGATTTCGCGATCATAGACCCGCCGCCCGGCGGCATCCCGCGCCGGCGGATCAATCAACCCGATCTTCTCGTAAAAGCGCAGGGTATCCACGCTCAGCCCCGTGGCCATCGCCACCTCTGAAATCTTCATGCACATCTCTCTTGCTGCCCACCCCTCATGGGTGAGTCGGGACACCCTAGCGGTTGGAGTACACTCCAGCTCAAGCGGTATCTGCGGCGCGTCCGATCGGCTGCCAGAGTTCTATCGGATTGCCCTCCGGGTCATGCAACCGCGCGAAATAGCCAATCTCGCCGTCCCACTCCAGCCGGGTCTCAACAGCGATACCGGCGGCGGTCAGCTGGGCGATCATCGCGGCCAGATCCGTCACCCGGAAATTGATCATCCACTGTTTGCTGGTATCTCCGAAATAATCGGTATCCTCGGCAAATGGAGCAAAGACGGTGTAGCCGCCGCCCTGCATCCAGGGGGTTCCGCCGACGGGGTCAATCCCCAGATGGTCATTGTACCACCGGCTCAGCGCTTCGGGGTCTTTGGCGCGGAAAAACACGCCACCTATGCCTTGGGCCTTTTCCATATCATCCTCCTCGGCTGGCGAATGATACCACAGGATCACGAAAAAAGAGCGCCCCGGCAGGAGCGCTCTTTCGGTATGTGCAGCGATACGCCGAACAATCAGCTGATCATGGTCAGCAGTTTATCCAGGCTGGCCTTGGCATCGCCATAGAACATGCGGGTATTCTCCTTGAAGAACAGCGGGTTCTCGATGCCCGAGTAGCCCGTACCCTGCCCGCGCTTGGAGACGAACACCTGTTTCGCCTTCCAGCATTCCAGCACCGGCATACCGGCGATGGGCGAGTTCGGGTCTTCCTGAGCCGCCGGGTTCACGATGTCGTTGGAGCCGATGACGATGGCCACATCCGTTTCCGGGAAGTCCTCGTTGATCTCGTCCATTTCCAGCACGATATCGTAGGGCACTTTCGCCTCGGCGAGGAGCACGTTCATATGGCCCGGCAAACGACCTGCAACCGGATGGATCGCAAAGCGGACGTTCTTGCCCTTGGCACGCAGACGGCGGGTCAGCTCAGCCACATTCTGCTGGGCCTGCGCCACTGCCATACCGTAGCCGGGGATGATGACGACACTGTCGGCCTCATCCAGGGCAGCGGCCACACCATCGGCATCAATCGCGATCTGCTCGCCGTCGATTTCCATCGCCGGACCAGCCGTGCCGCCAAAGCCGCCCAGGATCACCGAGATGAAGGACCGGTTCATCGCCTTACACATGATGTAGCTGAGGATCGCACCAGAGGAGCCCACAAGCGCGCCAACCACGATCAACAGATCGTTGCCGAGCGAAAAGCCAATCGCCGCCGCGGCCCAGCCGGAGTAGCTGTTCAGCATGGAGACAACCACGGGCATATCCGCGCCGCCAATACCCATGATCAGGTGGTAGCCGATAAACAGCGCTGCCAGGGTCATCAGGAACAGCGGGAAGAAACCGCCAGTGTTAAAATACCAGATCAGACAGATCAGCGAGAGACCCGCAGCACCGGCGTTCAGCATATGGCCGCCGGGCAGCTTGGTCGCCGCCGAGGACACTTTGCCTGCCAGCTTGCCATAGGCAATCACCGACCCGGTGAAGGTCACGGCACCGATGAAGACACCGAGGAAGAGTTCCACCCGCAGGATCGCGATCTCGACACCGTCTTTCTTGGCCAGAAGCGCACCAAAGCCTTCGAGCGCCTTTTTCGCAGTGTCATCCATCGCCAGAACGCGGCCCAGCTCGATATGGGCGATAAAGCCCACGAACACCGCAGCCAGACCCACCAGCGAGTGCATCGCCGCCACCAGCTGCGGCATTTCGGTCATCTGCACGCGTTTGGCGACGTAGTAGCCGATGATACCGCCTGCGGCGATCAGGACGATCGACAACAGCCAAAGACCGGCACCGGGACCAATCAGGGTTGCCAGAACCGCCAGCGCCATACCCGCAATGCCGTACCAGACCGCGCGTTTCGCACTTTCCTGACCGCTCAGGCCGCCCAGCGACAAGATGAAGAGAACAGCCGCAACCACATAGGCGGCAGTTGTAAAGCCAAAGTCCATACTCCCGGCCTCCTTAAGATTTCTGGAACATGGCAAGCATGCGCCGCGTGACGAGGAACCCGCCGAAGATATTGATCCCGGCCATGAACACCGACAGCGCCGCAAGGAAAATCACCAGGAACGACCCGGATCCGATCTGCATCAACGCGCCGAGGATGATGATCGAGGAAATCGCATTGGTGACAGCCATCAGCGGCGTATGCAGCGAATGGGCAACGCCCCAGATCACCTGGAAGCCCACGAAACAGGCCAGTGCAAACACGATGAAATGCTGCATGAAGCTCGCGGGGGCAAACAGCCCCACAAACAGCACCAAGGCACCGCCCACAGCCAGCAGGGTGACCTGGTTCTTGGTCTGCTGCTTGAAGGCTTCGACCTCCTGCGCCCGCTTCTCTTCGGGCGTCAGTTCCTTCACCTCTTTCTTCGGCTGGGCCGCGATGGCCTGCACCTTGGGCGGTGGCGGCGGGAAGGTGATTTCCTTCTCGAAGGTCACCGTGGCGCCGCGGATTACGTCGTCTTCCATGTTGTGATTGATCTGACCGTCCTTCTCGGGCGTCAGGTCAGTCATCATATGGCGGATGTTGGTGGCATAAAGCGTCGAGGCCTGCGCGGCCATCCGGCTCGGGAAATCGGTATAGCCGATGATGGTCACGCCATTCTCGGTTACCACTTTTTCGTCCATCACCGTGCCTTCGACGTTGCCGCCCTTTTCGGCTGCAAGGTCAACGATCACCGAACCCGGCTTCATCGCGGCGACCATATCCTCAAGCCACAGCTTGGGAGCCTCGCGGTTGGGGATCAGCGCGGTGGTGATGACGATATCGACATCGGGAGCCAGTTCGCGGAACTTCGCGAGCTGCGCTTCACGGAACTCCGGGCTGGAGACCGCAGCATAGCCGCCGGTTGCCGCGCCATCCTGCTGGTCTTCCTCGAAATCCAGATAGACGAATTCGGCCCCCATGCTTTCGACCTGCTCCGCCACTTCGGGGCGCACGTCAAAGGCGTAGGTCACCGCACCCAGGCTGGTAGAGGCGCCAATCGCCGCAAGGCCTGCAACCCCTGCACCAACCACCAGAACCTTGGCCGGAGGAACCTTGCCCGCAGCTGTGATCTGACCGGTGAAGAACCGGCCAAAGTTATTCCCGGCCTCAATGACGGCGCGGTAACCTGCGATATTGGCCATCGACGACAGCGCGTCCATTTTCTGGGCACGGCTGATACGTGGCACCATTTCCATGGCGATCACATTGGCGCCCTTGGATTTGGCGAGTTCCAGACCTTCGCTATTGCCGCCGGGATTGAAGAAGGAGATCAGCGTCTTGCCCGCTGTCATCCGCTTCAGCTCCGCTTCGGTGGGCTGACGCACCTTGGCAACGATATCGCAGGCTTTCCACAATGCGGCCGGTGTCTTGATGATCTCGACGCCGACAGCCTCGTAGGTGGCGTCAGAAAAACCTGCCGCTGCCCCGGCACCGCTTTCAATCGCGCAGTCGTACCCCAGCTTTTGCAGTTGAACCGCGGAGTCCGGGGTCATCGCAACCCGCGCCTCGCCGTCAAACACTTCTTTTGGTGTGCCTATTTTCACCTTGTCGGTCCCCCTCTTTGTGTCCGCATCAGACTGACTGAGCACGGATCGCAAATATTTTGACTACATTGCGCAATATTTTTGCGCAACAGTTTCGCTGCGTCGCCGCAACACTTTGCTGCGGTGCCGCAAATCCGTCACAGCCATCGTCCTGTGTCTTTTTCGTAGCGCCCCCACTGCGCCCTGAACTGCCGCCGCAACCGGTTTTCCTCGGGCAGGATGAAACGGCGTTCCAACACCCAGACAAAGACCGGCAGCAGTATCAGCGACAGCACCGCGTCAAACCGCAGGATCAGTCCGAGCAGCAGCAGGCAATCACCTAGGTAGATCGGATTGCGGCTGCGTTTGAAAATACCCGATTGAACCAGCTGGCTTGGCTGCCCGTGTGGATGCAGCGTCGTCCTATGACGCCGCATTTCCATCACCGCGAGCAGCATCAGAATGACTCCCGCTCCGATCAAGAGGCCGCTGACCAGCCCGACGACGGCGCCGATCACGCCATGCGACAATTCGAGCCCCATAGGCAGGAAACGTGCCTGACACCAGGCCAGCACTGCAAACCCCAGCAACCACACAGGAGGCACGTCAATCCATTTCATTGCAGACGGCACTCCGGGTGATCCTTGTCGGTCTTGATGCGCATCAGCGGCAGTTTTCCCTCATGTGGCCAGAACGTCCAGCCTTCGGAGATGACTTCCGAAGGATAAGGACAGATTGCCCAAAATGGTCGTGAAACGGCGAATCCGTTCCGTTTGCGGCATGATCCTGCATATATTGTTGCGAATGACCACGTATACTTTTGCATGCCTGCCGCAACTGATCGGCATGCTGAGTTCAGCTACCGCTCACAGTTCTTGTCGCAAGGATGACGATGGGCACAGATCACCGGGCGGGCGCGCTATTCCCACTCCATCTCCTCATAGACACGCCCGGCATTCTTGGTCGCCAGTTCCTCAAAAGTATCGAGCTGCTGCCAGCGGGCCTGATCCACGTAATAGGCCGAGGCCAGATCGCCGCCCTCCTCGATATGGGCGCCAATCTTGCTGCGCAGATCGAGCAGATACTCCAGCGTGTAGTGCCGGACCTGATCCAGGTTGGTCGGATGACCATGGCCGGGGATCACATAGGTCGGCGCCAGCGGTTCCAGCTTGTCCTGCCAGGTCTCGATCCAGCAGCTGGTGCAGGTATGTTCAAAAATCGGCAACATCCGCTCGTGAAAGGCAATATCGCCTGCGATCAGCATCCCCCACTGCGGAATCCAGACCTGCGTGTCACCCGGATCGTGGGCCGGACCAAGATGCAGGACCTGAAAGTCGACCCCGCCAAGTGACAGATCGTAGCGATCTTCAAAACTCAGGTTCGCAGGCTCCACCCGCGTGTCCCCGGCCCTGTCCTTATTGTAGCCTTGCATCCCCTGAAGGATAAAATGACCGTTCTGCGTCACCTCGGCCGTGGCATCTACATGCGCCAGAACGTCAACGCCCCGATCGCGCCAATAGCCGTTGCCCAACATCGCATGGCCCTGCCCGTTTTCATTGATCACCAGAACCACCGGCTGATCGGTCACCGCCTTGATCTCGGCATGGAGCGCGGCAGCCAGCGCATCAGACGCCCCCGCATTGATCACCACAACACCCGCCTCGGTCACAACGAAGCTCAGGTTATTGTTATGGCCGGCATTTTCATAGGTTGGCGGCGCGGTGGCTCCAATGGCCGAAAACACATGCGGGATCACCTCCACCGGCTTTGAGTAAAGCTCGGACTGCGGGTATTGATCCGCGATATCTTCGCTGGCCAGCCCGCATAGAGGCAACATCAGCGCGGTTGCCACGCCACAGACAAGAGCTTTCATGGGATCCTCCGTCAGCCTTGGTGGCGGTTCGTCGCCACATGTCGTGACATTCACACATAGGAATATTTCTGTAAACCATTTCTCCAAAACCCGTCGCCGCAAGCGTTGTGCCCGTGCCGGTTGATAAGTGACGGAACGGAGATCTTGCCAGCCTCCCTGCGGCGGTTAGGCTCATATCAAGATCCGGGTTGCATGTGGGGATCACCCGCATGGCCCCAACAGTTACGAACAACAGCGGAGCAACACCATGACACTCAAGGGAAAACACGCATTGATCACCGGCGGAGGCACCGGCATTGGTCTGGCGATGGCCAAGGCGCTGGCCGCCGAGGGGGCTGCGGTGACGATCACCGGCCGTCGGCAGGAGGTGCTGGAGGAGGTCGCAACCGATGGGCTGCATCCGCTCGCCATGGATGTGCGCGACGAACAGGACGTGATCGCAAAAATTGACGCCGCCACCGCAGCTCGCGGTCCGGTGCAGATCTGCGTCCCCAATGCAGGCATCGCCGAGGGCAAGGCCCTGCACAAGATGTCGATGGACTTCTGGCGCAACATGATGGCAACCAACCTCGACGGCGCTTTTCTGACGATCCGCGAATGTATGAAATCCATGCGCCAGACCGACTGGGGCCGTGTCGTCACCGTATCCTCCATCGCAGGCCTGCGCGGGCTGCAAGGCGCGCCCTGCTATTCGGCCAGCAAACACGGGCTGATCGGCCTGACCCGATCGCTGAGCGAGGATTATCTGGGCACGCCCTATACCTTCAACGCGCTCTGCCCCGGCTATGTCGATACGCCGATCATCGACCGCAACGTCACCTCGATCTCTCAGCGCGCCGGAGTGAGCGAAGAACAGGCGCTGAAGATCATGGTCTCTGCGAACCGGCACAAGCGGCTGATCCAACCGGATGAGGTTGCCGCCGCGCTGCTGTGGCTCTGTGGTCCAGGCTCTCAGTCTATCAACGGGCAAACCATCGAAATCGCAGGTGGGCAGACCTGATGACCCGCGACGAGTTCAACGCCTTCTGCGCCAGCTTCCCCGCTACATCGCATGTCATCCAATGGGGTGATGCCGATGTGTGGAAGGCAGGAGGCAAGGTCTTTGCCATCTGCGGCTGGGCCGAGGGCAAGGACGCCTTTACCTTCAAGACGGGCGAGATCGCCTTTGAGGTTTTGCAGGAGCGACCGGGCGTCCGCCCGGCGCCCTATCTGGCCTCGCGCGGGATGAAGTGGCTGCAACATTTCAAAGATCCCGGCCTGACCGATGCCGAGCTGAAAGAGCAGATCAGCCTGTCGTACAGTCTGGTGACCGCCGGTCTGTCGAAACGAAAACGAACTGAACTGGGCATTCCGGAACCGCAGCTGGATCCCACCAGCCGCTAATCTCTGGACAGGACAGATCCGATGCGGTAGCACTCGAGAAGCTTTAAGCCTAAAACAAACCACTCCGTCCGTCAGGCCGCCCATGATCACGAGGTTCAGATGACCGATTTCGCCGCAACCAAGGCTATGTTTTCCCTGCCCGAAGGGATGATCTACCTCGATGGCAATTCTCTGGGTCCGATGCCGCGTGCAACCGCCGAACGGGTGCGCAGCACGATCGAGGACGAATGGGGCGAGATGCTGATCACCGGCTGGAACAGGGCCGGGTGGATGCAGAAACCAACCGCCATCGGCGACCGGATTGCCCGGCTGATCGGCGCAGAACCCGGCCATGTGGTGATGGGTGACACCCTGTCGATCAAGGTCTATCAGGCCGTCGCCTCGGCACTGGAGCTGAACCCATCGCGCAAGGTGGTCCTGTCTGACAGCGGCAACTTCCCTTCCGATCTCTATATGGTCGAAGGTCTGGTGAAATCGCTTGGCCCGGACTATTCGCTTCGCGTGGTCGCACCGGAGGAGGTCAGCGCCCATATCACCGACGACATTGCCGTGCTGATGCTGACCGAAGTCGATTACCGCAGCGGTCGCAAGCACGATATGAAGGCGCTGACCGAACAGGCCCATGCTGCCGGTGTCGTGACGGTCTGGGATCTGGCCCATTCCGCAGGTGCGCTGCCGGTCGATCTGGCAGGCTGCAAGGCCGATTTCGCCGTAGGATGTACCTATAAATACCTCAACAGCGGCCCCGGTGGTCCAGCGTTCATCTATGTGGCGCCGCGCCATGCCGACACGGTCCGCCCGGCGCTCTCCGGCTGGCTGGGTCACGCCGCGCCGTTTGAATTCGACCTGAATTACAAACCCGGCAGCGGGATCGAACGGATGCGCGTCGGCACGCCGCCGGTGTTACAGCTGGCCGCACTCGAGGCCTCGATGGATATCTGGGACATGGCCGATATGGCCGATGTGCGCGCCAGATCCATCGAACTTTGCGATCTGTTCATTGCCGAGGTGGAATCCCGCTGCCCCGATCTCACTCTTGCCTCGCCGCGCGACGGCAACGCCCGTGGCAGCCAGGTGTCCTTCCGCTTCCATGAAGGTTATGCCGCCATGCAGGCGCTCATCGCCCGTGGGGTGGTGGGAGACTTCCGCGCGCCGGATATAATGCGCTTCGGCTTCACCCCGCTCTACATTGACGAAGGTGACGTCAGGGCCGCTGTTGATATCATCGAGGACGTGATGACCAACGCGCTCTGGGATCGCCCGGAATACAAAACCCGCAACGCAGTCACCTGATGGCGAGCCTGCCCGCATATCGCCTGCCACTGTGCCGGCCAGCAGGCTGGATCGCCCTGTGGCGACGACTGGCCCAATGCGGTACGCTCAACGCAAGAAAGGCCCCCGTTCCCGCAATCTGATACACTACCGGAACACCAAGGAGCCTTTCCATGTCCACCCCCTATGATCCCGCCAAGGAAGGCGCGCAGATGTCGTTTGACGGGCGCATGTCCTATGGCGACTACCTGTCGCTCGACACGCTGCTGACCGCGCAGAAGACCTGGACCAACACCCATGACGAGATGCTGTTCATCATCCAGCATCAGACCTCAGAGCTTTGGATGCGCCTCGCCATTCACGAGCTGACCGCCGCGCGCGCGCGCCTGCTGGCGGAGAAACCGCATGAGGCGTTCAAGATGCTGGCCCGCGTGGCGCGGATCTTCGAACAGCTGAACTCTGCCTGGGATGTGCTGCGCACCATGACACCCTCGGATTATTCTGCCTTTCGCAATGAACTGGGGCAGAGTTCCGGCTTTCAGTCGCATCAGTATCGCCAGATCGAATTCATGCTCGGCAACCGCAACAAGGCGATGCTGCGCCCGCACGCCCACCGCCCCGACATTCTGGCGCTACTGGAAGAAGAACTGCGCCAGCCCTCGCTCTATGATGTTGCCCTGCGCGCCCTGTCCAAGCGGTTTGAGCTGCCCGAAGAGGTGCTGAACCGTGACCTCTCCGAAACCTATAGCCCCAATCCGGCGGTTGAGGCGGCCTGGACCGAGGTCTACCGCAATACCGAAGCGCATTGGGATCTCTACGAGCTGGCCGAGAAACTGGTGGATTTTGAGGATTATTTCCGCCGCTGGCGTTTCAACCATGTCACCACGGTGGAACGGGTCATCGGCTTCAAACGCGGCACCGGCGGCACCGGTGGCGTCAGCTATCTGAAACGGATGCTGGAGGTGGAGCTGTTCCCCGAGCTCTGGCACCTGCGCACCACGCTCTGACGCCAGATGGGATCGGCGGCAGGCCAGCCCTGCCCGCCCCCAAGGCTGCCCCATTTGGACCTGCCCTCAGTCAACCTGCTCCAGTCAGCGCGGCGACAGCGCAGCCGCGAACAACAGCGCCAGTTGGCGAACGCCCGAGCGGTAGGCGGCATAATCTGCCGAGGTATGTTTGACGCCCTTCATGGCACTGCAAAAGCTGCGCGCCACATCCTGCGGCGTGCCGGCCAACCGCACCAGTCCCGCAGCCGCCATATCCTTTAGCCAATCCGCATAAACCCCGCGCATCAGGCATTCGCCGGCCTCAATGTGATCGCCGGCGGCGTTCATGCTGGCTTCCAGCGTTTCCATCCCGTGGGGCGTGCTCAGCATAGCCTCTATAGCCGGGCCGCCCTGCGCGTCGAATGCGTTCAGAACCTTCGACTGAAGATCCCCGTCTGCGGTCAGCGCTGCGTGGACCGCTCGCGCTGTCTCGGCGTAATAGGCATCAATCAACGCCTTCAGGATGGCTTCCTTGTTCTTGAAATGCAGATAGACCGCAGGGCGAGACATCCCCGCCCGCTTGGCAATGTCATCCATTGAAGTCTTGCGAAACCCATAGGTCGCAAAGGCTTCCCAGGCGGATTCCAGAATGTTGCGCTGTTTGGGGTCGATCTGCTGCATGTCCATAGCGCAGTTCTGACATTCGACACCAAATTTGTCAATTGACACACTGACACATATACATCATTTTGTCACAAAGTCACGCAGCCAGCACAGAAAGGACACCCAATGTCCACCAGCCTTCGCATCAACGGGAAATCCCATCAGATTGACCTGCCTGACGACGTGCCGCTTCTTTGGGTGCTGCGCGATGAAGTCGGCCTGACCGGCACCAAATTCGGCTGTGGCGTCGCGGCCTGTGGCGCCTGCACCGTGCACATTGACGGCGAGGCGGTGCGCTCCTGCCAGGTGGCGCTGTCCGATGTCTGGGGTGACGTCACCACCATCGAGGGGATCGGCACACCCGACGCCATGGCCGCCGTGCAAAAAGCCTGGGTCGCCAATCAGGTCGCGCAATGTGGCTACTGCCAGTCCGGCCAGATCATGCAGGCCGCGAGCCTGCTGGCGGAAAACCCCGCCCCCTCGGATGCCGATATCGACGAGGCGATGCAGGGCAACCTCTGCCGCTGTGGCACCTACCCCCGAATCCGCGCCGCTATCCATGACGCCGCCAAAATGATGAAGGAGGTCTGAGCCATGGCCAGCATCAGGAAAATCGCCCGCCGCAGCTTTCTCATCGGCTCTGCTGCCATCGTAGGTGGCGTCGCCTTTGGCACCTATAAGTACCACCAGCCCGCTCCCAACCCGCTCGACCAGAAGGATGGTCGCGCGGTGCTCAACCCTTTTGTGTTTGTGGATCAATCCGGCGTCACTCTGATGGCGCCCCGGGCGGAGATGGGACAGGGTGTCAAATCCGCCTGGGCCAGTCTGATCGCCGAAGAGCTGGACGTGGATCCGGCCAAGGTCACGGTCCTGCACGGCCCCGCCGCCAAGGCCTATTACAACAGCGCCATGATGTCAGAGGCGCTGCCCGGACGGGGCTATGACAGCTCGCCTCTGCAGCATTCACTGGGCGAAATCGTCGGTCACATGGCCAAGTTCCTTGATCTTCAGGTCACCGGCGGCTCCTCTTCCATGCGCGACGGCTTTGAGCGGATGCGCCATGCGGGCGCCAGCGCCCGCGAGACCCTGAAACAGGCCGCTGCGGAGCAGCTGGCAGTCGGACGCGATCAGCTCGCCACCGAAGATGGTCATGTCATCGCGCCGGATGGCACCCGCCTGCCCTATGGCAGCCTTGCCGTTGCAGCCGCCGCCCTTGACCCTGTCGAGGCGGATCTGCGCCCGGCGTCGAGCTGGCGCCTGATCGGCAAGGATGTGCCCCGCATCGACATGGTTGCCAAATCCACCGGCACCGCAGAATTCGGCGTCGACGTCCGCCTGCCGGGCATGAAATTCGCCGCCATCAAACAAAGCCCGCATTTCGGCGTGGGCAAGACCGCCTTTGACGCCAGCGCAGCCGAAGGCATGGCCGGTGTGGAAAAGGTACTGGATCTTGGCGATGCTGTCGCGGTGGTTGCCAGCAACACCTGGCTCGCGCAGCAGGCCGTGGATGCCATTGACATAACGTGGAAGGCAGCCCCTTACCCCGAGACAACCGACGCGATTTTTGACGAGATCGCCCGCAGTTTTGACACTGCCCCCAACTCGACCCTGCGCGATGACGGCGATGTGGACGCGCTGCCGGACGGGGCAACCGTGATCGAAGCGGAATATCGCCTGCCCTATCTGGCCCATGCCACGATGGAGCCGATGAACGCGACCGCGCTTTACTCCGGGGATGCGCTGCAAATCTGGGCGCCCAATCAGGGGCCCACCGTGGTGCAGAAAAACGCCGCAGCGCTTGCCGGGCTCGATGCCGAGGCGGTTGAGGTCAATACAACCTACCTCGGCGGCGGATTTGGGCGGCGGATTGAAACCGATTATACCGACCGCGCCGTTCAGATCGCATTGCAGATGCCCGACACCCCGGTGCAGCTGACATGGAGCCGCGAGCAAGACATGACCCATGACTTCTACCGCCCAGGCGCCATCGCCCGCTACCGCGCCGCGGTAAAGGACGGCAAGGCGGTGATGGTCCACGGCAAAATCGCCGCGCAATCGACCACCGTCGAAGGCGCTGGCCGGATGCTCGGCCTGCCAATGTCCGGCCCGGACAAGGGGCATGTGGATACCGCCTTCAACCAGCCGCTCGCCATCCCCAATTTCCGCGTCGAAGGCTATCTGGCCAAACCGATGATTCCCGTCGGCTTCTGGCGCTCGGTGGGGGCCTCCTTCAACGGCTTCTTCTCCGATTGTATCATCGACGAAATGGCCCATGCCGCCGGGCGCGATCCGCTGGAATTCAGGCTGGAGCTGGCCCGCGCCGAGTGGGAGCCTGCTGCCAAGGTGCTGGAAACCGTGCGAGACATGTCCGGCTGGACCGGCAAGACAGCCGATGGCATCGGCCGGGGTGTGGCGCTTGCCTATAGTTTCGGCACGCCGGTGGCGCAGGTCATCGAGGTCGCCGACCAGGACGGGCAGATTCGCATGACCAAAGCCTGGATCGCCGCAGATCTGGGCCGTGTCATCGACCCGCAGAACACCCGCGCGCAGATGTTTGGCGGCATGGTCTACGGTCTGTCTGCGGCCTGCTTTGGCGAGATCACCTTTGACGGTGGCGCGGTCCAGCAGCAGAATTTCCCCGACTATGACGCCCTGCGCATGCACACGATGCCCGAGGTGCAGGTCGCGCTGCTGGAAAACCAGCCCCGCATGGGCGGCGCCGGGGAACCCGGCACACCCCCGGCGGCCCCGGCGCTGGCCAATGCGATCTTCGATCTGACCGGCAAACGCGCCCGTCAGCTGCCGCTGATACATGAGTTTGATCTGCTGGTCTGAAAGACCAACGGCACCGCCCTAAAGGCGGTGCCGATTGAGGTGCCTACGGGTAGTCAAAGACCGGATGCCTCAGGCCGATGTCGTGCCTCAGGCCGATTTCCGTTGGGTTGGTCTGCCCGCACCCTCCGCCCAGGCGCGCACCGCGTCACCAAAGGCGGTGAACAAAGGCCGCGACACCGGGTCATTCGCGGCGTCCCACTCTGGATGCCATTGCACCGCAAGGGTAAAACCGGGAGCGTCTTTCACATAGATCGCCTCGGGTGTGCTGTCAGGGGCGGTTCCGTCGATGACGATCCGCTTGCCCGGCACCTTGATCCCCTGCCCATGCAGCGAATTGGTCATCACCTCCGCCGCACCGAACAGACGATGGAAAACGCCGCCTTCACTCAGCTCAACGATGTGGCGCATGGCGAATTTCTCTTCCAGTGTCCCGTCGGGGGGCATCCGGTGGTTCATCCGTCCCGGCAGATCGCGGATTTCCGGGTAAAGCGTGCCACCCATGGCCACATTCACCTCCTGAAAGCCACGACAGATGCCAAGAAACGGCTGCCCCCGCTCGACGCAGGCGCGCACCAGCGGCAGGGTGATGGCATCACGCGCCCGGTCAAAGGCGCCATGGGCATCCGTCTCGGCCTCGCCGTATTCATGCGGGTGCACATTCGGCCGCCCGCCGGTCAATAGAAAGCCATCAAAGCTCTCCAGCAGCTCCTCCACCGTCAGAAACCGGGGATCCGACGGAATCAGCAGCGGCATACAGCCTGCAACCTCGGCCACCGCCTCGGAGTTCATCGTCCCCCCGGCATGGGCGGGGTATTCATCATTGATGAGATAGGAATTGCCAATAATGCCGACTTTGGGGCGTGTCATTCTGTCCTCAGCGGTTTGGGCGCCGGCCCTTCTGTCCATCCTCGGACAGCATCTCCGGGTCACCGCAATCCTACAGCCCTGCCGCGGCGGGTTGCAATTCCCCTATGGGGCGCAACCTGCCGCTTTGCCGTAAAAAGCTGTATCTCCGCCGCAGCTTTCGGCAGATCGCGATCATCTGCCAGCTCGTCAGCGGGCGCCTCGGCTCACGCTTCCCCGGTCAGCCCGGTGGCGCGGATCCCGGCCATCGCCGCCTCGGCGTCATTGTCGGAGGTATCGCCGGTGACCCCCACAGCCCCGATCACCGCACCTGCATCACTGCGCAGCAAAACGCCACCGGGGACCGGTACGACCTGCCCGCCGTAGACACCGTTCACGGCTGCCATGAAATAGGCCTGCTGTTCAGCGCGCGCCATCTGCGCAGTGCCAGCCATGCCCAGCATCACCGCGCCATAGGCCTTGCCATGGGCGATGGCAAAGCGGCCGGGCGCGGCGCCGTCCTCGCGTTCAAAGGCAAGCACATGTCCGCCCGCGTCCAAGACTACGACAGAGAGCGGTTTCAGCGCCATCTCCCGCCCCTTGGCGCGGGTATGTTCGATGATGCTGCGGGCCTGATCCAGAGTGAGGGTCATGTCTATTGTCCTTGATGTGCACATAAAAAAGGGGCCGGGCAGACCGCCCGACCCCAGTCGTTTTTCTCAGCCCTGCGCCTTCAGCTCCAGGCGGCGGGCGTGCAGCACCGGCTCGGTATAGCCGGAGGGCTGGACGCGACCACGGAACACCAGATCGCAGGCCGCCTGAAAGGCAACCCCGTCAAATCCGGGTGCCATCGGCGTATAGCTCGGATCACCCGCATTCTGCTGGTCCACAACCGCCGCCATTTTCTGCATCGCGGCCATGACCTGCGCCTCGTCCACCACGCCATGATGCAGCCAGTTGGCCAGCGCCTGGCTGGAAATCCGACAGGTCGCCCGGTCTTCCATCAGCCCCACGTCGTGGATATCGGGCACCTTGGAGCAGCCGACGCCCTGATCAACCCAGCGCACCACATAGCCCAGGATGCCCTGCGCGTTGTTCTCGATCTCTTGCGCGATATCGGCGTCCGACAGGTTCTGACCATCCATCACCGGAATGGTGAGCAGATCCGCAAGGGTTCCGCGCGCACCGGCTGCCTTCAGGCTGTCCTGCACCGCATGGACATCAACATGGTGGTAATGGGTGGCGTGCAGGGTCGCCGCCGTCGGCGACGGCACCCATGCACAGGTCGCGCCGGATTTCGGGTGGCCGATCTTGGCCTCCAGCATCTCGCCCATGCGATCCGGCATCGCCCACATCCCCTTGCCGATCTGCGCCCGACCCTTCAGACCGCAGGCCAGACCGATATCGACATTGCGATCCTCGTAGGAGGCAATCCAGGGGGTCGATTTCATCTCGCCCTTGCGCAGCATCGGGCCTGCTTCCATCGAGGTGTGGATCTCATCGCCGGTCCGATCCAGGAAGCCGGTGTTGATAAAGGCCACACGATGCTTGGCCGCGCGGATACATGCCTTGAGGTTCACCGAGGTGCGGCGTTCCTCATCCATGATACCAATCTTGACCGTGTGGCGCGGCAGGCCCAGCGCGTCTTCGACATGGTCAAAGATCCGGTTGGTAAAGGCGACTTCCTCGGGCCCGTGCATCTTCGGCTTCACCACATAGACCGAACCATGCAGCGAATTGCCGCCCTCCGCCTGGAGGTCGTGCATGGCGCAGAGCACGGTGATCATCGCATCCATGAAGCCTTCGCCCGCCTCACGGCCTTCGCTGTCCAGAACCGCTGGATTGGTCATCAGATGGCCGACGTTGCGCACCAGCAGCAGCGAGCGCCCCTTTAGCCGCAGGTCGGACCCATCCGGCGCGGTGAAGGACAGATCGTCATTCAGCACGCGGGTAAAGGTGGTCCCACCCTTGCTCACCTCCTCGGAAAGGTCACGCTTCATCAGGCCCAGCCAGTTGGAATAGGCCGTGACCTTGTCCTCACTGTCCACGCAGGCAACGGAGTCTTCGCAATCCATGATGGTCGACAGCGCGGATTCCAGGATGATATCGTTGATCCCCGCCTGATCGCCCTTGCCGATATTGCCCTCGGCATCGACCACGATCACTGCATGCAGCCCGTTGTTTTTTAGCAGGATCTTGCCCGGCGTGGCGGCGGCGCCGTCATAGCCTGCAAACTGCGTCGCATCCTTGAGCGCAGGCACCAGCGCGCCATCCTCAACCGACAGGCCAGTGCAGTCCGACCACGACCCGTCAGCAAGCGGGAAGGTCTGATCGAGGAACCCACGCCCCCATGCGATCACCCGCGCGCCCCGCCCGGCATCATAGCCTTTGCCCTCCGGCAGGTCGCCCATGGCATCCGTGCCGTAAAGCGCATCATACAGGCTGCCCCAGCGCGCATTGGCCGCATTCAGGGCAAATCGCGCGTTGGTGATCGGCACCACCAGCTGCGGCCCCGGAACATTGGCGATTTCATCGTCAACATTCTGCGTCTCGATCTCGAAATCATCCCCTTCGGGCAGCAGATAGCCGATCTCGCGCAAAAACGCCTCATAGGCCGCCGCGTCATGGGCCTGGCCCCGGCGCGCGATGTGCCAGGCATCAATCTGTCCCTGAAGATCGGCGCGTTTGGCCAGCAATGCGCGATTTTCGTCACCCATGCCGTTGACCAGACCGGCCAGTCCACCCCAGAAGGCATCTGTCGTGACACCGGTGCCAGGCAGCGCCTTGTCCTCGATGAAGGACACCAGCGTGTCAGCCACCTGCATATCATGACGTTCCTGCATCCCGCTCATGGGGCCATCCTCCTGTTAACTGGGCGTATTACTGCCCCCGATACACCAATAGTTCCGTATCATCAACGTCGACGGTAATATTAGTTTACCAATTCATGCGAAACTGCTTCAAATAATCTCTACAGATGCCCGACAGCGCTGACCGTCTCTCAGACTAGCGACACTCTCCAAACAGAAAAAGCCCGGTAGCGAGCTACCGGGCAAGTCGGGGAGGAATATCAGATTGTCATACAGGGTCAGTCACCGGCGATGGTCGCCTGCACTTCGGCGGCGGTCTGCGGTGCTTCGACCACGTCCTGCTCGCCACCTTTGTTGAAAACCCACAACAGGAAGACGGCGAACATCAAAAGCACCGCAACAACGACGCCCCGAATGCCCAATAGGGCCGGTTTGTGCAGTTTCTCTTCGCGTTCAACATTGGTGTCAGGTGCCGACATGGGCCGCTCCTTTGTCTACAAGTTTGCACGGTTGCTGGCGCGGGGCCGCAGCCGCTGGTACATAGTCTTGGTATAGATACGCTGACGGACCCATCCGGGTTCCATGGAACAGGAAAAAACCATGAAAGATGCCGCGCCCGCCACCGCACCGGAGACGATTTATCTAAAGGATTACAAACCCTTCGGATTTGAGGTGGAGAAGGTCGAGCTGACGTTTCAACTCTCGCCGAATGCCACCCGCGTTCTGAGCAAGATCCGGTTTTCGCCCAAAGCCGAGGCCGCCGATCCCCGGTTATTCCTGCACGGCGAAGCGCTGAAGCTGATCTCGGCCAAAATCGACGGTGCGCCGGTGACACCCGAGCTGATCGACGGCGGGCTGACCTGCGCCACCCCCGATACCCCCTTCGTCTGGGAGGCCGAGGTGGAAATCGACCCCGCCGCCAATACCGCGCTGGAAGGGCTTTACATGTCCAGCGGCATGTATTGCACCCAATGCGAGGCCGAAGGGTTCCGCAAGATCACCTACTACCCGGACCGCCCGGACGTGATGTCGACGTTCTCGGTCCGGATTGAAGCCGACGCGCCGGTGATGCTGTCGAACGGCAACCCGGTGGGCGCAGGCGAGGGTTGGGCCGAATGGCACGACCCCTGGCCCAAACCGGCCTATCTCTTTGCGCTGGTGGCCGGCGATCTGGTGAACCACCCCGACCGCTTCACCACCAAATCCGGCAAGGATGTCGAGCTGAACATCTGGGTCCGTCCGGGGGATGAGGGCAAATGCGCTTTTGGCATGGAGGCGCTGAAGAAGTCGATGAAATGGGACGAGGATGTCTATGGCCTCGAATACGATCTCGATCTGTTCAACATCGTCGCGGTTGACGACTTCAACATGGGTGCGATGGAAAACAAGGGGCTGAATATCTTCAACTCCTCCTGCGTACTGGCATCACCCGAAACCTCCACGGATGCCAATTTCGAACGGATCGAGGCGATTATCGCGCATGAGTATTTCCACAACTGGACCGGCAACCGCATCACCTGCCGCGACTGGTTCCAGCTCTGCCTCAAGGAAGGGCTGACCGTCTATCGCGACGCCCAGTTCACCGCCGACATGCGATCGGAGCCGGTGAAGCGGATCGAAGACGTCATCGCCCTGCGCGCCCGCCAGTTCCCGGAGGACGGCGGCCCCCTCGCCCATCCGCCGCGCCCGGAACAGTTTCAGGAAATCAACAACTTCTACACTGCCACCGTCTATGAAAAAGGCGCCGAGGTAATCGGCATGCTGAAGCGGCTGGTCGGCGATGAAAACTACTACAAGGCGCTGAAGCTCTATTTCGAGCGCCACGACGGGCAGGCCTGCACCATCGAGGATTGGCTGAAGGTGTTCGAGGACGCAACCGGCCGCGACCTGACCCAATTCAAGCTGTGGTACAGCGAGGCAGGCACGCCGCGGGTAAAAGTGTCCGAGGATTACGCCGACGGCACCTATACCCTGACATTTGAGCAATCAACGCCGCCGACACCCGGCCAGCAGAACAAGGCGCCGCGGGTCATTCCGATCGCGGTGGGCCTGTTGTCCCCCAACGGCGACGATCTGCGCGGCACCGAAGTGCTGGAGCTGACCGAAGCCAGACAGAGCTTCACCTTTGACGGCCTCGCCTCGAAACCGGTGCCGTCCATCCTGCGGGAGTTTTCGGCCCCGGTGATCCTGGAGCGCGAGACCACCAACACAGAACGCGCCTTCCTGCTGGCCCATGACACCGACCCGTTCAACCGCTGGGAGGCCGGCAATCTCCTCGCGACCGAAACCCGCGTCGCCATGGTGACCGATGGCATCGCCCCCGATACGGCCTATCTTGATGCGCTGGTCAAACTGGTGCGCGACGATGCGCTGGACCCCGCCTTCCGCGCGCTGGTTCTGTCTCCCCCCAGCCAGTCGGAAATCGCCCAGACCCTGCACGATCGTGGGGTCACACCCGACCCGCAGAAAATCTACGACGCGGCGGAGACCTTCACCCAGACCCTGGCGCAGCAGCTGGAAACCAGCCTGCCCCGGCTCTATGCCGCCACAACTGTCGATGGCCCCTATCAGCCCGACGCCCATGGCGCGGGCCTGCGGGCGCTGAACGGCCGTATTCTGGCGCTGCTGACCCGTCTCGACGGTGGCGATCAGGCTGCGCGCCAGTATCAGACCGCCGACAACATGACCCAGCAATATGCCGCACTGGCAAGCCTGATGAAGGCGGAGAAAGGCGCGGACCAGAGCCAGGCCTTCTTTGATCAGTGGCAGGACGACCGTCTGGTGATGGACAAATGGTTTGCCCTGCAAGTGGCCTGCGCCGCGCCAGACGCCGCCGCTCGCACGGCCGCAGAGCTGACCCAGCACCCACTGTTCAGCATGAAGAATCCCAACCGGTTCCGCGCCGTTATGGGCGCGCTTGCCGGCCATCACGCAGGCTTTCACCATGACAGCGGTGCAGGCTATTCCCTGCTGGCGCAGAACCTCATCGCGCTGGACCCGCTGAACCCGCAAACCACCGCACGGATGTGTGCTGCCTTCCAGACCTGGACGCGCTACGACAGC
Organism: Phaeobacter sp. A36a-5a; assembly: GCF_037911135.1. NCBI lineage: Bacteria > Pseudomonadati > Pseudomonadota > Alphaproteobacteria > Rhodobacterales > Roseobacteraceae > Phaeobacter > Phaeobacter bryozoorum. The sequence goes on along the minus strand of NZ_JBBLYU010000001.1, from coordinate 825,781 downwards.
GCGCGTCAGGCGCTGGTCCGGGCCGAGCTGGAGCGCATTCTGGCCACTGACGGGCTGAGCCGGGACACCCATGAAATGGTCAGCCGGATCCTGAAGGGGTGATGCGACAGGCCGCGCAGAAGAGCGGGCCATATCATGGCCCGTTCGCAATCCGCCGCCGCTCCTCCGCGCCCCGGCGCGAACCATCTGTCATCGAGGCCCCGCCTCATGGCTGATGCTCCGATGACAGATCCGCCGACGAGCCGCCGGGCAGTCATTCCCGCCTATCACTACAGCCGGGCCGCCCGCTCGCCACGCCTGCTGCTCGCCCTCGGCCTGTGGGGGGCCGGGATTGCGGCGCTGTCGCTGGCGCTTTCCGTCGCGCTCTGGATCTCGCTGCTGCTGATCCTGCCAATGCTGCCCGGCCTCTGGGAACTCTGGCGCAACCCGACTGCCAGTCTGAAGCTGGATGCAACACGGCTCTGCTGGCGCAATGCCTCCGGCGCCGTAGACCTGCCGATCAATCGGATAAGCCATGTCACGCTCGACCGGCGCTGGGACTTTTCTCACCGCGCCACCGTTCATACGGAGGCGGGCAAGCGGTTGCGCATTCCCCCCGATTGCCTGCCACCGCATCAGATCCTTGAACAGGCCCTCACCGCAGCAGGCCTGCCCGTCAGGCGGCATCACTTCCGCATCTATTGAGCGCGGACCTCCCCAAAACGACGCCCCGCCGCCACACAGGCAAATCTTAACCCGCGTTAACCTGCCACTGGAATATCCCAATCGTCCATCGCAATGGCGCGCGCCCGCCATGATTGCGCCCCAAAGAACAGCCAGTCTGATTGCAGTGATTTCAGCTGCCAGCACGCGGACATGGATATGCTCAACAAAAACACCCCAGCGCGCGACCTTATCAGACAGGTATTTTCAACTCTGCTACCCGGTGAAGGCCGGGCGACCCTCACGCAAAACACAGCGGCGCCCCCCTGCGCTGCCGCCCGCAGCAGGCAGGATCAGGCAACCGCTCCCCGCCGCGCCGCAGACCGCCCGGATCACCCGCCGCAGCAGCTCATCGTGCCGGTCTGCGAGCCGGATCAGGGCGAAAGCGACTGCGCAACGCTTCAGGACAAGGGACAGTTTCTGGCCCGTCAGGACCGCTGGACCGACCTCTCCGCAGAGATCGCAAAAGCCGACAAGGCCCGCCAGAATACGCCGCATGGCCTGCCCGTTGCCGAGCTTCTGGCCCATGGCGCGCGCAGCGATGTGGTCAATGCCGTCGAACACGCGCTCAGCCTTGGCCACGCCGGGGACCGGCGCAAGATGATCGAAGGCGTCATGGGGCTGGAGACGATGTGCGTGGAACACCGCGACGATCCTTATCTGCGCACTCTGGTGGCCCTCGCCCATATTGATGTGGCCTGGATCTGGCGCGGCTATTCCGATGTCCTGTCAATCACCGTGGCCAATGGCCAGCGTTGCGCCGCCCATTTCGACAGGGCAGCCGCCTTGCTGCATCCGCTGGATGGTATTGCCCTCGACAGCCCGTTTATTGCCGCAGCGAAAACCGCGCTGCTCGCCGGGCAACGATCCGCCAGCGCGACGCAGGTGGCGGATGATTTCGCCGCACTCATCGACCTGGACCCCGACAATCACCGCCACATGCGCAGTCTCGGCACCCATATGCTGCCGCGCTGGTTCGGCAGCTACGATGCCCTCGACCTCGAAGCGCGCCGCACTGCCGCCCGTACACAAGAGATCTGGGGCGACGGCGGCTACGCCTGGGTCTATTTCGACGCCATCGCCTTGGACCCGGAAGCCTGCGCCCGCGTCGACATCGACTTCTTCATGGATGGCTTGCGCGATATAGTCTCACGCCGACCGGATCAGGAAATGATCAACCTGCTGGCCTCTTACTGCGCGGTGGCGCTGCGTTATGTCGAAGAGACAGCAACGACCACCACCGGGCAGCGCGGCGAGATCGCCGGGGCGGCGGATTGGCTGATCCGCGACCACCTGCGCGAAATTCATCCGCTGATCTGGGCCCACGCCGCGCAGCGGTTCGACAACAACCTGCGCATCGCCTCACCGCGCCGGTTTGCCGACCATGGCCGCCGGGACGCGCTGCGCTTCATCGCCGGCCTGTTTCGCAGCGAAATCGAGGCCGGCCAGCGGGTGGAGTTTTCCGCCAAAGGGCTGCGCGTCTCGCCTGATTAGGCGGGCCGCGCAGCATCGCTCAGGTTTTTTTGAACGCATCCAACAGGGCCGCACCCAGCGCGCCTGTGGTTTGGCCAGAGCTTTGACCTGAACCCTGCCCCCTGCCCTGACCACCCTTTGGGCCAGCGGACATCTGGCGCTTGCCGCCGCCCGAATGCCCACCGGGCTTGCCACCACGCTGCGGAGCTGCGCCCTTGGCCGGGCCGCGAGCATTGCGCTCCTCTCTGGCTGAGGCACCGCCGTCCTTCTTCATGGTGAGGGCGATGCGCTTTCGCGGCACATCCACCTCGGTGACAGTGACCTTGACCACCTGTCCTGTCTTCACCACCTCATGCGGGTCTTTCACGAAGCGGTCGGCCAGCTGGCTCACGTGCACCAGCCCATCCTGATGCACCCCAATGTCCACGAATGCCCCAAAACCCGCGACATTGGTGACCGTGCCCTCCAGCACCATGCCGGGTTTCAGGTCGGTGATCGTCTCCACCCCATCCTTAAAGGACGCCGTCACAAAAGACGGGCGCGGGTCACGGCCCGGTTTCTCCAGTTCCGCAAAGATATCCCGAACCGTCGGCAGGCCCACGTCGCCGCCCACAAAATCCTCTGCCCGCAAGCCTTTCAGCGCCGCACCATCGCCCATGATCTGGCGGATATCACGGCCGCAGGCCACCACGATCTTGCGCGCCACATCATAGCTTTCGGGGTGAACTGAGGACGCATCCAGCGGCTCCTTGCCATCGCGGATCCGCAGGAATCCCGCGCATTGCTCAAATGCCTTGGGGCCGAGGCGCGCGACCTTCAGCAGTTCCTTGCGCGAGTTGAACGCGCCGTTCATGTCACGATGCGCCACAATCGCCTCCGCCAGGCCGGGACCAAGCCCCGAGACATGGCTCAGCAGCGGCGCCGATGCCATGTTGAGGTCCACCCCCACGGCGTTCACCACATCCTCAATCACCGCCTCCAGCGATTTCGAGAGTTTGTGCTGGTCCACATCATGCTGGTACTGGCCAACGCCGATGCTCTTCGGTTCGATCTTCACCAGTTCCGCCAGCGGATCCTGGAGGCGGCGGGCAATCGAGACCGCACCGCGCAAGGAGACATCCAGATCCGGGAACTCCCGCGCTGCCAGCTCGGAGGCGGAATAGACCGAGGCGCCGGCCTCGGAAACCACCACCTTGGTCGGCGCCTTCACCTTGGCCGGCAGGTGTTGCAGCACCTCCGCCACCATCCGCTCGGTCTCGCGGCTGGCGGTCCCGTTGCCAATGGCGATCAGCTCAACGCCATGTTCGGCAATCAGCTTCACAATCGACACCTGCGCCCCGCGCAGATCGTTCTTCGGCTGGAACGGGTACAACGTCTCGGTGGCCACCAGTTTTCCGGTTGCGTCAACCACCGCCGCCTTGACGCCGGTGCGAATGCCTGGATCCAGCCCGAGAGTCGGCCGCGCACCGGCTGGCGCGGCAAACAACAGATCCTTCAGATTGCGGGCAAAAACCTGAATCGCATCCTCCTGCGCCCGGCCGCGCAGATCGCCCATCAGCTCCAGCATCATCGAGAGCGACAGTTTCACCCGCCAGCACCAGCCCGCGACCTTGCGCAGCCAGACATCTCCCGGCCCGTTGCCGCCCGCGCCCAGCACCGCCGCCACCATCGCCTCGGCGCGCGCCACGCCTTCCTCCGGCTCCGGCCCGACGTCCAGCGTCAGCACGCCCTCGTTTGATCCCCGCAGCATCGCCAGCGCCCGGTGCGAGGGCACATCCGCCCAGCGTTCGGAATGCGCGAAATAGTCGGAGAATTTCGCCCCCTCCTGCTCCTTGCCCTCGACCACCTTGGCGGTGAGCACCGCCTCCTTCTGGAGGAACTCCCGCAGTCGGCCCAAGAGGGTTGCATTCTCCGTCAGCCGCTCGGTCAGGATATCCCGCGCGCCGTTCAGCGCGTCCTTCACCGTCACGACCGCCTCGGTAACATAGCCTTCGGCCAGCGCCTCCGGGTCGGTGCCGCGGTCGGCCAGAATGGCATCCGCCAGCGGCTCCAGCCCGTTCTCCTTGGCGATCATCGCCTTGGTGCGCCGCTTCGGCTTGTAGGGCAGATAGATATCCTCCAGCTGCGCCTTGGTCTCCGCCTTGGCAATCGAGGCGGCCAGATCATCAGTCAGCTTGTCCTGCCCCTTGATCGAGTCGAGGATGGCCGCCCGACGCTTTTCCAGCTCACGCAGATAGTCCAGACGCTCCGCCAGCGTGCGCAGCTGGGTGTCATCCAGCCCGCCCGTGACCTCCTTCCGGTAGCGCGCAACAAAGGGCACTGTGGCGCCTTCATCCAGCAGCGCAACGGCGGCACTCACCTGTTTGGCGGCGGCGCCGATTTCCGTGGCAATGGTCTGGCTGATGCGGGCGGATGTGTCCAAGGCGGCCTCCTGAAATTTCTGCTCGGGCTGCCAGTACTAGCCCTGCCGGAACGTCTCGCCAAGAGGCTGAATCAGCCCCGAGCGAACCATTGCGAAGGGCAGAGTCCGTCCCGAGGGTGGGCGTGAAGCGCCCGTCCATGGGCACGGGACGGGCGCTGCCCGGACCTGCGGCCCATGCAAAAGGGCAAATCAATGTACCCTTCTGCCCCTCGATGCCCCCTTGCCCCTGCCCGCGCGGGGGCCTAGAACGCTTGCCAACATCGGACATTCGGATACGGCGGAAAACCATGCTCGACCTGACATATGAACTCCCCAAGCCCAAGGTGATCGCGGGCGCCAAGCATGACTGGGAACTGGTCATCGGTATGGAGGTGCATGCTCAGGTCAGCTCCAATGCAAAGCTGTTCTCAGGCGCCTCCACCAAATTCGGCGCCGAGCCGAACTCCAACGTGGCCTTTGTGGACGCGGCGATGCCCGGCATGCTGCCCGTGATCAACGAATACTGCATTGAACAGGCGGTGCGCACCGGTCTGGGCCTGAAGGCCGATATCAACCTGTGGTCGGCTTTTGACCGCAAGAACTACTTCTACCCCGACCTGCCGCAGGGCTACCAGATTTCCCAGCTTTACCACCCGATTGTGGGCGAAGGCGAAGTGCTGGTGGAACTGGGCGACGGCACCGCGCGCAACGTGCGTGTGGAGCGGATCCACATGGAGCAGGACGCGGGCAAGTCGATCCACGACATGGATCCCAACATGTCCTTTGTCGACCTGAACCGGACCGGCGTCTGCCTGATGGAGATCGTCTCGCGCCCCGACATCCGCGGCCCGGAAGAAGCCGCCGCCTATATCGCCAAGCTGCGCCAGATCATGCAGTATCTCGGCACCTGCGACGGCAATATGCAGAACGGCAACCTGCGCGCCGACGTGAACGTCTCCGTCTGCCTGCCGGGCCAGTACGAGAAGTATCAGGAAACCCAGGACTTCTCCCACCTCGGCACCCGCTGCGAAATCAAGAACATGAACTCGATGCGCTTCATCCAGCAGGCGATCGAGGTCGAAGCCCGCCGCCAGATCGCCATCATCGAGGCAGGTGGCGAGATCATGCAGGAAACCCGCCTGTACGATCCGGACAAGGGCGAAACCCGCTCCATGCGCTCCAAGGAAGAGGCGCATGACTACCGCTATTTCCCCGATCCCGACCTCTTGCCGCTGGAAATCGAACAGGCCTGGGTCGATGATATCGCCGCCAGCCTGCCGGAGCTGCCGGACGAGAAAAAGGCACGTTTCATCAAAGACTTCGGCCTCAGCGACTATGACGCCTCGGTACTGACCGCGGATGTGGAATCGGCGGCCTTCTTCGAGGAAACCGCCAAGGGCCGCAGCGGCAAGCTGGCTGCGAACTGGGTCATCAACGAGCTGTTCGGCCGCCTGAAGAAAGAAGACCACACGATCACCGACTCCCCGGTCTCACCTGCCCAGCTGGGCGGCATCATCGACCTGATCGCCTCCGACGCGATCTCCGGCAAGATCGCCAAGGACCTCTTTGAGATCGTCTATACCGAAGGCGGCGACCCCGCTCAGATCGTCGAAGAGCGCGGCATGAAGCAGGTGACAGATACCGGCGCCATCGAAGCCGCGCTGGACGAGATCATCGCCGCCAACCCCGCGCAGGTGGAGAAGGCCAAGGTGAACCCGAAACTGGCAGGCTGGTTTGTCGGCCAGGTGATGAAGGCCACCGGCGGAAAGGCGAATCCGGCCGCCGTGAACAAGCTGGTGGCGCAGAAGCTGGGCGGCTGATCCGGCCACCGGGCACGCAACGCCCTCAGATAAGAACCACGCAAGGGCGCCCCGGTGGCGCCCTTTGTCGTGTGAAAGGCGCTGCCACCCCCCAACCCGAACGCGATGATCTGGAAGCCGCAGCGGCAATTGGGGTATACTGCCGCCCGACAGGTCCCCGCCCATGGGGAACGCGGACGCTTGACCCCCCGCACGCTTGCGCTAAACCTGCCGCCGACACAGGAGACGTTTATGCAAGCTTTTGAATACAAAGTTGTCCCCGCCCCCGCCAAGGGCACCAAGGCCAAGGGCGTCAAAACCGCCGAAGCCCGCTTTGCCAATTCCATTGATATCCTGCTGAACGACATGGCGGCAGAGGGCTGGGAATATCAGCGCGCGGAGCTGCTGCCATCCGAAGAGCGCAGCGGGCTGACCGGCTCGACGACGAACTGGCGCAACGTGCTGATCTTCCGCCGTGCGCTGCCAGCCGCCGCCGAGCAGTTGCAGGCTCAGGCCGTGGCTCAGCTGGCCGCCCAGATCACCGCGCAGCTCGCAGCGCAGCCCCCCGCCCAAGCGGCGGATCACAGCACAGCGGCAGCTGCCGCGGCGCCCCCCGCGGAGGAGACACCAGCAGTCCCGACGCTTGGCCCGGCCACCACCAGCGCTGTCGCGCCACCCATCGCCATCGCCGGCGACCCAGAGGCCCCGGCAGGCGCCATTGCCGTTCCGGGCCGGGGCGCCCGCTCTATGGTCGCCGATGACGGCGTCGAGGAGCTGAGCCCGGTGTCCGGCCTGACCGCCGCCCTGAAAGCCCGCGCCAGCCTTGCCGCCACCCCGAAAGATGGCGCCGCCAAACCCGCGCCAAAAGCAGAACCAAAACTGACCAGATCGGAAAAATCCTCCGAGGATCCGGCAAACAGCTGACCAGCCCCCGGATGCAATTCCCCGCCAGCGTTGCCATTGTGGCACATCGGCGGGGCTTTGCCTGACTTTGGCCGCTAGACCCCGATATCCAGCGCCAGCGCGTGGATGCGCGGCACGATATCGCCCAGCGCCTTATGCACGGCGCGATGCTGCGCCACGCGGGACATCTCGGCAAAGCCATCGGCCCGGATATATACGTTGAAATGGCTTTCGCCACGCCCGTCGTGACCGGCGTGGCCGACGTGCTGGTCGCTCTCATCCTCAACCCGCAATGCGCGTGGTGCAAATGCGTCGCGCAGACGCGTCTCGATCTCTTCACGGATGCTCATTCTGGCGTGTCCTGCATAAAAATCCCCGTATTAATTTTCCCAGCCCCCTTCAATCTGCCGCCCCTTAGACTAAACTGCTGCCTCCGAGTCGAACAGTTGCGTCTAGAAGGTGCGCCCCATGACCAAGTCAGATCCCTTTGGTTTCGATATGTCCATCCGGTCAGCGAAGAAAAAGAACCCCCGCGGCCGGCGGGCCGCCACCGGCGCGTCCGAGACCTCGCAGCGCATCTGCGACAAGGATGGCTGCGATGAACCCGGCAAATTCCGCGCGCCCAAGGCACCGGATGTGCTGGATGATTACTACTGGTTCTGCCAGGAGCACGTGCGCGAATACAATACCAAGTGGAACTTCTTTGAAGGCACCACCGAGGCCGAATTGAACGCCCAGCAATCCAAGGACAAAGTCTGGGAACGCCAGACCAAACCGATGGGTGACCCCGAGGCGCGCGCCTGGGCGCGGCTGGGCATCGAGGATCCGCATCAGGTGCTGGGCCAGAACGCCACCCGGAATCCGGGTCGCTCAGCCCAGGCCGGGCGCCGCCTGCCCCCGACCGAACGCCGCGCGCTGGAAGTGCTTGAGGCCAAGGACGACTGGAGCAAGGCAGACATCCGCAAAGCCTATAAGAAGCTGATCAAGGTGCTGCACCCCGACATGAACGGTGGCGACCGCAGCCAGGAAGAACAGCTGCAAGAGGTGGTCTGGGCCTGGGACCAGATCAAGGACAGCCGCAGCTTCAAATAAGCGGTAGTTGCGCCCCGAACCAGCCAGACAGAAAACCAGAGCGTCGCGCAAGCGGCGCTTTTTCTTTGTGCAACCTCTGGGCTTTGCAACGCCAGAAGCTTGCAGCATTCCGACGCCCGCCACTGGACAGCTACGGACCGGCGCGGGGCAGAGATTTGTCCCTAAATGAAAAAGCCACGGCAGATCGGTGCCGTGGCTTTCTGTCTTGCTGACAGGCTCGGATGTTAGCTGCCCTTGCGCTGCGGCCGCGCCGCTCCGCCTGTTTTGGCAACTGCTGCCCGGGCCTTGTTCTTCTTGCTGGTCGGCTTGCCCTTTGGTGGCGGTGCGCCCTTGCGGCCCGATTTCCCCGGATTGGACCAATCGCCCTTGGGCTTGCCCGGAACCGCCGGCTTGGCGGGTTTTGAGGGGCTGGCGGCACGATCCGACGGGCCGCGCGCAGTCACCGTGGCCTTGCCGCCTTCGCCCGTGCGCTTTGGTTTCTCAAAGCGCGGCTTGTCGCCATAGCTGGGCTTGTCGCCACGGGGTTTGTCGCCATAGGGCTTGCTGCTCCGTGGCTTGTCACCATAGGCAGGCTTGTCACCATAGGCAGGCTTGTCGCCCCGGGGTTTGTCACCGCGCGGCTTGTCATAGCTGGGTTTGTCGCCGTAGGGCTTGCGCTCACCACGATCCTGGCCACGGGGGCCACGTTTGTCATCGCGGAAACCATCGCGGTCCCGGTTCTGCGGGCGCGGCGATTTCGGCAGATCTGGCGCCTTGTCCAGACGCGTTACCGTGGCGCCCTCTTCCAGCTCACCATGTTTGACCGCACCCCAGAACGCATCGGCACTGCTTTCGCGCACCTCGACATAGCTCTGGTCGAACTGAATGCGGATCGCGCCGATGTCGTCTTTGGTCAGATTGCCGGCATTGCACAGCATCGGCAGCAGGCGGCGCGGCTCTGCACCGGCCTTGCGACCACCACTGACCGCAAACCAGACGGAGGGGCCAAAGGGCGCCCGCTCTTCCCGCTCGCGCTTGTCCATCTGCGGATCGCTCAGCTCTTCCGGCGCGCTGTGGCGGTCGTGGAACAGGCGCAGATAGGCGGCGGCCAGCTGCTCGGGAGAGAAACGCTCGACCAGTTCCGCCACCGGGGCGGTCTCATTTTCGCTGACCGGCTCGCTCCAGGCCTTGTCACCCAAGAGACGTTCAAAGTCGCGGGCGCGCACATCATCGGCACTGGGGGCCGGGCTGGTTTCTGCGGTGATCTTGGCGGCACGCAGCAGGCGCAGGGCCTTGCCCTTGGCTTTTGGCGGTACAATCAGCGCGGACACACCCTGGCGCCCGGCACGGCCGGTACGGCCCGAGCGGTGCAACAGGGTTTCGTGGCTGGACGGCAGATCCGCATGAATCACCAGATCCAGCTTCGGCAGGTCAATCCCGCGCGCCGCCACATCGGTGGCCACGCAAACCCGCGCCCGCCCGTCGCGCAGGGATTGCAACGCGTTGCTCCGCTCCGCCTGGGACAGCTCGCCCGACAGGGCAACCACGGAAAATCCGCGATTGCTCAGCCGCGTGGTCATCCGGTTCACCACCGCACGGGTGTTGCAGAACACGATCGCATTGGGCGACTCGTGGAAGCGCAGCACGTTGATAACGGCGTTTTCGACGTCGCGCTGCGCCACAGCCAGCATCTGGTATTCGATATCCGCGTGCTGCGAGGCTTCAGCCACGGTTTTGATCCGCTGGTGATCCTTGAGATAGGTCTCCGCCAGACGCGCGATACCAGTCGGCACAGTTGCCGAGAACATCAGGGTGCGGCGGTCTTCCGGGGATTCGCCCAGAATGAACTCCAGATCCTCGCGGAAGCCCAGATCCAGCATCTCGTCAGCTTCGTCCAGCACCACGGCGCGTACCTGCGACAGGTTGATCGAGCCGCGCATGATGTGATCGCGCAGACGACCGGGGGTGGCCACGACGATATGCGCGCCACGCTCCAGCGCGCGGCGTTCGTCGCGCATGTCCATACCGCCCACGGTGGAGACGACCTGCGCACCGGCCTCGGCATAGAGCCAGCCCAGTTCGCGTTTCACCTGCAACGCCAGTTCGCGCGTCGGCGCGATGACCAGCGCCAGCGGCAGTTCGGCCCGGTCCAGTTTCTCGGCCTCACCCAGCAATGTAGGGGCCATCGCCAGGCCGAAGCCTACGGTTTTGCCGGAACCGGTCTGTGCCGACACCAGAAGGTCGGACTGATCCAGCTCGGGCGCGGTGACGGCCTGTTGAACGGGTGTCAAATGCTCGTAGCCGCGCGCCTGAAGCGCTTGTTCGAGTGCTGTTTTCAAGATTTCATTTCGCTTGCTGCGGGGCGCGCCGCCAAAGGGCACGCCGAATATCGGGAATGTCCCCGACTGCGCAGGAACGCGGATGGCATCATCCAAGTGCGCGCTGATATCGGCTTTGCCCCCTTTTGTACAGGGTTCATTTGGCTCATCCGGCACCAGAAGCCACCAGCAGACGCAACCCCGCTATGCGTTTGCCGCCACACCCTGCCACCGGCAGAACACAGGGGCGCGGGCCGGAATGCCCCCCCGACACGCGCGCAACTGGTCCGGCCAGGCGCGGCCTTAGCGCCAGATTGAGACCAAACGTCACGACAGCTGGTCAAACCCGGCCTTGGCCCCTTGCGATTGCAGACAAGATCAGGCACCAATCCACCGGATTGCCGCCAGCCGACGGACGCTGCGCGGATGAGGATAAGGATCGATTGCGATGACCGACGGTATGCTGGATATGAACGCGAAACCCACCGAAACCCTTTCGGTGCGCGATGTGTTCGGAATTGATACGGATATGACCGTCAAGGGCTTCGCCGACGGCTCCAACCGGGTTCCGGCTCTGGATCCGACCTATAAATTCGATCCCGAGACCACATTGGCCATTCTGGCAGGCTTCAGCCACAATCGCCGCGTGATGATCCAGGGCTACCACGGCACCGGTAAATCGACCCATATCGAACAGGTCGCCGCGCGCCTGAACTGGCCCTCCGTCCGGGTGAACCTCGACAGCCACATCTCCCGGATCGACCTCATTGGCAAGGACGCGATCAAGCTGCGCGACGGCAAGCAGGTCACTGAATTCCACGAAGGCATCCTGCCCTGGGCGCTGCGCAACCCGGTTGCCATCGTGTTCGACGAATATGACGCGGGCCGCGCGGACGTGATGTTCGTGATCCAGCGCGTTCTGGAGCATGACGGCAAGCTGACGCTCCTCGATCAGAACGAGATCATCACCCCGAACCCGTTCTTCCGCCTGTTTGCCACCGCCAACACCGTTGGTCTGGGCGATACCACTGGCCTCTATCACGGCACCCAGCAGATCAACCAGGCCCAGATGGACCGCTGGTCGCTGGTGGCCACGCTGAACTACCTCAGCCACGACGCCGAAAGCGCCATCGTCCTGTCCAAGGCGCCGCATTACAACACCGAGAAGGGCCGCAAGACCATCAGCCAGATGGTCACCGTCGCCGATCTCACCCGCACCGCCTTCATGAACGGCGATCTCTCCACCGTGATGTCGCCGCGGACGGTGATCAACTGGGCCCAGAACGCCGAGATTTTCCGCGACGTGGGCTATGCCTTCCGCCTGTCGTTCCTGAACAAATGCGACGAGCTGGAGCGCCAGACCGTCGCCGAGTTCTACCAGCGCTGCTTTGACGAAGAGCTGCCGGAAAGCGCTGCAAGCGTTTCGCTGGGCTAACAGCAATGTGCCGCCCGGCCGCAAGGCCGGGCAGCGCCCGAACTGCCCCCGCCAGACCGAAGGTTTGCCTCCGGCAAAACGGGCGGGCGCTTCGCCTCTCACCCCGCCGGGACCGGCGCTGCCCTATCCGCAGCAGTGCCACTGGACTTTTCCGACACGAGGGGGGATGCTCACAAGGGACTAGGTGCGACCATGAAAAAGCCCAACGACAACCCCGCCGATCCGTTCAAGAAGGCGCTGGCCGAAGCCACCAAGGTCATGGCCAATGATTCCGAGCTGAACGTCTCCTACTCGGTCGACCCTGCCGGTCTGTCCGGCGACAATATGCGGCTGCCTCAGGTCTCCCGACGGATGACCCGCGAAGAGGTGCTGCTGGCCCGTGGCACCGCCGATGCGCTGGCATTGCGCCACAAATTCCACGACCCCGCCACCCATGCCCGCTATGCCCCGCCCGGCGACATGGCGCTTGATCTCTACGAGGCGCTGGAATCCGCCCGCTGCGAGGCGATGGGCGCGCGGCACATGCCCGGCACCGCCTCCAATATCGACGTGAAGATCCAGAACGAAGCCCTGCGCAAGGGTTACGACCAGATCAAATCCGCAACCGAGGCGCCGCTGGCGGTATCCGCCGGCTATCTGATCCGCCATCTGGCGACCGGCCGCCCGATGCCCGATGCGGCGGCCAACGTCATGGAACTGTGGCGCGGTTTCATTGAGCAGCAGGCCGGCGACACGCTGGCCAATCTCGGTGACACCATCGAGGATCAGGCCGCATTCGCCAAATTCGCGCGGCAGGTGATCACCGATCTGGGCTATGGCGACCAGCTGGGCGACGACCCGGATCAGCTCGACGACGAACAGGACAGCGACGCCGAAGACGACGCCGAGGAGCAGCAGGACCCCGACAGCAGCGGTCAGGACGACTCCGAAGAGGAAGAGGCCGACGCCAACCCCGAACAGGCCCAGGAGCAGCAGCAGGACGAAAGCCAGGCGCAGGTCTCGATGGACGAGATGGCCGATGAAGAGCTGGCTGAAGATACCGAAATGCCCGATGGCGAGGCTCCGCTGGACCCGCCACCGCCGCCCGCCGTGTCGGAGGCCGATCCCGACTATAAGGTCTTCGATGATGCCCATGACGAGGAAATCGCCGCCGAGGATCTCGCCGAACCAGCGGAGCTGGAACGGCTGCGCGCCTATCTGGACCAGCAGCTGGAACCGCTGAAAGGGGCCGTCTCGCGGCTTGCCAACAAATTGCAGCGCCGCCTTCAGGCGCAGCAGAACCGCTCGTGGGAGTTCGACCTCGAAGAGGGCATTCTGGACGCCGGCCGTCTGGCCCGCGTGGTGGCCAACCCCACCACGCCGCTGTCGTTCAAACGGGAGAAAGACACCGAATTCCGCGACACCGTGGTGACGCTCCTCTTGGACAACTCCGGTTCCATGCGCGGTCGGCCAATCTCCATCGCCGCGATCTGCGCCGACGTTCTGGCCCGCACTCTGGAGCGCTGCAACGTGAAGGTCGAAATCCTCGGCTTTACCACCCGCGCGTGGAAAGGCGGGCTCGCGCGTGAGGCCTGGCTCAATGACGGTCGCCCACAGCTCCCCGGCCGTCTGAACGACCTGCGCCACATCATCTACAAAGCCGCCGATGCGCCGATGCGCCGGACCCGCGACAATCTTGGCCTGATGATGAAAGAGGGCCTGCTGAAGGAGAATATCGACGGCGAGGCGCTGGAATGGGCGCACCGCCGCATGGTCGCCCGTCAGGAAGCCCGCAAGATCCTAATGGTGATCTCCGATGGCGCGCCGGTGGATGACAGCACGCTGTCGGTGAACCCGGCCAACTATCTGGAAAAACACCTGCGTGATGTGATCGCGATGGTGGAGCGGCGCAAACAGGTCGAACTGCTGGCCATCGGCATCGGCCATGACGTCACCCGCTATTACGATCGCGCCGTGACCATCACCGATGTTGAACAGCTGGCAGGCGCCATGACCGAGCAGCTGGCCGCTCTCTTTGACAGTGACCCGCGCGCCCGCGCCCGGGTGATGGGCATCAAACGCGCGAGCTGAGCACGCCAGCCACGCCGCTCTGAATCAAAGCCCCGCGCCGCTTCGGTGCGGGGCTTTGTGTTACAGGGGTTGCGGGACGTCGCCGGATTTGGAACAAGTGTTCGCGACAGAGCGCGCCGTGACTGCCGAGCCATTTCCTTGTTCCTGCCGACGTTGCGCAACACCCGCCCAGAAGGGCCGGCCGCTGCGCCCTGACCAACCGTCGCGGACCACCCGAAACAGATGGAGGGAGCCGATGTTCCAGACCTTCGACGTGACAGCCCGCCCGGAACAGGGCCCGCCCCGCCTCGAGGCTTTGCGCACTGAATTGCAGCGCGAGGGGCTCGACGGCTTTCTGGTGCCGCGCAGCGATGCCCATCAGGGCGAATATGTCGCCCCCGGCGACGAACGTCTGGCCTGGCTCACCGGATTTACCGGCTCTGCGGGCTTCTGTGCCGTGCTGCGTGATGTGGCCGGGGTGTTTATCGACGGGCGTTACCGCACGCAGGTAAAACAGCAGGTCGCGGAGGTCTTTACCCCGGTGCACTGGCCCGAGGTGCAGCTGGCCGATTGGCTGAAGGAGCAGCTGCCGACCGGGGGGCGCATCGGCTATGACCCCTGGCTGCATTCGGCCAGCCAGATGCAGGGGCTCGATCTGCACGGGTTTGAATTCGTGCCGGTCGACAATCTGGTGGATCGCATCTGGCAGGATCAGCCCACCCCGCCGGTGCAGCCCGTCATCGCCCATCCGCTCAGCTATGCAGGTACATCCGCCTCCGAAAAGACCGCCTCTCTGGCCCAAGAGCTGCGCGACGCCGGACATAGCGCCGCCGTGATCACCCTGCCAGATAGCATCATGTGGCTCCTGAACATCCGCGGCAGCGATATCGCCCACAACCCGGTCGCCCACGGGTTTGCCATCCTGCACGCCGACGCGCGGGTCGATCTGTTCATGGCGGAAGAGAAGCTGACGGGTGTCAGGGATCACCTCGGCGCGGATGTGGCCGTTCATGCGCCGCAGACCTTCCTATCAGCCGTGGCTGAGCTGGCACAGGCCAAAGATGCCTCCGTCACCGTCGATCTGACGACCCTGCCCCGGATCGTCGCCGATCAGCTCGGCGATGCGCTGGTTGCGGCCGGTGACCCCTGCGCCCTGCCCAAGGCCCGCAAATGCGCCGCCGAGATCGCAGGCAGCGCCGCCGCTCATCTGCGCGATGGTGCCGCCGTGGTGGAAACCCTCGCCTGGCTGGACGCCCAGCCCCCCGGCAGCATCACCGAAATCGACGTGGTCAAACATCTCGAAGCCACCCGCCGCAAGGATCCGAAGCTGCGCGACATCAGCTTTGAAACCATTTCGGGCACCGGCCCCAATGGCGCCATCATCCACTACCGGGTCAGCGAGGACAGCAATGCCGCGCTGCTGGACGGGCATCTGCTGGTGCTGGACAGCGGCGGGCAATATCTGGACGGCACCACCGACATCACCCGCACCCTCGCCATCGGCACCCCACCGCAGGAAGCCCGCGAGGCCTATACCCGCGTTCTGCAGGGCATGATCGCCATGTCCCGCCTGCGCTGGCCCAAGGGGCTTGCCGGTCGCGACATCGAGGCGGTGGGACGAATGCCGCTCTGGCTGGCCGGGCAGGACTTCAACCACGGGCTTGGCCACGGGGTCGGCGCCTTCCTCAGCGTACATGAAGGCCCCCAGCGGCTCAGCCGTGCCGGCACCGTACCGCTGGAACCCGGCATGATCCTCTCCAATGAACCGGGATATTACCGCGAAGGCGCTTTTGGTATTCGCATTGAGAACCTGTTGGTGGTAGAACCGGCGCCTGAGCTGGACAGCGCCGACGCCGAACGCGAAATGCTGTGCTGGCGCACCCTGACCTACGCCCCGCTGGACCGCCGCCTGATCGTGGTGGACCTGCTCACCACGGCAGAGCGGGACTGGCTGAACGCCTATCATGCGGATGTAGCCGCCAAGATAGGACCCAACGTAACAGACCCGGCACAAAGCTGGCTGGATGCCGCAACGGCGCCGCTGTGATACCGCAGTGTTACATCTGAAGACGACATTGATCCGTGACGAACGACGTGAAGGAAAAGGCCATGACAAAGATCCATATTCGCAAAGCAGAAGGCACCTGGGTGGTGCGCTCCGGTGGTGCCGTGCTGGGCGAGAGCAGCAACGCGCTTGAGCTGAGCGAGGGCGATCTGGCGCCCGTCATCTATTTTCCCCGCGGCGACATCGCGACAGCCTTCCTTGACCGCAGCGACAAGACCACCCACTGCCCGGCCAAGGGCGATGCCAGCTACTTCTCGATTGTGAACAAATCATCCGTGACCGAAAACGCGGTCTGGAGCTACGAAACCCCCAATGAGGCCGTAGCGCAGATCAAGGACCACCTTGCCTTCGTCACCGGTGACACCGTGAAAGTGGAGCGGATCTAGGCCCGGCTCGATCGGCAAAAACACGCTCTTATGCAGTCAGGGCGCCCCGTCTCGGGGCGCCTTTTTCGTGGATAAGCAGCCTTTCGCTCATCAGGAAACCGCGCTGGGAACCGGGCAACCTACCGCCCGCAGGCCCCGGCGCAGCGGCGCACGATTGTCGGAAAACGCCATCTGATGGGTCGCAAACGGATCCGAAAAACGGCCAATGACGCGGTCGGAGAATTCGGACTTCACATATTCTCCCGACACAGAAATTAGAAAGATGCACGTATAACGATCATATTGATCGTTATTTCACTACCGTTTTTGCAGGCCAAAGAGAGCCCGCCCGGAACCCTGCCCCAGGACCAAATAAGATACCGACGAAGAAACAAATAGGCGCGACGGATGTCGCATGCCCCCCTAGTTCAGGATGGTCTGACAAAGATGCTGACGCGCGGCCTCGACGGCCTCACCGGTACAGAACATCTGTGCATCCCGTGCGCTTTGAACGACATAGTCGATCAGGGCCTCATAAGACGCCCGCTCATTTTCCTGCTCTACTGCCTTCGCCACTGTTTCAGCCTCTGTCGGGCTGATTGTTTTGTGTTGCATGTTTTCACTTCCGAAGAATGATCACCATTATCCTTATGTTAACCATATTTAAGCCGCTGGGCCGATAAAGGTTAAAATTTCTTCTGGAAAAAAGCGAACACCCGTTTCAGAAATATCACATATTTGGGATCGTCTTTTGCGGGTAAACTTGTCTTTAAGCGACGGCTTTATGGGAAATGTCGCAAATTGACGATGAGCCGCCGTAGTTTTCAATCCTCAACTATGCTCCTCCGCAGCCGCCGCAGCCAGCGCACGGGTGTAGGCTTTCAGCGAATCAATGTGGTAAAGGGCCCCGATGAGATTCGGCGGATTATCGCCGCCCTCCCCTTCCGCCAGTACCGGCAGATAGCTGAGATCGGCCCGGTCGAAGATCGGCATCGCCGCCTCCAGCGAGGCAGAGGCGCGGACCGACAGCCCCTGGTCAATCAGCGCGGCGCAGTCCTCCGCGCTGGCGCAGCGCGGATCGCCCAGGGGCCGCATCACCGCTCCGGCGCGCAGCATCGACAGCAGATAGGCCTGTGGCCCCGCCGCGCAATGAATATTGCGCCGCTCTAGCTGGGTGAGAAAGAACGACCGGTCGACAATCCGCGACGCCAGCGCCGTCGACATCGACACCGCCACCATCACCGCCAGGCCGATCTGCCAGTCGCCGGTCAGTTCGAACACGATCAGCGTCGTGGAAATCGGCGCGCCAAGCACCGCCGCCGCCACGGCGCCCATCCCGGCAAAGGCATAGAGCGTATGCGTCCCCGACACATCCGGCAGCACAGCGGTCGCAATCAGCCCGAAGGCGAGCCCGGTCAGCGCCCCGACCATCAGCGACGGCGAGAACACCCCGCCCCCCATGCGCCCGCCCATGGTGATCGCCACGGCCGCGGTTTTGACCATGGCAAAGAGAATGGTCTGATGCAGCACCAGCGCGCCCGTGAGGGCCAGAACCGTGGTTTCATAGCCAACGCCAATGATATGGGGAAACCAGACCGCAAGCCCGCCCAGCAGCAGGCCAGAGGCCGCCGGACGCAGCCATCGCGGCAGACCCAGCTTTGTCTGCACCGCATTGCCGATTTCCTCGGCAAAGAAGATCGACCGCATCAGCACCACCGCCACGATCCCGCAGATCAGCCCAAGCATCAGAAAGGCCGGCAGCTCGACGTAGAATTGCAGCGCCCCCGGCGTGATCAGGTCGAACTCCGTCACATCGCCATATTCCAGCCGGTTGATCACGGTTCCGGCCACCGAGGCGATGACAATGGGCGCAAAGGCATGGACCGCGAAATGCCGCAGCACCACCTCCAGCGCAAAGAGCGCCCCGGCAATAGGCGCATTGAAGCTGGCAGAGACCGCCGCCGCCACCGCACAGCCCAGAAGATCGCGCCCGGTGATGCCATCGGCCTGAATACGATTGCTGACCCAGGTCGAGATCACCCCCGCCATATGCACCACCGGCCCCTCGCGACCGGTTGATCCGCCGGTACTGAGCGTGATCAGAGAGGCACAGGCAGACGCCAGACCGGCGCGAATTTCCACCCGTCCATCGCCAAGCGCGGCCCCCTCGATCACATCGGCAACGGATCGCACCCGGGCATCCGGCGTAAACCGGTGCAGGATCAGCCCCACCACCAGCCCGCCAAGGGTCGGAATGATCATCAGCCAGTACCAGGGCATGTCCTGTGCGAAACTATGCAGGAAATTCACATCCTCCGCGCCATAGACCCAGGCCTGAAAGGCGGTGATCCCCTTGCGGAAGAACAGCGCCGCAAACCCGGCAGCGATCCCGATCAGCAAGGCGATAAACCAGAATTGAAACTGGCTCGGCCCCCGGTGGCGCAGCACCCGCCAGACATCCCGCACGCCAGCAACCCCCTGAGCCAGCTGGGCGGAAATGGCGGAGCGTATGGTCTGTGGCATGAACCCGATTGTCCCGGTGTCGTTCTTGTCTGTTTACGCGGCAAACTATCGGCAGGTTGGTTAAGCCATCGTGAAAACTCAACAGCTTAGAACGATCCGGGCAACAGTTTTAGCTCAGCCCACCAGCAGCGCCCTGGCGGCGGCGCGGGCCTCCGAGGTGATTGTATCACCTGAAACCATACGCGCCAGCTCATCGACCCGTTCGTCCTCATCCAGCGGCACCACCTGCGACAGCGTCTGCCCGTCGACAACCTGCTTCTGCACCCGCCAATGATGCGCGCCCTGGGCCGCCACCTGCGGCGAATGGGTCACAACCAGCACCTGCCCGCCATCTGCCAGCGCCTTCAGCCGCCGCCCCACGGCATCCGCCGTCGCGCCGCCCACGCCGCGGTCGATCTCGTCAAAGATCATCGTCTGATTGCCGGTCTCGCCGCGCAGGCAGACCTTCAGCGCCAGCAAAAAGCGGCTCAGCTCACCGCCCGAGGCGATCTTGTTCAGCGGCCCCGCCGGCGCGCCGGGGTTTGTGGCCACGGTAAAGGCAACCGCGTCCTTGCCCTCCGGTCCCGGCTCGGCCTCGGTCAGCCGTGTTTCAAACACCGCGCGTTCCATCTTGAGCGGGGCCAGCTCAGCCATCACCGCCGCATCCAGTGCCGCCGCCGTCTCCCGCCGCGCCGCCGAGAGCTGCGCCGCCGCCCCCGTATAGGCCGCCTCGGCCTCGGCCAGTGCGGCCTCCTGATCGGCGAGATCCTGATCCCCGGCGTCCACCGCCGCCAGTTTCTCGCGCAGGGTTTCAGCATAGCCGCCCAGATCATCAGGCAGCACATCATGTTTGCGGGCCAGCGCGCGGATGGCAAACAGCCGCTCCTCGCTCTCTTCCAGCTCACCGGGATTGAACTCCAGCCCGTCGAGCACACGGGCAACGCCATCCTGCGCCTCACCCAGTTCGATCATCGCCCGCAACAGCGCCGCAATCGGCGCATCCAGCGCCGAGTCTGCCTGCGCAGAGACCCCTTCCAGCCAGCGCTGCGCATCCCCCAGTGCCGTCTCGGCACCATCGGTCAGGATGCTCTGGGCGCGCTGGATATCGCCACGGATCCGCTCGGCGGACTGCATCTCGCGGCGGCGCTGATCCAGTGCAGCATCCTCGCCGGGCTGCGGGTCAAGCGCGTCCAGCTCCGCCACCGCATGGCGCAGGAAATCCTCTTCGGCGCGGATGGCCTCCAGCGCGGCGCGGGTTTCGGCAACGCTCTTTCGGGCGCGGCTGGCAGCGGCCCAGCGATCGCGGACGGTCCGCAGAAGATCGCCAAGACCGGCAAACTCATCCAGCATGGCGCGGTGGCCGCGCGGGTTCAGCAGGCCCCGGTCATCATGCTGGCCATGCAATTCCAGCAGCGTGTCCGACAGCGCCCGCAGTACCTCGCCCGAACAGCGCCGGTCATTGACCCAGGCGGTCTTGCGTCCCTCGGCGGTGTTCACCCGGCGCAACAGCAGCGTATCGCCTCCGGGCAGCCCCGCCTCAGCCAGCACCGCATGGGCCGGATGGTCGGGCGACAGCTCGAACTCGGCCAGCACCTCCCCCTGTTTGGCGCCCTGGCGCACCAGTTCGGCCCGGCCCCGCCAGCCCAGCACAAAACCAAGCGAATCCAGCAGGATCGACTTGCCGGCCCCGGTCTCCCCGGTCAGCACGTTGAGACCCGGCTGAAAATTCAGCTCAAGATGGTCGATGATCAGGATATCGCGAATATCAAGCGCGCGCAGCATGGCCCGGCCCCAATTGCGGAAGTGGCAATTACAGCCACTCCCCCTTGATGGACTGACGGTAGATCTGGCTCAGCCAGTTGTTGCCAACATCGCGCATTTTCAGCCCGTTGTCTGTCAGCAGCTTAAAGCTGTCCTCATACCATTCGGTCGATTGATAGTTATGGCCCAGAATGGCACCGGCGGTCTGCGCCTCATTCACCAGCCCCAGCGACAGATAGGCCTCGACCAGACGGTGCAGCGCCTCTGCGGTATGGGTTGTGGTCTGGAAATCCTCGACCACAACGCGGAACCGGTTCACCGCCGAGGTATAATGCCCCTTGCGCAGATAGTAGCGGCCGATCTCCATCTCCTTGCCCGCCAGATGGTCAAAGGCAAGGTCGAACTTCAGGATTGCCGAGCTGGCATATTCGCTGTCCGGGTAGACCTCGATCACGGTGCGCAGCGATTGCAGCGCCTGAAAGGTCAGGCCCTGATCGCGGCCCACTTCGTCGATCTGATCATAGTAGCTCAGCGCCAGCAGATACTGCGCATAAGCGGCGTCTTCTTCGGTCGGGTAGAAGTCGATATAGCGCTGTGCGGCAGCGCGGCTGTCCTCGTAGTCACGCCCCAGATGATAGGCATAGGCCTGCATGATCAGGGCCTGTTTCGCCCAGGAGGAATAGGGGTAAAGACGTTCGATCTCGGAGAAGTAAAAGGCCGCATCCTCGGTCCGGTTGCGCTCCATCTCGAATTCGCCGCGCTCGTAGATCTGCTCCGGGGTGAACCCGTCAAGTGGCTGCGAACTCTTGGCCGCGCCCCCGTCTCCGCCACATCCCGAAAGCGCAGCTACGAGTAGAACCGCGCCGATGGTTTTGGCTGCCGCCCCCATGCCCATCATGTTCGCCTAACCTCACCGTCATTTACTTACGGGTGTGAACCCCGGTTCTGCCCGGTCTAGCACATTCAATTGACGCGCAAAACGTCTTTAACCGATTTCCCGCCCACTTGGCAGAGAAAGCGCGGCGGGGTCAAGAGTGCGAAGCAGCCCCGGCCCGCCACAACATGGCCCACGCCAGCCGATACCCCATGCCGCGCCGGGGTTCGCCGCATCCGAAAACATTGGTCAATATGAGGTGAGCGCTGCAAGGATCCGAACCAAACGGGATCTGGACAAGTCCCGGCAAGCCGCTTTGGGGCACGCTGAGGCCGCGCGCTGCGCCGTGAAGCCGCCGGTGTGATCTTCGAACCGCCCCGCCCCTCTAGGGTCACGACCTAAGGACGGCTCGAAGATCTCCCCCGGTGCCCCCGGCGCAATCTGCCCCGGTCGGGCTGCGCCAACGCATAGGCCTGTATTGGATCGAACTGTGGTGCAGTCTGCGCCCGGCGTCTGTGCTGCAATCATCAGTTCGCGAGAGACCGGAGTGCTGTCGTTGCAGCCCGCGGTCCGGTTGGCGCCGGGTGCACCCCGATTGTCCGGGGGAACCCAGGTTGAACGTCAGGCCCCCCAGCCGACGTTCCCGCCCGATAGCCTCAATTCAGTTACGCAACGCGGCGCGCATCGGTCGGGATCTCCGCCCAGACCAGCCCCTGCCCCGGCAGGCGCGCTGCCATCGCCGCATCGCAGCTCACCTGACGCACCGCGCCGGATGTCGCAAAGACCGCCCGCAGCAATGTGTTGGTCAGCGAATGACCGGCACGCTCGCCGATATAGTGGCCAAAGACCGGGCCACCCGCCAGCGACAGGTCACCAAGCGCGTCCAGCATCTTGTGGCGCACCGGCTCATCCGAGTGGCGCAGCCCCGCGCCGCTCTCGACCTGCGGGCCGTCGAACACAACCGCGTTCTCGCCGGGGACACCCCCCAGCGCCAGACCATTGGCCTGCATGCTTTCGACGTCAACGCGACGGCAGAAGGTGCGGCTGTCGCAAAGCTCACGCGCAAAGGCACCATTGCGCAGATCCAGCGTCTTGCTCTGACGGCCAATCGCCGTCTCGGCAAAGTCGATGTGGAACTCGATGGTCAGGCGGTTGCTCGGCAACAGGGTGGCGGTGGCACCGTCATGGCTGACACTCACCGGCTTCAGGATCTGATAGGCGGTGACCGGCGCCGCAAGGCGCTGAATACCGGTCTGCATGATGCCCCGCACGAAATGCGCCGAAGACCCATCCATGATCGGCACTTCCGGGCCGTCGATATCAATCATCACATTGTGGATGCCACAGCCCGCCAGCGCGGCCATGATATGCTCCACCGTGGAAACCGAAACACCGGAGGCATTGACCAGCCGCGTGCACAATGGCGTCCGCTCGACCCGGTCCCAAAGCGCCGGCACCATGGTGTTGCCCAAAGCGATGTCAGTGCGCCGGAAGCAGATCCCGTGGCCAGCCGATGCAGGCTTCAGGATCATGCGAACGGGTTTGCCGGAGTGGAGCCCCACACCGGCAAACGTCACTGATGCTTTAAGCGTATTCTGCACGATGGCCTCATTCCGTAAGGGTGGGCCGTACTTGGGCCCTTGTTGCGGAACAGAGGTAAGGTGTCACTTCGTTAGGCTCAACTCAATCTTTGTAACGGAATGAAACATCCCTGTAACAGATCGGCAAAACCCTGCCCAACCGGCACCAACTCGCTGATTCAAAACGAAAAAAGGTCGCCATATGGCGACCTTTTTGACTTATATGTGATCAGCTCAGTTGGCTTGACGGCGCAGGAATGCGGGAATTTCGATGCGTTCCTGCTCAGGGTTCGCCTGCCGCTGCGGCTGCGCTGCGGGTGCCGCCTGCTGGCCGTGATGCGCAACCTGGGGCTGGTGCATCGGGGCCTGCTGTGCGGCGGCCTGCTGCATGGGCGGCTGCTGACGTGCCGGTTGCTGCGGCTTAGCGGCCTGGCCTTCAGCGGCGCTGCCGGTCATGCGATGGATCAGCGAATTGAGCCCAAAGCGGCGCTGTTCGTGACCCGCTGCGGCGGGCTGCTGCACCTGCTGAGGCTGCTGCTGCACCTGCTGCGGAGCCCGCGGCTGAACCGTGTCGATCGACGGGCGCTGCTGCATCTGTGTCTGCTGCATCGGCTGCTGAGGCTGGGCGCGCTGCGCAGCCGCCTGAAGCCGCACGATCGCCTCTGGCGACGGGGTACCGGGTGCGGGCGCCTTTGGTGCCACAAAGCTCTCGGCCTGATGGGCCGCAACTTCGGCCTGCGGCTGGAATTCCGGCGCGGGCGTGCCCTGATAGGCCGGTGCGGGCAGACCGTCGGCGCCCAGCTGTTCGCCTGCGTCCTCCAGCACTTCTTCATAGTGACCTTCAGCGGCGGCCTGACCATCGTCGAATTCCGCAAACAGCGACGGCTCTTCCTGAGCGGCGGCCACGGGTTCGGCGGCAGCTGCGGGCTGCTCAACCGGGGTGCTCAGCTCCAGCGGCGCGGCGCTGCGGCTGTCTTCAACGCTGACGGTCTGCTTCAGCGGTGCCGACATCGGACGGCGCGGCACCGGAATGTCGGAGTGCACATCCACGGCATCAATACCGGTGGCCACAACGGAAACCCGCATCTTGCCTTCCATCGCGGTGTCGAGGGTCGAGCCGACGATGATGTTTGCGTTGGGATCGACCTCTTCGCGAATGCGGTTGGCCGCTTCGTCCAGTTCAAACAGGGTCAGGTCATGTGCGCCGGTGATGTTGATCAGAACACCCTTCGCGCCCTTGAGGCTGATTTCGTCCAGCAGCGGGTTCGCGATGGCCTTCTCGGCGGCCTGCACCGCGCGATCTTCGCCCTCGGCCTCGCCGGTGCCCATCATCGCCTTGCCCATCTCGTCCATCACGGCGCGCACGTCCGCAAAGTCGAGGTTGATGAGACCCGGACGCACCATCAGATCGGTCACGCCTTTGACACCCTGATAAAGGACATCATCCGCCATCGAGAACGCCTCGGTGAAGGTGGTCTTTTCATTGGCCAGACGGAACAGATTCTGGTTCGGAATGATGATCAGCGTATCGACGACCTTTTGCAGGGCTTCGACACCCTCCTCGGCCTGACGCATCCGCTTGTTGCCTTCGAACTGGAACGGCTTGGTGACAACACCAACGGTCAGCACACCCAGTTCACGGGCGGCCTGCGCGATGATCGGCGCAGCCCCGGTGCCGGTGCCGCCGCCCATACCTGCGGTGATAAAGCACATATGCGCGCCCGCGAGGTGATCAACGATCTGTTCAATGCTTTCTTCAGCAGCGGCAGACCCAACCGAGGGGCGCGCGCCGGCGCCCAGACCTTCGGTGACTTTGATGCCCAGCTGGACGCGGCTTTTGGAGGCGCTTTGCTGCAGCGCCTGCGCGTCGGTATTGGCGACGACAAAATCCACGCCGTCCAGCTGTTTGTCGATCATGTTGTTGACGGCATTGCCGCCTGCCCCGCCGACGCCAAACACGGTAATCCGGGGCTTCAGCTCTTCCTGGCCGGGCATCGAAAGGTTCAAGGTCATGCTCGTTCCGCCTGTGTTATCAGCCCTCCCGCAAGGGCCTATTCCTGTCCATCTTTGCGACAATCCTACCGCGCAGCACGAGTCGCGTCATCCAAAAAAGCGCTATTTTCCACAAAATATAGACATAGTATTGTCTAATTTCGCGACATTTCGCCGATTTTGGCAAATGCTGTGGAAAGCCCAGCAACACACCACAACATGACGGCAGCCTCCGAAAACCAAAGCCCTCGAAAGCACATCTCGTCACTGATACTGGTGGCCACTGCTCGGCCTACATGCGCCGCATGATGCGATCGTTACCGGAACATTAACGCGGCAGGATTTCGCTGTCACCCGCGAAACCACTTTGCCAGCAAAGTTTTTCGTTAACATTTGATTAATGAAGACGGCGCTGCGAAGGCGCGGAGCGGGCCTGTCCCCCCTACTCCGACAGAGGCCTCACCAGTTGTCGCGGAACCATTTTACCGCCCGTTTCAGCGTGCCGCTGGCGTTGCGGTCCACCGGCATCTCAAAATCCCACCACTCATCCTGCGGATGGGCGGCAAACAGGCTGAGACCAACGGCGGAGGCAAAGCCGGGACCGGTTGCCGACTGCGGCAGGCCGTGAACCCGCAAAGGCCGGCCGAGGCGCACCTGCTGCCCCAGAACCCGGCTCGCCAGCCCGTCCAGACCCATAATCTGGCTGGAGCCTCCGGTCAGCACGATCTGCTGGCTTGGCAGGCTGTCAAACCCGGCGGCATCCAGACGGGCGCGCACCTCTTCAAGGATCTCTTCGACGCGCGGCCGCATGATCCCGATCAGTTCAGCCCGGCTGACAGTGCGGCGGTCATGTTCCCAGTCGCCGGTATCGGCGTGGATATCAATCATCTCGCGGTCATCGGCGCCGGTGGCATGGACGCCACCGTGAAAGGTCTTGATCCGCTCGGCGTTGGCCGTTGGCACCCCCAGCCCCATAGAAATATCGCTGGTGATGTGATCACCGCCCATACGCACCGCATCGGCATAGATCATATGTTTCTTCATAAAGACCGAAATCGAGGTCGAGCCGCCGCCCATGTCGATACAGGCCGCCCCCAGCTCCTGCTCATCCTCAACCAGTGCCGCAAACCCGGACGCGTATGCGGAGGACGCGATGCCCGCCAGCTCCAGATCACAGCGCTGGATGCAGCGCACGAGGTTCTGCACGGTCAGCGCATCAACCGTCAGCATGTGCATATCCGCCGCCAGCGTCTGCCCCATCTGCCCGCGCGGGTCATTCAGACCCGACCGGTTGTCCAGCGCAAAGTTCACCGGCTGGGCATGCAGCACCTCGCGTCCGGCGCCATATTCCGGCACCTCACAGGCCGCCAGCACGCGGGCGATTTCATTCTCGGTCACCACCTGACCTTCCAGATCCACCTGCGCATCCAGCCCGTAGGATCGCGGATTGGCCCCGGAAAAACAGGCGATCACATGATCCACCCGCACCTCGGCCATCTTCTGCGCGGCCTGAACAGCCGTGCGGATCGCACGTTCGGTTTCCTGCATGGCGGTGATCTCGCCGAACTGCACCCCGCGCGAGCGCGTGGTGGCCGCGCCGATCACCCGGAACCCCGACTGCCCCGCCAGGGACCCAATGGAATTATCCTCGCTCAGCCGCCCGGTGCCGTCGAAACGCAGCACCAGACAGGCAATCTTGGAACTGCCCACATCCAGAATGGCCACAACACCGCGCTGCATCGCCTGACGTCGCATCTGCCGCATGGCTCTTTGGGATTGGTAGAGATCG
This sequence comes from Phaeobacter sp. A36a-5a, assembly GCF_037911135.1. Taxonomy (NCBI): domain Bacteria; kingdom Pseudomonadati; phylum Pseudomonadota; class Alphaproteobacteria; order Rhodobacterales; family Roseobacteraceae; genus Phaeobacter; species Phaeobacter bryozoorum. Next base: position 798,702 of record NZ_JBBLYU010000001.1, on the reverse strand, counting down.
GTCATATCATAGCCCGCCTGCGTTCAACTGTCGGATCCGCCACCAGTCCTCGACGGCGTTTTCGGTCATTCTTACGGTTGGACGCGCCGCCAGGCGCATATCCACCACCGCCACATCACGCTCCAGAAGGTCGCGCACTTCGCTGACGGCAATCACCCGCTCCAATGCGGGCACCGGATTTTCGGCCGGCAGCATGATCCGCTGGCCACGGTCCAGCACCAGATCCCAGCGCCGTTCGCCAATCCGCACCAGCCCACGCATCCGCGGTCCCAGCGGCTTGGCCACCGCAAACAGCCGCAGCGCCTCCTCAATGGCGTCGTCGGCATTGCGCCCGGCCACCAGCGGCAGATCCGGGTGCATATTGCGCGCGCCCAGCTCAGCCACATGCACGCCATTGGCATCCAGCAGCGCCAGACCTTCGCGGCTGCGCCAGACAACTGCGGGTTTGCGCTCTTCCACCGTGACCTGAAGCACCCCACCCGGGCGGATCCGCACATCCGCCGTCCGCACCGGATCCAGACCGGTGATTTCATCGCGGATCTGGGCCAGATCCAGATCGAAGGAGCTGATGGGAAAATCAATCGGCACCACTTCGCGAATATCTTCGGCCACGCTGCGCCCCGCCCCGTCGATGGCCATCACATTGACCATGAATTCGGGGCGCTCCTCGATCGAGGCCCGCAGATCGCTGATCATCACCTGCAACCGGTCGCGTCGCGCCTCATCCGCCATGAACACGGTGCCGGCCACAAAGACCAGACAGAAGGGAATGCCAAAACGCACACCAAAGCGAATGCCCGGCGTCAGCATCCAGCGCTGGATGCGATAGGTCAGACGGGAGGGGGCAGGATCGGAACGCCCCTCGCGGGGTTTGCGAAACCGCGTGATCAGCGAGGGCATGTCGCATCCTCAACCAGCCAGGCGCAGAGCTGCCCGAATGTCATACCCACATGTTCCGCCTGCTCCGGCGTCAGCGACGTCGGCGTCATTCCGGGCTGGGTATTGGTCTCCAGCAGGATCAGCCCCTCGGCGCCGCGCGTCTCGTCCCAGCGAAAATCGGTGCGGCTGATGCCCCGGCACCCCAGCGCCTCATGGGCCTTCACTGCATATTCGAGACAGAGCGCAAAGATCTCCTCCGGGAGATCCGCAGGCAGCACATGACGCGAGCCACCGGGTTTGTACTTGGCGTCATAGTCATACCAGCCGTCGGTCAGGATATCGGTCACCGTCAGTGGTCTGTCGCCCAGTACGGTGGTGGTCAGCTCGCGGCCGGGGGCAAAGCTCTCGACCATCACCTGATCGGGCATATCCTGCGACAGCTGCGGCGGACCGTTGGCGACTTCATTCACCAGATAGACCCCCACGCTGGAGCCTTCGTTATTCGGCTTCACCACATAGGGCGGCGCCATCACATGGCCGGCCATCACCTCGGTCTTGGAATAGATGCCGCTCTCGACAACCGGCAGACCTGCGGCCCGATAGATGGATTTGGCCCGCTGCTTGTCCATCGCCAGGGCAGAGGCCAGCACGCCGGAGTGGGTATAGGGGATGCCGAGCCATTCCAGCAGCCCCTGCACGCAGCCATCCTCGCCCCAGCGGCCATGCAGGGCGTTGAACACCACGTCAGGACGATCCGCCTGCAAACGCGCCGCGAGATCCGGACCCGCGTCCAGTTCTGTAACCTGATATCCCTCGTCCCGCAGCGCGGTGGCGCATTCGCGCCCTGTGGACAAAGACACCTCGCGTTCAGCCGAGGGGCCACCCATCAATACCGCCACTTTCGGGAGTGTCCTGCTCGACTTACTCACGACAAGCGCCTCAAATGTTCCGGGGCTTCTCGCCCCTTGTTATGCGGTCGTAAATTGACCCCAATTCGCGCAGGCCAAGGCCTGCTTTTTCGTCTTGCGAGGTCTATTCCCCGCACCGGACGGACCACTGTGGTTCGCTGTCACCACATTAACGTCATAAACGTTACCGGCCCGTTAACAGTGCCTTTACCAAGATCGCGCTTTTCCAGTTCGCCAGCTGCTGCGATTCCCACAGGAGCGACCTGCTGATCAGAGATAACCCTCTGAAAAACATGGCCTTTATCGGCTATTTGGAAAGCGGATCCCCCACCCGCATGATTTCCCACTCTAGCGTTATGCCAGAATTGGCGTAAACCTCTTTTCTGACATCTTCGCCCAATCCCTCAAGATCTGCGGCAGATGCGCCACCTGTGTTAATCAAGAAATTGGAATGCTTCTCGCTCATCTGCGCACCGCCGCGCCGGGCGCCGCGCATTCCGGCATCATCAATCACTTTCCAGGCCTTCAGATCATGGACATCATCGGCCTGACCGGTCGATGAAAACCCCGCCGGATTGCGAAAGGTCGACCCGGCTGACCGGTCCTTTGTCGGCTGGGTGGCATCGCGTTTGGCCAGCTGCTCTTCCATGCGCGCATGCAGGGCTTCGGGATCGCCCATCGGGCCGCGCAACACCGCCGAAACCAGCACGGCCCCCTCCGGCAGGTCGCTCTGGCGGTAGGCGAATTTCAGGTCCTCACCGCTCAGCCTCACCACTTCACCGCTGCGCAGCACCACCGTTGCCGACTGAAAGACATCTGCGACATAGCTGCCATAGCAACCGGCATTCATCCGCACCGCGCCACCGATCGAACCGGGGATGGTGCGCAGAAATGTCAGATCCACCCCCGCATCCGCGGCCTTGCGGGCCACATGGGCGTCCAGCGCAGCAGCGCCAGCGGTCACCGTGTCGCCCTCGACCTCAATCGCGTTGAACCCGCGCCCCAGCCGGATCACCAGCGCCCGCAACCCGCCATCACGCACGATCAGGTTTGAGCCGACGCCCATCGGGAACACCGGCACCGATGGATCCAGAGACCGCAGAACATGCGCCAGATCCTCCACATCGGCAGGCTGAAACAGATAGTCCGCCGGTCCGCCAACCCGCAGCCAGGTCAACCCTGCCAGATCGCGATTCGGATGAAGCTTGCCGCGCAGCCCGTCGATGTTCATATGCTCTGCCCCTGCCTGTCTTGGCGTCCACCCCGGCCAAGCGAGCCGACGCAGCACCCAGCGGGCAAACGACGACGAGACTCAGCAGCCCGGACCGGCCCTGCGTGTACTCCGGTTTTGCCCATGCACACAATGGCCCAGCCCGTAGCCCGGCGCAAAGGGCAGAGCGCTCATTCGTGGAAATCGGCGGGGTTCAGCTGCGGCTCAGGCGGTTGCGCAGCCAGCGGCCCAGATAGATCACGGGCCAGCGCAGCATCGACATGCCCGCAAACAGCGCCGCCAGCCCCCACCAGGGACCGTTTTCATAGGTGACATAGCCCAGCAGCGGGATGCCAAAGGCAATCAGGAGATAGGCGCGCGACCAGTGATTGTCCCGGCTTGGCAGCATCGCCAGCACATTGGCGGCCACCACCCAGAGACAGGCCAGGATCAGCGACTGCGTCATTCGCCAACCTCCGGCCCGGAGGCCCGGCGCAGGCGCGACAGCACATGCAGCAGCGGACGGCGGAACATCGACACTAGCGCAAAACAGCCAAAGGCAGCGGCAAACCAGCCGTGGTCACGACCCAGGAAATAGATCAGCACCGGCGCCACAGCGACCAGCGCAATCCCCGGCCCGCGCTGCCAGCGAACCGGCAGGGCAGCCACGCCGGTGGCAATGAACACCCACAGGACAGAGGCCAGCAGGCTCAGCATGGCGCTGCCTCAACCGCCGGGACCCTCGCCCGCGGATAGGAGATCACGCCAGCCACCCTCAGCCCCGCAACCGCTCGGGCAGACCATTGGCCCAGGCGCTGATGGTACCCGCCCCAAGGCAGACGACCATATCGCCGGGTCGGGCCTGTTCACGCACCAGCCGCTCCAGATCGGGTTCGTCCAGCAGCGCGCGGGCATGGCGATGGCCATGACGGATCAGACCGGCCACCAGATCGTCGCGCCCGGCGCCCTCGATCGGGTCTTCGCCCGCGGCAAAGACCTCGGCGATGGCGACCACATCGGCCTCGTTGAAACAGGCGCAGAAATCCTCGAACAGGCTGGACAGGCGCGAATAACGGTGCGGCTGATGCACCGCGATCACCCGGCCCTCGCAGGCCTGCCGGGCCGCTTTCAGCACGGCAGTGATCTCGACGGGGTGGTGGCCGTAGTCGTCAATAATGGTGACACCGTCCACTTCGCCCACTTTGGTGAAGCGGCGGTTAACGCCGCCAAAGGCCGCCAAAGCCTCGCGGATCTCACTGCTTTTCATGCCCAGATGGCGCGCCACGGCCACTGCCGACAGCGCGTTGGAGACATTGTGATCCCCAGGCATCGGCAGGGTGCAGCCCTCGATCACGCGATCCTCGGCCTGAAGATGAATATCAAAATGCGCCACGCCCGCCTTGTAGGTCAGGTTGACTGCCCGCACATCTGCCTGCGCGTTGAACCCATAGGTCACGACCCGGCGGTCGGTGATCCGGCCAACCAGCGCCTGCACCTCGGGATGGTCGGTGCAGCAGACCGCGACGCCGTAGAAGGGAATATTGGAGACAAAGTCGTAAAACCCGTCCCGCAGCGTATCGAAATCGCCCCAATGCTCCATATGCTCAGGGTCGATATTGGTGACGATCGCAATGGTTGCGGGCAGGCGGTTAAAGGTGCCGTCGCTTTCGTCGGCCTCAACCACCATCCACTCGCCCTGGCCCATCCGCGCGTTCGACCCATAGGCGTGAATGATGCCGCCATTGACAATGGTCGGGTCGAAATGACCGGCCACCATCAGCTCCGCCATCATGGTGGTGGTCGTTGTCTTGCCATGGGTGCCTGCGATGGCGATGTTGGATTTGAGCCGCATCAGCTCGGCCAGCATTTCGGCCCGGCGGACCACCGGCAGGCCACGCAGGCGCGCCTCGTCCAGCTCTGGATTGCCCGGTTTGATCGCCGAGGAAATGACCACAACCGCCGCGTCTTCCAGGTTTTCCGCCGCCTGCCCGACAAAGATCCGCGCGCCCAGCTCTTCCAGCCGGTTGGTGATCTTTGACGCCTTCAGATCCGAGCCCTGCACCACATAGCCAAGGTTCAGCAGCACTTCGGCGATGCCGGACATGCCGATGCCGCCGATGCCAACAAAATGGATCGGGCCCACATCACCGGGGAGTTTGGTCGCAGGGTTCATGTCATTCCTTCCTCGGACAGCTGTTCAACAAGCCCCACCAGCCGCTCGGTCGCATCGGGAATACCCACTTGCAAGGCGGCCCGTGCCATCTGGCTGGCACCATCGGGATTGCTGAGAACCGCGCTCATTTGCTCTGTCAGCGCCGAAACGTCAAGAGCGCTTTCCGGGATCAGGATCGCCGCCCCGGCATCGACCAGCCCACGGGCATTGGCGCTCTGGTGGTCGCCAGCCGCCGCGGCAAAGGGGATCAGGATCGACGGGCGGCCGATCACCGAGATATCCGCAACCGACGACGCACCGGAGCGCGAGATCACCAGCTGCGCCTCCGACATGCGGGCGGGCACATCGGTGAAAAACGGCTGCACATCCGCCGCGATCCCCTGTTCGGCGTAGAATTGCGCAACCCGCGCACCATCTTCATCGCGCGCCTGATGCGAGACCCGCAACCGGCTGCGCAGCGCCTCTGGCAGTGCGGCAATCGCTGCGGGCACCACGTCCGACAGAATCCGCGCGCCCTGGCTGCCGCCCATCACCAGCACCGACATCGGATAGTCACCCGGCGGAATATAACCGGCCCCAGCCCGCTCCAGCACCGCAGCGCGCACCGGGTTGCCGACATGGACGCCATCAACCCCCTCCGGCAGCGCCGTGGGCCAGACGCCACAGGCCACCCCGGCCACACGGGGAGCAAACAGCTGATTGACCCGGCCCAGCACGCCGTTCTGTTCATGGATCATACGCGGCAGCTTCAGCAGGGTCGCAGCCCCCAGTGCCGGGATCGACGGATAGCCGCCAAAGCCGACCACCACGTCAGGCCGGTCCCGCCGCATCTGCATCGCCATCCTTGTGACACCTGCGGCGATCTTCGGCGCGACCATCGCCTTGGCCAGCAGCCCGCCGCGGGCAAAGGTGGCCGAGGGCACCTCGGCAATCTCGGTGGTATGCGGATAGCCGCCGGTGTACCGCGCGCCCCGCGCGTCCGTTGACAGTTTCACCCGCCAGCCGCGTCTCAGCATCGCCTCGGCCAGGGCCTGCGCGGGGAACATATGCCCCCCGGTGCCACCCGCCGCCATCAAGAGCAATTTCTGCGCCATCGTATTTTCGGTCTTTCTGTCTCTGCTCACTCACCCCCCCGACCGCGCAGGGCAGACCGAGGGGTGCGCTTCAATCGGGCAGGCTCAGCCGCGCCCGTGTCCGCGCAGGAAATCTGCAATCTCGCCCTGCGGGCGCGACCGCGAAAACGCCAGCAACATCCCCACCGCGATCCCGCCGGCAATCAGCGAGGAGCCACCGTAGCTCACAAACGGCAGAGTCATGCCCTTGGCCGGCAAGAGCCGCACCGCAACGCCCATGTTGATCATCGCCTGCACGCCAAAGGTACAGACAAGACCGGTTCCGGCAAGCCGGATAAACGTGTCGCGCTCCCGCATCAGGCGGAACAGCGTGCGGGCCACCACCGCCGAATAAAGCAGGATCAGGATCACCACCAGCACCAGCCCGTATTCCTCGGCCGCCACTGCGATGATGAAATCGGTATGGGCATCCGGCAGCGACCATTTCACCTCGCCCTCGCCAACGCCGACACCGAACAACCCACCTTCGCGGATGGCATTGGTGGCATAGCCCATCTGGGTGGTCGGGTCGATTTCAGGGTTCAGGAAGCCGTCGATGCGGCGGGCAAAATGCTCGGAGCTGGAATAGGCCACAACCCCGCCCATCACGACCACCGCCGCCATGATCACCAACAGCAGCATCGGCGCACCGGCCACGAAATACATCACGCCCCAGCCAAACAGCACCAGACAGGCCTGACCAAAGTCAGGCTGCATCACCAGCATCAGCACCACCGTCAGGCACAGGCCAAAGGACATCAGCGTGCCCGGCGGGCCGTTGATCTGCTGGCTCGCGGCGATCATCCAGGCCGCCACCACGATGAATCCGGGCTTCAGGAACTCCGACGGCTGCAACGAGGCAAAGCCGAGGCTGTACCAGCGCGTCGCGCCCTTGCCGAAATCAGTGCCAAAAACCGGCAGCAGCGCCAGCGCGACAAAGGCGCAGACAAACCCGATCACCGCCAGTCGCCGCACCAGCGTTGGCGACATCATCGAGGTGATCAGCATCGCCACCAGCCCGGTGATACCAAAAATCGCCTGCCGCTCGACATAGTGGAAATTGTCAAACCCGTTGCGTTCGGCCAGCGGCACCGAAGCGGCCAGCCCCAAGAGCAGCCCGATGACAAACAACATCAGGACGCAGGACATCGTCCATTTGTCCAGCGTCCGCCACCATTTGGGTAGAATCGGCTCGCCCGCCTGTACGGGGAGCGCGCCATAGACCATTTCAGTCATGGAAGTACCGCCACTATCTGCCTCGTCATCCGTCCCGTTTTCGGGATCGTTAGGCAAACAGTAACCGGAAACTTTGCCTCAGGCCACCCTCTTCCTCTTGCCTTTGGCAGTTATCCGCGCCTATGGCCGGGCATGGCATATGAAACCCTGATCCTTGGCGCCGGCGCGGCCGGCATGATGTGTGCAACCCGCTCCGGCGCAGGCACGCTGGTGATTGATCACGCCAAGGCGCCGGGTGAGAAAATTCGCATTTCCGGCGGCGGGCGCTGCAATTTCACCAATATGTACGCCAGCCCCGAAAACTACCTGTCGCAGAACCCGCATTTCTGCAAATCCGCCATGGCGCGCTACACCCAGTGGGATTTCATCGAGCTGGTGGACCGCCACGGAATCGCCTGGCACGAAAAGACCCTCGGCCAGCTGTTCTGTGATGGCTCGGCCAAACAGATCGTCGCCATGCTGGTGCAGGAGATGCAGGCCGCCGGGGCCGAGCTTTGGTTGCAGACCTCCGTCACCTCGGTAAGCCGCAGCCCGGATGGGTTTCGCGTCGCGGTGGAGCGAGAGGGCAAGCCGCAGGTGCTGACCGCGCGCAATCTGGTGATTGCCACGGGCGGCAAGTCGATCCCGAAGATGGGCGCGACCGGTCTGGCCTATGATCTGGCGCGCCAGTTTGAGCTGCCGCTGACCGAAACCCGCCCGGCACTGGTGCCGTTCACGTTCTCCGAAGACCGCTTCAAACCTCTTGCGGGCGTCGCCCTGCCCGCACGGCTTTCCAATGATCGCACCAGTTTTGACGAGGCGCTGTTGTTCACCCATCGCGGCCTCTCCGGCCCCTCGGTGCTGCAACTGTCGTCCTACTGGCGCGAGGGGGAGCAGATCCGCGTCAACCTGATCCCGGAAACGCCGCTGTTTGATCACCTGCGCCGCCAGCGTCAGGAAACCGGGCGCAAGGATCTGACCACCGAACTGGCCCGTCACCTGCCCGGACGGCTGGTGGAGTTCCTGGCCCCTGAATTCGCCCTGAAGGGGCGGCTCGCCGACCAGTCCGACGCCGCCTTGCGCGATCTCTGCGACCAACTGGAAAACTGGACGCTCACCCCTTCGGGCAGCGAAGGCTATCGCACCGCCGAGGTGACGCTGGGCGGCATCGACACCGATGCGCTGTCGTCAAAGAGCATGGAGGCCAAGACGGTTCCGGGGCTTTATGCGATTGGCGAAGCGGTTGATGTGACCGGCTGGCTGGGCGGCTATAACTTCCAATGGGCCTGGGCCTCCGGCGTCGCGGCCGGAACCGCTATCGCCGCCAAGGGCTGAGCCTCGGGCGTCTCCGCTCGGGCCAGCCCGAAACGCCGCCCCGTTCACCCCTCGCGTCACTCCTCGATAAACACCTTATTGGCCGGCGTGACGCCGCGCGTATAGGTGCAGAAAGTGTCATGCGCATCAGGCGTGGTGGTATGGATCTTGATATTGGTGATCACCTCCACCGCCCCGGCATCAAGACAGGCCTGTTCGGCCTGTTTCACGATCCCCAGCAGCTGATCCAGCTCACCACGCATCGTGGTCTCCATCGCCCCCACCTGAAACGGCAGACCTGAGGCCTTCACCACATCAATCGCGCGGTCCACAACCTCGAAGTTATTGCCCTCACGCAGCCGGGGAATGACCTGAAAGGCCAGCATCACCGTGTTCTGCGGCGCTGTCGTCTCGGCCATCAGATTGTCTCCCCATCGGGTTGCGCCGGGGCCTCCCCCTGTCGCTTCTGCACCTCGGCGATGAAATCCTCTCCGCGCTGCTCGAAGTTGTCATATTGGTCGAAACTCGCTGCCGCCGGGGCCAGAAGGATGGTATCACCCGCCTCCGCCTCAGCGGCGGCCCGGGCCACCGCCTGCGCCATGGTGATGCAGACCTCGGCCTCCACATCCAGCTGCATGGCAAAGCCTGCCGCCTCGCGACCGATCACATAAGCCTTGCGCACTTTGCCGGTCTGGCCGCGCAGAGCGTCCAGGCCGCCCTCTTTCTCCAGCCCGCCACAGATCCAGCGGATATTGTCAAACGCGCTCAGCGCCTTGGCCGCGCTGTCAAGGTTGGTGGCCTTGCTGTCATTCACATAGCGCACCCCCTGATGGGTCGCGATGGTCTGGCTGCGATGCGGCAGACCCGGATAACTGGCCAGCGCCTCCTCGATCAGGCGCGGGGCCAGCCCCAGTGCCCGCGCCGCCGCATAGGCCGCACAGGCGTTCTGATGGTTATGCGCGCCCGGCAGCCCCTGCATCTGACGCAGATCAATCGAGGCCGCCTGCCGCCCCTTGCGGTATTCGCTCAGGAACCCTTTGCGGGCAAAGACCTGCCAGCCCGGTCCGGTCAGTTTCTGGCTGGCCGAAATGCGGATCACCCGGTCATCGCTGGCCGCCTCCGACAGCTGACCGGCCAGATACAGCCCCTCATCCTCATCGACGCCAATGATCGCACGATCCGGGCCGCCTTCGGCAAACAGCCGGCGTTTGGCCGCGAAATAGCCGCCCATGCCCGCGTGCCGGTCCAGATGATCGGGGCTGAGGTTGGTGAACACCGCCACATCCGGCGTAAGCGCCCGCGCCAGATCGGTCTGATAGCTCGACAGCTCCAGCACCACCACGCCCCCGGAGCCCGGCGGATCAATATCCAGCACACCGCGGCCGATATTGCCCGCCAGCTGGCTTTCGCGACCGGCCTCCTGAAGAATATGGTGGAGCAGCGCCACCGTGGTGGATTTGCCGTTGGAGCCAGTGACCGCCACGATGCGCGGCGCCTGATCGTATTGCTCCCAGCCCTGGGTCGCGATGGACCGGAAGAACAACCCGATATCATTGTCCACCGGCACCCCCGCCACCAGCGCTGCGCGGATCACCGGGTTGGGTTTGGGGTAGAGATGCGGAATACCCGGCGAGACGATCAGCGATGCAACATCGTCAAAGGCGCCGGATTTCAGCAGATCCCGGCAGGTGAACCCCTCGACCTCGGCCCGGGCCCGCGCGCCGGGGTTGTCATCCCAGCAGACCGGCTCTGCCCCGCCCGCACGCAAGGCCCGCGCGGTGGCAAGGCCAGACCGTCCAAGCCCCAGCACCGCTACAGTTGCGCCTTCGAATCCGGTCACAGGGATCATCGCCTGCCCTCCCATTTGATCTTTGCTCGAATCGCTACCCGATCACGGGAACCAACACCAGTCCCGTTGCGTTTGCCAGTCCGCCGACACCCGGCTAGTGTCGGCCAAAAATTGGGAGGCCCCACAGCCATGGACGCGCGATTGCAGCAGATCCTCGATGCCATCAACCGCGATCTTCGCGATGATCCCGACCGGGGCGACGTGGCCAGCTACATTCCCGAACTGGGGCAAGTCGATCCCCACCAGTTTGCCATCTCCGTGGCCACCGCCGACGGCCAGATCTACAGCGCCGGGGATGCCGCCACGCGGTTCTCGGCCCAGAGCATCACCAAGCTTTTTACGCTGGCGATTGCGCTCGGGCGCTCCGGCGATCAGCTCTGGCAGCGGGTTGGTCGCGAACCCTCCGGCACCGCCTTCAACTCCATCGTGCAGCTGGAACATGAACGCGGCCGCCCGCGCAATCCATTTGTGAATGCAGGCGCCATTGTCACCACGGATGAGGTGCTGGCGGGCCGCGAACCGCGCGATGCGCTGGCCGAGTTCCTGGGCTTTATCCGCGCCGCTGCCGAGGATGACGATATCCACATCAATGGCGCGGTTGCCCGCTCCGAAACCGCCCATGGGCACCGCAATTTCGCCCATGCCCATTTCCTTGCCTCCTGCGGTAATCTCAAGAATGACCCGGACAAGGTGCTCGGCACCTATTTCCACCATTGCGCCACCGAGCTGACCACCACCCAGCTGGCCCGTGCCGGCCGTTTCCTGATCGGCGCCGGTGTCGGCCCGCGGCTGGTCTCGCTGGACCGGGTGCGGCGGCTCAATGCGCTGATGCTGACCTGCGGGCATTACGATGGCTCGGGCGAGTTCGCCTATCGCGTCGGCCTGCCCGCCAAAAGCGGGGTTGGCGGTGGTATTCTGGCCAGCGTACCGGGCAAGGCCAGCATCGCCGTCTGGTCGCCGGGGCTGGACCGCAACGGCAATTCGAAACTGGGCACCGAAGCGATGGAGCGGCTGGCGCGGGAGATGGACTGGTCGGTGTTCTGAGCCGCCGTTGCCAGCCCGGCGCACGCAGGGCTTACCATCCGTTCAGGCGGCAGCGTTATGCTCCCATCCGTTGCAACACCAAGATCAGGAGAACGTCCCCGCCCAACTGACCCTTTCAAGGTCAAGACTCCGGGCGTATGGGGATCCGCACAGGCCGACAGAAGGAGATGACCCCTGGCAAAGGTCATCCACCCTCCGCCCCTCCGGCGGCGCCGCCTTCTTCTTACGCAAAACCGCCCAAGGCATTTTCAGCCCAGAGCGGTTTCAGATATCAGACCAGATCGGCACACCGCCCCGCAGGATGACCTGCGCGGCGGCGATCCGGCGTGGCTCAGCGCACTTTCAGCGTGGCCAGACCGATCATCGCGAGGATCAGCGAGATGATCCAGAAGCGGATCACGATGGTCGGCTCCGCCCAGCCCTTTTTCTCATAGTGGTGATGGATCGGCGCCATCAGGAAGACCCGTTTGCCGGTGCGCTTGAAATAGAGCACCTGAATGATCACCGACAGCGCCTCCACCACGAACAGCCCGCCGACAATCGCCAGCACCAGCTCGTGTTTGGTGACCACCGCGATGGCGCCCAAGGCGCCGCCAAGGGCGAGCGAGCCGGTATCGCCCATGAACACCGCCGCTGGCGGCGCATTGTACCAAAGGAAGCCCAGACCGCCACCAAACAGCGCCGCGGCAAAGATCAGGATTTCACCGGTGCCGGGCACGTAATGCACATCCAGATATTCGGTAAAGTCCACACGCCCCACCGCATAGGCAATCACCCCAAGGGTCGAGGTCGCGATCATCACCGGCATAATCGCCAGCCCGTCAAGCCCATCGGTCAGGTTCACCGCATTGGCCGCGCCGACGATCACGCAGATCGAAAACGGCACGTAGAACAGACCAAGGTTGATCAGCGTATCCTTGAACACCGGCAGCGCCAGCTGGTTCTGCAACTCCACCGGATGATAAGCCGAGGCCCAGAGGGCGGCGATCACCGCAATGGTGATCCCAAGCGCCAGCCGCAGCTTGCCCGGTACGCCTGCGGTGTTCTGCTTGGAGACCTTGGCATAATCATCGGCAAAACCGATCAGGGCAAAGGACAGCGTCACAAACAGCACCAGCCAGACAAAGGGATTGTCCCAGCGCGCCCAGAGCAGCGTCGCCGTCACCAGCGCGCCGACGATGAGCAGCCCGCCCATGGTGGGCGTGCCGGCCTTTGCCAGATGCCCTTCGGGGCCGTCATCACGGATCGGCTGACCCTTGCCCTGCTTCTTGCGCAGCACATTGATCAGCGGTGGCCCAAACAGAAACCCAAACAGAAGCGCCGTCAGAAACGCCCCGCCCGCGCGGAAGGTGATGTAGCGGAAGAGGTTGAAAAGATCGCCCCCATCCGACAGCGCGGTTAACCAATAGAGCATGTCAGCCGGTCCTCAGTTCGTCAAAGTTCAGAAAGTGGCCTCGCCATGGCCCAATTCGCGGATGCCGTCAACAACCTTGGCCAGCGCCATGCTGAGCGACCCCTTGGCCAGAACCACATCCCCCGCCGCGATCTGACCCGCCAGATCCGCCTGCACATCACCGCTGCTGGCATAGTGACCACCGCGTTTGTCCGCAGGCAACGCCGCATGAAGTGCCCCCATCAGCGGGCCGATGCAATGCACCACATCGAGATCCGCCATCGCGGGCAGATCGGCAAGGGCCGCGTGCAGCTCGGCCTCCTGCGGTCCCAGCTCCTTCATATCGCCCAGATAGGCAATCCGCCGCCCCGCGCAGGGGGTCGCGGCCAGAACCGCCAGCGCCGCCGCGACCGAGGTCGGATTGGCGTTGTAACTGTCATCCAGCAGCAGGATCTCGCCCTGCCCCGCGCCAAGCGTCACGGTTTCACGCGCCCCGCGCCCGGTGACCGGCGACCAGAGCGACAGGCTTTGCACGGCCTTGGCCAGATCCAGACCCAGCGCCGCCAGACAGGCCAGCGCGCCAAGCGCGTTCATCGCAAAATGGGCGCCAAGCGACTGGATATTCAGGCGATATCGCTGCCCATCCGGCAGCGTGACCTCGGCCTCTGTCTCATCCCCGCGTGAGGCGGTTCCGGTCAGGCGATAGCCCGGCACGATCGGCCCCTGACCGGTGCCAAACCACTGCGCAGGGCGCGCAGCCTCCTCGGCAACGGAGTGCAGGATCGGAGCCTCGGCAATATCGGCGTTCAGCACCGCAACACCGCCCGGCTCCAGCCCGTCGATGATGGCGGCTTTTTCGGCGGCAATGCCCTCGATCCCGTCAAAGGCCTCCAGATGCACCGGCGCCACGGTGGTGACCATCGCCACATGCGGACGCGCCTGCTTGGCAAGCGGGCTGATTTCACCGGGGTGATTCATGCCGATCTCGATGACGGCAAATTCGGTGTCCCGCGGCATCCGCGCCAGCGTCAGCGGCACGCCCCAATGGTTGTTATAGCTGGCAACAGCCGCATGGGTGCGCCCCTGATCGGACAGCATCCGCGCCAGCATTTCCTTGGTCGAGGTCTTGCCGACCGATCCGGTGACGGCAATCACCCGTGCATCCGTGCGCGCACGACCTGCCCGGCCCAGAGCCTCCAGCCCGGCCTGCACGTCATTCACCAGCAACAGCGGCGCATCGTCACCGACGCCCTCGGGCCTGCGCGAGACCAGCGCCGCACCAGCGCCTTTCTCCAGCGCCTGCGCCACGAAGTCATGGCCATCGCGCGCCGCCTTCAGCGCCACAAAGAGATCGCCCGCCGCAATGCTGCGGGTGTCGATGGAAATGCCATTCACGCTCCAGTCGCCAATCGCCTGACCACCGGTGGCCGCTGCCGCCTCCTCAGCTGTCCAAAGGCTCATACCAACCTCCCGTCCAGAGCCGCGACCGCCATGCTGGCCTGCTCCACATCATCAAAGGGCAAAACATCACTGCCAACGATCTGGCCGGTTTCATGGCCCTTGCCGCAGATCAGCAGCGCGTCACCCGCCCCCAGCGCATCAACGCCGCGCAGGATCGCCTCGGCCCGGTCGCCAACTTCCATCGCATCCGGCGCGCCGCCCTTGACGGCGGCGCGGATCACGGCCGGGTCCTCGCTGCGGGGGTTGTCATCGGTCACGATCACCAGATCGGCATTGTCCTGCGCCGCCTGCCCCATCAGCGGGCGTTTGGCGGCATCGCGATCACCACCGGCACCAACAATGGCGACCAGCCGGCCCAGCACATGCGGGCGCAGTGCCTTGATCGCGGTGGCCACGGCATCAGGCGTATGGGCGTAATCCACAAAAACCGTCGCGCCATTTTCGCGTGTGGCCGCCAGTTGCATCCGGCCGCGCACGGTCTGCAAATGCGGCAGCGTCGCAAAGACCGCATCCGGGTCCTCGCCGCTTGCAATCACCAGACCGCAGGCCAAAAGGATATTCTCCGCCTGAAAGCCGCCAATAAGGTTGAGCCGCGCCTGATAGGGCCGGTCGTGCCAGGTAAAGCGCATGTCCTGCCCCGAGGCGTCATAACGCGCACCGACAAGGCTCAGATCACCGAGACCGCGCCCGACCGATATCACCTCATGCCCGCGCGCAGCGGCGACCGCCCGCATCTCGGCGCCGCGCGGGTCGTCCATGTTGATGACGGCCACGCCATCATCGGGCAGCACCCGGCGGAACAGGCCCGCCTTGGCGGCGAAATATGCCTCAAACGTCTCGTGGTAATCGAGGTGGTCCTGGGTGAAATTGGTGAACCCCGCCGCCGCCAGATGCACACCATCCAGACGCCGCTGATCCAGCCCATGCGAGGAGGCCTCCATTGCGGCATGGGTAACCCCCGCCGCCGCCGCTTTTGCCAGCGCGTCATGCAGGGTAACCGGCTCCGGGGTGGTGTGGTTGAGCGGATGGCTCCAGGCGCCCTCAACCCCCGTGGTGCCGAGGTTCACCGCCTTATGGCCCAGCTCCACCCAGATCTGGCGCACAAAGCTCGCCACCGAGGTTTTGCCATTGGTGCCGGTCACTGCCACCATGGTTTCGGGCTGTGCGCCGAACCACAGCGCCGAGGCATAGGCCAGCGCCTGACGCGGGTCTTCGACCACCACCAGCGCCACGGTCGACTCGCGCAGCAGCTCCGCCGCAATCGACGCGCCTGTCGCATCGGTGAGAATCGCAGCCGCCCCGTTGCCGAGAGCGGCGGGCACAAATTTGGCGCCATGCACCTGACTGCCCGGAAGGGCTGCAAACAGCCCCCCTTCGACCACCTTGCGGCTATCCACGGCAATGCCATGGATCGTCGGATCGACACCGCCGCGAGCGGTCAGCCCCAGCTGGCTAAGAGGACGGTTTTCAATGGTGCCCATAGCAACCCCACCTGATCAGTTTGAGGTGAGGGTTATAGCAGCCATCTCATCCGGTTCAACTTGCGGTCTGAGGCCAAGCAGCGGCGCGATCCGACCGATCATTTCGCCAGCGACGGGCACAGCGGTCCAGCCTGCGGTGCGGCGCTCCTCGCCATGGGCGATGACCGAGGGTTCATCCAGCGTCACCACCAGCACATATTTCGGATCATGGGCCGGGAACATCGCGGCGAAGGTGGCGATGACCTTGCTTTCGTAATAGCCGCCGCGTGGTTTGGGTTTATCGGCGGTGCCGGTCTTGCCGCCCACCTGATAACCCGGAACCTCGCCAAAGGAAGCGGTGCCGCTGGTCACCACCTTGCGCAGCATGGCGCGGGCCTGACGGGCCGCCTCAGCCGACATCACCCGGTGGCCCAGCTGCGGCCCCTTCTGGCGCAGGATGGTGGGGCTGACATATTGGCCGCCATTGGCGATGGCCGCATAACCGGCTGCCAGATGCATCGGGCTGGTGGACAGCCCGTGCCCATAGGAAATCGTCACCGTGCTCAGCTCGCCCCATTTGCTGGGTTTGAGCGGCTTACCGCCTGCGGCCTCGGCGATTTCGATCGGCGTCGGATCAAACATCCCCATGGCGCGCAGGAAATCCTGCTGCCGCTGGGCACCGATTTGCAGCGCCAGGCGCCCGGTGCCCCGGTTGGAGCTGTTGACGATGATATCGGCGACACTCAGCTTGCCGTAGTCCTTGTTGTGGAACTCGCCAATCGGAAAGCGCCCGATCCGCATTGGACCGGAGGTGTCGATAATGGTCTCGGAATTCACCAGCCCCAGATCAACGGCCTGAGCTGCGGTGAAAATCTTGAAGGTCGAGCCCAGTTCATAGACCCCCTGCACCGCGCGGTTGAACAACGGGCTGTCGGAGGGATCGAAACCGGAGGTCGGCGGACGTGGGCGGTCATTGGGATCGAAATCCGGCAGCGACACCACCGAAATCACCTCGCCGGTGTGAACATCCATCAGGATCGAGGTGGCGCCTTTGGCGTTCATCAGCTTCATGCCGCCGAAAAGCACCCGCTCGGATGCCGCCTGCACCGTCAGATCCAGCGAGAGCTGCAAGGGCCGCCCGCCGTTGGCCGGGTCGCGCAGGTAGTCGTCGAACTGTTTTTCGACCCCGGCAACACCGATCACCTCGGCGGCGCTGACGCCTTCCTTGCCGAAACCGGCGCCGCCCAGCACATGGGCCGCCAGGCTGCCATTGGGGTAAAGACGCATTTCGCGCGGACCAAACAGCAGCCCCGGATCGCCGATGTCATGGACGGCCTGTTTCTGTTCGGGGCTGATTTTTTTCTTGATCCAGATGAACTTACGCTTGCCGGAAAAATCCTTCAGCAGGCGTTCCAGCTCCAGATCGGGGAAAATCTCCACCAGACGCCGCGCCGCCCCGTCCGGGTCGACCATCTGCGGTGGCTGGGCATAGAGCGAATGGGTCTCGAAGTTGGTTGCCAGAATGCGGCCCTTGCGGTCGACGATATCGGCGCGCTGCATGGCAATGGCGCTGCCCGGCGCGCTGGCGACCGGTTCGACCGGCTCCGAGGTGGCCAGCGTTGCCATACGGGCGCCAATCGCGGTGAAGGCGCAGAGGAAGAACATGCCCAGAACCAGCAGCCGCCCCTCGGCGCGCTGGCGGGCATGGGCCTGCATCTCGGCGTGGCGCTGGCGCAGGTTTTCGCGTTCGATGGCATCCGGGTTCTCGCCCCGCGCGCGCGCGGTCAGGATCCGCGCCAGCGGGCGTAGCGGCGTGCGGATCATGGCTGTGTCCCCGTTGCGGTCTGCCCATTGGCCCCAAGCGAGGAAACCTCAACCCCGTTGGTGAAATCCAGCAGCTCATCCTCCTGCGGCGGATAGGCGACCTCATCCACGCGGCCAAACTGTTCCGGGCGCAGCGGCAGCAGGCTGAGGCGATCAAAATTGAGTTCCGCCAATTCGCGCAGCCGGTCGGGACGGTTGAGATAGGCCCATTCGGCGCGCAGCACGCTGAGCCGGACCTGCGATGCGCCGATCTGGCGTTGCAGGCTGCGGGTTTCCTTCAGTACCTGCTGGGTGGTGTAATTCTCGCGGTAGGCCCAGAAAGCCAGCCCAAAGACGGCGAGACAGGTGGCGATATAAAGCAGGGTCTTCATCAGCGTTTCTCTCTTGCCTGCGCCTGTTTCAGCTGCGGCATGCCAATATCCTTGGCGCTGATCGCAATCGGCGCGGCCCCGGTGCGGCGACCGACGCGCAGCCGGGCGGAGCGGGAGCGCGGGTTGTCCGCCAGCTCCTGATCGTCCGGCCCGACGGCCTTGCGGGTGACCAGCGTGAATTGCGACGGCGTTTCCTCGACCTCGGGGGCGTAGCGGTTGGCGCGACCGGTTTTGCCCGCGCGATGCTGGAAGAAGCGTTTGACCATGCGATCTTCGATGGAATGGAAGGTCACAACCGCCAGCAGGCCGCCGGGTTTCAGCGCGCGTTCGGCGGCCAGCAGCCCCTCGAACAGCTCTTCATATTCGGCGTTCACCGCGATGCGCAGACCCTGAAAACTGCGGGTTGCCGGATGTGACTGGCCGGGTTTGGAGCGCGGCAGGCAGCTCTCGATGATTCCGGCGAGCTGGAGTGTCGTGGTGATCGGCGCCTCGGTGCGGGCCTTCACGATGGCGCGGGCAATACGGCGGCTGGCGCGTTCCTCGCCAAAGAGGAACAGGATATCGGCCAGCGCCGCCTCGTCCAGTTCCGCGACCAGATCGGCGGCAGAGGGGCCATCCTGCGACATCCGCATATCCAGCGGCCCGTCGCGCATGAAGGAAAAGCCGCGTTCGGCCAGATCCAGCTGCATGGAGGAGACGCCAAGATCGAGGACGACGCCGTCGAGATCCTGCGCATAGTCGTCCATGCGGGAGAACACCCCCTGTTGCAGGGTCAGGCGACCGGCATAGGCGCCGATCCAGCTTTCAGCCATTTCAAAGGCCAGCGGATCGCGATCAACGCCGATCACGTGATCGGCCCCTGCCTCCAGCAGGCCCCGGCTGTAGCCCCCGGCCCCGAAGGTGCCATCGAGCCAGCGCCCGGAAACCGGCGCCACGGCTTTCAGCAGCGGACGCAGAAGGACCGGTACGTGAGGACCGGTTGAGGTTGGGCGGTCCGTTGTCATGGATCAAGCGCCTCCGGCGCCATCGAGGAATTCCGCCGGGTCAAAGTCCTCGGGCAGATCGTCCAGCCACTCCTCGGATTTTGCCAGTTCTTCCTCTTCATAGGTTTCAGGCTTCCAGATCTGGAAGGTGTCGCCGGCGGCGATGAAGAACGCCTCGGCCTCCAGATTGATCTTGTTGCGCAGCTTGGCGGGCAGCACCAGCCGCCCGGTTTCATCAACGGTAGTCGGGAAGGACTGACCGTGGAACATGCGCTGCAACATCTTGCGCGGCATCGAGCCGCGCGGCAAGGCGTCGATTTTGGCGTCGACTTCCTCGATCGCCTCCATCGTGTAGCATTCCAGGAAATTGCGGCGGTGGTCACCATAGACGATGACCAGTTCGGGGTTGCTGCCGGATTGCCAGTTGGGGTCACCCGCCTCCAGAACACGGCGAAAGGAGGCCGGAATCGAGACCCGCCCCTTTGTATCCACCTTGTGGTGGCTTTCACCTCTGAACCTACGGCCCAATCTATCGTCCCTTTTTTCAGCGTCCCTCGTGCCGAAGCTATCCCCAGAAGCAAAAGGGGCGGGCTGATCTGCTGCCACTGATCAACCCGCCTCCTTGTCCCGACTTGCGGGGTGTCCGACTGCGCGCGCCACCTGGGGGGATGTCTGCTCGCTCGCGCGCCGGATCTCTCTATTTTCGATGAAAGCGAAGGCCTGTATGAAACCTGCTTCTTAGTAGTCTTGGTTGGGGTCGTTTGGTGCCCCTGCTCTTCGTCTCATTCGATGAACTAGGGATACTATGGGAATACGTGGGCGACAACTGTTTTTTATGGACCACATCTGCACATCTAGATAACGACGCGCCGATTCTACGGGAAAGAATCGCAGATACGTCCAGTGGTAGATTAAGCCACCATAAAGGCCACTATATGTAGGGTCGTATCCGGCTTGGAAAAAGTGCCATGATTTCCCAGAAATTTTAAGATCGAGTCTGGAGAACCAGAATGTTCATATTCTGTTCACGGGTGCGTGTGGCAGTTGGACCGGGGCAAATCCCGTGATCCGGGTGATATCGCCTGAAAATCACGCCAGAACAGCACAGTGATTCGGGAAAGCGGGCCAAAATGTCTCGACGCCGCCCATAATTTCCCACATGGCCCATCAATTCCCACGCGGACCATGATTTCCCAGCAGCGCCGGGAGCGTTTCAGCTTCGCGATCTAGGCCATGCCGCCGCGGATCAGACCTTCGGCCATTTTTGCATAGGCCTCGGCCATCAGACCGTCACCGGCAGCGATGGGAGTGCCATTGTCACCGGCCAGCCGGGTCTCAAGATCAATCGGCAGCGCCCCGAGCAAGGGCACCCCGATGCGCTCAGCCTCGGCAGCAACCCCTCCGTGACCAAAGATGTGATGTTCGCCGCCACAATCCGGGCAGGCAAAGAAGGACATGTTTTCGATCAGGCCCAGCACCGGCGTTTTCAGGGTGTTGAACATGTCAATCGCCTTGCGCGCATCCAGCAGCGCCACATCCTGCGGGGTGGAGACCACGATGGCACCGGACAGCTCGGCCTTGGTGCACAAGGTCAGCTGCACATCGCCGGTGCCGGGCGGCAGATCGACGATCAGCACGTCAAGCTCCCCCCAGTTCACCTGCCCCAGCATCTGCTGAAGCGCGCCCATCAGCATCGGGCCGCGCCAGACCACCGCCTTGGCCTCGTCAACCATGAAGCCGATCGACATCAGCGTGACGCCATGGGCGTGCAGCGGTTCGATGATCTTGCCGTCAGGGCTGGCGGGGCGGCCGCTCGCCCCCATCATGCGTGGCTGGCTGGGTCCATATATGTCAGCGTCGAGCAGGCCCACCTTGCGCCCCTGCCGGGTGAGCGCCACGGCGAGATTGGCGCTGACGGTGGATTTACCCACGCCGCCCTTGCCCGATCCCACGGCGAGAATGCGTTTCACCCCGCTGGGTTTCAGCGGCCCCTGCTGCGGCTTGGGGTGGCCGCCCAGTTTCAGGGTCGGCGCGGGCCGCGCGGCGGCATCGGAGTGGGCGGTCAGCGCCGCGGAGACGCTCTCCACCCCCGGCAGCGCCAGAACGGTTGCCTCGGCGGCGCGGCGCAGCGGCTCCATCTGGGCGGCGATCTGCGGGCTGGGCGCCTCGATCACGAAGCTGACGCGACCTCCCTCCACCATCAGCGCGCGCAGCATGTCGCGCGAGACCAGCGTTCCGCCATCGGGCAGTTGCAGCCGCGCAAGGGCGTCGCGAATCTCATCCTGGGTGGGGGTCATGGCCTGTCTCCTGTTGGTTACCCGCCATATAAGACCTGCGGCCGACAAGCCCAAGACCGCATCGGCCCCTGTACAGGCTCCCGGTCGGCCCCAATCTGCGCGCGGCCTGTAGCCTGCCCGTTTGCCGCCTGCCGCGAATTTAGGCATCAGCACACCGATTGGCGCATACCTCGGCAAGATCAACCCGGTTTCCGCAAGGAAACCCATGCGTTTGCTGCATAGCAGAAATGCCCCTTTCAGGGATTGTGCGTGTGCAGCATTATCATATTTATGAGGCCAAGAGAGGCCGGGAACGGCCAGACATTCATAGACGTTAAGGACAACACCGATGGCCGCTGTTGACAATATCACAACCCGCAAAGGCGCTCTGGCCTTCAGCCCGCGCGCCATGTTCGACGAGCTGAAAGGCAAGATTGCACGCTACCGCCTGTATCGCCAGACCATGGATGAGCTGTCGACACTCTCCGGTCGCGAGCTGGCTGACTTGGGGCTGAGCCGCTCCATGCTGCGCAGCGTCGCCTATGAGGCCGCATACGGCACGAAATAAAGAGATCAGGCTCTCTTCTCCTCCTCCCTTGGGAGCCTGCTATCGCGGTGACATCCTCCTCCTCCCTGATGTCACCGCACCCTATACCGGCGTCATAGCCGGACCCTGATACACCATGCCTCCTCCTCCCTGATGGTATGGTGTTGTACAGAACGGCGGTGCCCTCCTCCTCCCTGGCACCGCCGTTTTTTTGTGTCTGATTGCCTGATCGGCAGCGCCTCCCATTGATGACAGGACGCAAAAAGGCGCCGGCAAACTGCCGACGCCCGAGCTGGTGCCCGCCTGCCGATGGCGGGGATCTATCGGTGCTGGATCAGACCCGCAGTCGGCGCGGTCAGAACGGCACGTCCTCTGCTGCGGTGACGAAACGGGCGACAACCTTTTTCGTGCCGGCCTTCTCGAATGCGACTTCCAGCTTGTCTCCCTCGATCGCGGTGATCGCGCCATAGCCGAATTTCTGGTGGAACACCCGTTCACCGGCAGTGAAGGCGGAGGTGGCGGTGAGGTCGATGACGCTGGACTTGCTTTCCTTGGGCTGGGACAGACCACGCTCTCCGGCGCGGGACTGCATGCGTTTCCAGCCCGGCGAGTTGTACCCATCGGCAGAGGCCATGCGGTCCTCAATCGTGGAGCGCACGCCCCCGAAACCGCCCGGAGCCGCCGCGCCGTAGCCGCCGCCGTAGAGACCGGGCGGGGTCAGCACCTCGACATGTTCTTCGGGCAGCTCATCAATGAAACGGGAGGGCAGCTGCGATTGCCACTGACCAAAGACACGGCGGTTGCCGGCAAAGGAGATCGTGCAGATGTCCTCGGCCCGCGTGATACCGACATAGGCCAGACGGCGTTCTTCCTCGAGGCCCTTCAGGCCGCTTTCGTCCATCGAGCGCTGCGAGGGAAAGAGACCATCCTCCCAGCCGGGCAGGAAGACGGCAGGAAATTCCAGCCCCTTGGCGGCGTGCAGCGTCATGATGGAGACCTTCTGCGCCGCATCCTGTTTGTCATTGTCCATGATCAGGCTGACATGTTCGAGGAAGCCCTGCAGGTTTTCAAACGCCTCCAGCGCCTTGACCAGTTCCTTGAGGTTTTCCAGACGGCCCGGCGAATCCGGGTTCTTGTCGGTCTGCCACATGGTGGTGTAGCCGCTCTCGTCGAGGATGGTTTCGGCCAGCTCCATATGGGTCATGTCGGCGTCGCCCGCCAGACGTCCCCAGCGGGAAAGATCGGTGACCAGCTGGCGCAGGGCATTGCCGCCCTTGCCCTTGATCTGGCCGCTCTCCACCGCAAGCCGCGCCCCCTCGACCAATGAGACGCCATTGCTGCGCGCCATGGTCTGGATGGTCTGCTGCGCCTTGTCGCCAAGACCACGTTTGGGGGTATTGACGATCCGCTCAAACGCCAGATCGTCCTCCGGGCTGACCACCAGCCGGAAATAGGCCATGGCATCGCGAATTTCGAGCCGCTCGTAGAAGCGCGGCCCGCCGATGACCCGGTACGGCAGACCAATGGTCAGAAAGCGGTCTTCAAAGGCGCGCATCTGATGCGAGGCCCGCACCAGAATCGCCATATTGTTGAGGTCGATGGGGGCAAGGCCACGGGTGCCGCGCTGCATCGCCTCGATCTCCTCGCCGATCCAGCGGGCCTCCTCCTCGCCGTCCCAATGGCCGATCAGACGCACCTTCTCGCCGCCGCGTGCCTCGGTCCAGAGTTCCTTGCCCAGACGTCCGCTGTTGCCCCGGATCACCCCGGAGGCGGCGCTAAGAATATGTTCGGTCGAGCGGTAGTTCTGTTCCAGCCGGACCACATTGGCGCCCGGAAAATCCTTTTCAAACCGCAGGATATTGCCCACCTCGGCCCCGCGCCAACCATAGATCGACTGATCGTCGTCACCAACGCAGCAGATGTTCTTATGCGCGCCCGCGAGAAGCCGCAGCCAGAGATACTGGGCCACGTTGGTATCCTGATATTCGTCCACCATGATAAAGCGGAACCAGCGCTGGTATTGTTCCAGCACATCCGGGTTGTCCTGAAAGATGGTGACCATATGCAGCAGAAGATCGCCGAAATCGACCGCATTCAGATCCTTCAGCCGCACCTGATACTGCGCATAGAGGTCCACGCCACGGTGATTATAGGCGCTGGCATCCGCGACCGGCACCCGGGAAGGCGTCAGCGCGCGGTTTTTCCAATCGTCGATCACTCCCGCCAGCATCCGCGCAGGCCAGCGTTTGTCATCTATGCCTTCGGCCTTGATCAGCTGTTTCAGAAGCCGGATCTGATCGTCGGTGTCCAGAATGGTGAAATTGGATTTCAGCCCGACCAGTTCGGCGTGACGGCGCAGCAGTTTCACGCAGATCGAGTGGAAGGTGCCGAGCCAGGGCATCCCCTCAACCGCCTGCCCCAGCATTCCGGCGACGCGCTCCTTCATCTCACGCGCGGCCTTGTTGGTGAAGGTCACGGCAAGGATCTCGTTTGGTTTGGCCGTGCCGGTGGTCAGCAGATGGACAATCCGCGCAGTCAGCGCCTTGGTCTTGCCGGTGCCGGCCCCTGCCAGCATCAGCACGGGACCTTCCAGACATTCGACGGCGGCGCGCTGTGCGGGGTTCAGCCCGTCAAGATAGGGCATCGGCCGCGCCGCCATGGCCCGCGCGGACAGCGAAATCCCCTCATAGGGGTCGATATCGTCAAAACTGCTCATGGGCAGGACATTAACGTGATTCAATCCCGGCGGAAAGAGGGCGTTCACAGTCTGTTCCGCAGACATCCGCAACAGGTCAACCGGGCAAATCCCGAAAATCTTCAGTAGTTTAAACCCCGACACCCCGGAATTTAGGTTAACGATTAACACAATTGAAAACTCAACCGACCAGCATGGACCAGCGGCCATAGCGCCGTGAGGGCACTCTCAATCGGACGGCAGACGGCACCATGAAACCTGATCTCAAAACCAGCGTCGCGGAGAAAATCCGCAGCATGTCACTCCTTTTCGTGCTGGTTGTGGCCGCGGCCGCCTCGGTCTGGGCCGTTTTTGCGGTGCCAACCCCCATCGTCGATCACATGCTGGAAGCCGACATCCGCAAACAGGCGGAACTCTGGCAGCGGCGGATCGTCCTGCATATGGCAAACCCGGAGGAGTCGTTCAAGGAGGGCATCATCCAGCCGCATGACGCCCATATGCTGGCGCTGTTCACCGAGGAAACCGATGTCTACCGCTATCGCCTGCTGACCAGCTCGGGCGAAATTTTCTGGTCCTCGCGCAGCGATGAAATCGGCGAGTTTGAGGCAAATGTCTTTTTCACCACCAAGGTCGCCAAAGGTGAGGTCTACTATATGCACGAAACCTTGCCCGCCTATGACGTCGACGGGCTGACCCTGGCAACCGGCAACTACAACAGCGAGGTCACGCGGGAGATCGCACAGGTATACATGCCCCTTATTCATAACGGGCATTTCGACGGTGCGATTGATTTCCATACCGATATCACCGAGCTGCGGAATATCTTCATCAACCGGGTGCGGCTGTCGCTGATCGTGCTGACATCCATAGCGCTGCTGGCAATGACAATTGCTGTTTATGTCGTGTTCAAATCGAACCGATTCCGCATGAATCAGCTGCGCCAGCGCAACGAGACCGAGCGCGAGATCCTGGACGAGCAGCTGCGGCTGGCCCGTGAAGTGCAGCTGCTGGGAGAGCTGAACGAATGGCTGCAATCCAGCCGTTCGCTCGACGAGCTGTTCGACATGGTGGCCCGTTTCATGACCCATATCCTGCCGACGGCAGAGGGCAGCGTCTATGTCTACTCCAACTCGCGCGATGTGCTTGACGGCTGTGCCAGCTGGAATGGCGGCAGTCACAAGGACCATATCCACCCGGAAGAATGCTGGGGGCTGCGTCGCGGCCGCAGCTATGAATTCGGCTCCTCCGAGATTGATTTTGTCTGCGAACATGCCGAGCCGCATGACGGCCGCGCCTATTACTGCTTCCCGATTCTGGCCCATGGCGAGACCGTCGGCCTGATGCATCTGCGCGCGCTGAGCGACGCCACCGAAGAGTTCCGCAGCAGCAAGAAACTGGCCCAGATGTGCGCCGAACAGATCTCCATGGCGATCGCCAATGTGCGGATGCGCGACCAGCTGCATGATCAGTCGGTGCGTGATCCGCTGACCGGTCTGTTCAACCGCCGCCACATGACGGAGACCCTGCGCAAGAGCATCTCCAGCAGCCAGAAAAGCGGCACACCGCTGAGCCTGATTGCGGTGGATGTGGATCATTTCAAGAAGTTCAATGACAATCACGGCCATGATGCCGGTGACATGGTCCTGCGGGCGGTCGGTTCGGTGCTGGAACAGGCCTGTGACGGCGATGAAGTGGCCTGCCGTCCGGGCGGAGAGGAATTCACGCTGATCCTTCCCGGGGTCAGCCAGCAGGATGTGATGACCAAGGCCGAGCTGCTGCGCCAGGCCGTGGAGGCGATTGTCGTCCGCTACGGCGAGAAGGCGCTGCCGGGGATTTCGATCTCGCTTGGCGTGGCCCATTACCCGCGCCACGGCACGATGCCACAGGACCTGCTGCGCGCCTCCGACGAGGCGCTCTACGAGGCAAAGGCGAAAGGCCGCAACCAGGTCTGTGTCGCCTCCTCCGCAGAGCAGGCGCCACGCAACCCTGCCGCGCAGACAGGTCCCTCAAAGCCGTCGGATTCGGGCAGCTCGATCGCTGCGGAGTAGGCCGGAGCCCCCTTCCCCCGCAGCAGAAACCGGGCCGACGGGCATTGACCAAAGCCCCGTCACAGCGACCAAACGATGCACCCGGCGCCAGCGCCCCAGTTGCGGCGGCTGGATTGACGGCGTGACCGGGCAACTGGGCGCGTGGGCAGACCGCCTTCGACACGGGCTTCGCGCTCGCTGCGCGATCCTTCGGATCGGTCATTGACCAGCCAACAGGATGACACGCCCCGACGCCGACCGTTGGCCCATCGGGCGCGCAATAGCCCTCTTTTACAATTGGCGGACACATCGCGCGCCCGATGGGCCTGGCTCTGGGCCTGGCGTGGCCCCTCGACCCGGCGTGATCCCCGCAAGGCCGCGACAAGACACCGATCAGAAGGCTCGCAAGCAATAGAGGCACGCACAATGCACCGGGGTGGTAACGGATGGCAGCGACCCGCGAGAAAGGCACCAAAAGGGCGCGCAGCGGGTGGCGCATACGGACGACAACAGCGCCGGAGATGGAACGGGTGCGGTCCAAATAGTTACAAAAATGTTTCAATGCTGCACTCCACACTAGACTTTTGCTGCAAGGCAGCGACAAATGCGCAGCATGGATCTGCACCAGCGTTACCCCGCTCTCAGTGACCTTCGCCAGCGCGCCCGGCGGCGCCTGCCCCGTTTCGTTTGGGAGTATCTGGACAGTGGCACCGGGCGAGAGGCGACCACCGCCCGCAACCGCAAAGCGCTGGATTGTATCGGCTTTGCCCCGTCGATTCTGCATGGGCCGCAACAGCCCTCGCTCAGCTCCAAGTTTCTGGGCGTGTCGCGCCCGCTGCCGTTTGGCATTGCGCCAGTTGGCATGTCGGGGCTGATCTGGCCCGACGCGGAACGCCAGCTGGCCCGCTGCGCCGCGGCGCAGGGCCTGCCCTACTGCCTGTCGACCGTGGCAAGCCAGTCCCCCGAAGATCTGGCCGATGACCTCGGGGCGGCGCCGTGGTTCCAGCTTTACCCGCCGAAGGATCCCGCCATCCGCCGCGATATGCTGCAGCGCGCCAAATCCGCAGGCTTTGCCGGTCTGGTGCTGACAGTTGATGTGCCCGTGGCCTCGCGCCGGGAACGGCAGACGCGCTCCGGGTTGACGCAGCCCCCCCGGCTGACGCCCCGGTTGCTGGCACAGGTGGCGATGCGACCGGCCTGGGCCCTGGGCATGGCGCGCCGGGGGATGCCGCATATGCGGACGCTGGATAAATATGTGACCGGCCAGAGCGGCAGCCTGTCGTCGACGGCCCATGTCGGCTATCTGCTGCGCACCTCGCCCGATTGGGACTATGTGAAATGGCTGCGCGATCATTGGGAGGGGCCGCTGATCATCAAGGGGGTGATGCGCGCCGAGGATGCCACACCGCTGGAGGCGCTTGGCGTCGATGCGCTGTGGGTATCGAACCATGCCGGGCGCCAGTTCGATGCGGCCCGCGCCACCATCGAGGCCCTGCCGGATATTCGTGCGGCCACCACCCTGCCGCTGATTTTCGACAGCGGTA
This sequence comes from Phaeobacter sp. A36a-5a, assembly GCF_037911135.1. Lineage (NCBI taxonomy): Bacteria > Pseudomonadati > Pseudomonadota > Alphaproteobacteria > Rhodobacterales > Roseobacteraceae > Phaeobacter > Phaeobacter bryozoorum. Next base: position 770,417 of record NZ_JBBLYU010000001.1, on the reverse strand, counting down.
TCGAAGGTGGTCTGGATATCCTGCGCGCGCTGGCGCTGGGGGCGGACTATGTCATGTTAGGCCGCGCGTTCCACTTTGCGCTGGCAGCGCTTGGCCCGCAGGGGCCAGACCATCTGATCGATCTTTTGCGCCTGGATCTGCTGGCAAACATGGGCCAGCTGGGGGCGGAGGACCTGACGATGCTGCCGCAACCGCTCCCACTTCAGCCGATTGCGCCGCCATTTGCGACATTTAGGACCGATACGGACCTAAAATCTCCGCCGTAATCGTATTTTTTGCCGGATTCTGGCCTCAGGTCAGCGCTATCACGCTGTCCATACCCAGAACTACGTCTATACCGGACCCTAATTTGCGCTTATCACTCCGCCAAACTGCACGACCCCGAGGAAGCCATGACTGACTTCAAGAAAATCCTGATCGCCAACCGCGGCGAAATCGCCATCCGCGTCATGCGGGCAGCCAATGAGATGGGCAAGAAGACGGTTGCCGTCTATGCCGAAGAGGACAAGCTGGGCCTGCACCGGTTCAAGGCGGATGAAGCCTATCGGATCGGCGAAGGTCTGGGACCGGTGGCCGCCTATCTGTCGATTGACGAGATCATCCGCGTGGCCAAGGAAAGTGGCGCCGATGCGATCCACCCCGGCTACGGCCTGCTGTCGGAGAACCCGGATTTCGTGGATGCCTGCGCCCGCAACGGCATCACCTTTATCGGTCCGAAGGCGGAAACCATGCGCGCGCTCGGCGACAAGGCCAGTGCCCGTCGCGTCGCAATCGAGGCCGGCGTGCCGGTGATCCCCGCCACCGAAGTGCTGGGCGATGACATGGATGCGATCCGCGCCGAAGCGGCTGAGGTCGGCTATCCCCTGATGCTGAAAGCCTCCTGGGGCGGCGGCGGTCGCGGTATGCGCCCGATCCACAGCGAATCCGAACTTGAGGAAAAGGTGCTGGAAGGCCGCCGCGAAGCGGAAGCGGCCTTTGGCAATGGCGAGGGCTATCTGGAAAAGATGATCACCCGCGCCCGCCACGTCGAGGTACAGATCCTGGGCGACAAACACGGCGAGATCTACCACCTTTATGAGCGGGATTGCTCGGTGCAGCGCCGCAACCAGAAAGTGGTCGAGCGTGCGCCCGCCCCCTATCTGACCGAGGAACAGCGCGCCGAAATCTGCGATCTGGGCCGCAAGATCTGCCAGCATGTGAACTATGAATGCGCAGGCACCGTCGAATTCCTGATGGATATGAACGACGGCAAATTCTACTTCATCGAGGTGAACCCGCGGGTGCAGGTGGAGCATACGGTGACCGAGGAAGTCACCGGCATCGACATCGTGCAGGCGCAGATCCTGATCGCCGAGGGCAAGACCATTGCCGAGGCCACCGGCAAGGCGTCGCAGGACGAGATCCAGCTCAATGGTCATGCGCTACAGACCCGGGTGACCACCGAGGATCCGCTCAACAACTTCATCCCGGATTACGGTCGAATCACCGCCTATCGCTCGGCAACGGGCATGGGCATTCGTCTGGATGGCGGCACTGCCTATGCGGGCGGCGTGATCACCCGTTACTATGATTCGCTACTGACCAAGGTGACGGCCAAGGCCCCCACCCCGGAAAAGGCGATTGCCCGCATGGACCGCGCGCTGCGTGAATTCCGGGTGCGCGGTGTCAGCACCAATATCGCCTTTGTCGAGAACCTGCTGAAACACCCGACCTTCCTGTCGAATGAATACACCACCAAATTCATCGACGAGACGCCGGAGCTGTTCCAATTCGCCAAGCGCCGCGACCGCGGCACCAAGGTGCTGACCTATATCGCCGATATCTCGGTGAACGGGCATCCCGAAACCGAAGGTCGCCCGGCGCCTCATCCCGATCTGAAAGAGCCGCGCGCGCCCAAGGCCGATGCCGCGACGCAGCCCTATGGCACCCGCAACCTGCTGGAGCAAAAGGGCGCGCAGGCGGTGGCCGACTGGATGAAGGCGCAGCGTCAGCTGCTGCTGACTGATACCACCATGCGCGACGGCCACCAGTCGCTGCTGGCCACCCGGATGCGCAGCCATGACATGATCAAGGTGGCCCCGGCCTATGCCCAGAACCTGAGCCAGCTGTTCTCGGTCGAGTGCTGGGGCGGTGCGACATTCGACGTGGCCTATCGCTTCCTTCAGGAATGCCCCTGGCAGCGGCTGCGCGACCTGCGCGAGCGGATGCCGAACCTGATGACCCAGATGCTGCTGCGCGCCTCCAATGGTGTCGGCTATACCAACTATCCCGACAATGTGGTGCAGAGCTTTGTGAAACAGGCGGCCACCGGCGTTGATGTATTCCGCGTCTTTGACAGCCTGAACTGGGTCGAGAACATGCGCGTCGCCATGGATGCGGTCGTTGAAAGCGGCAAGATCTGCGAAGGCACCATCTGCTATACCGGCGATATCCTTGATCCGAACCGCGCCAAATACGACCTGAAGTATTATGTCGGCATGGCCAAGGAGCTGGAAGCGGCAGGCGCGCATATTCTGGGCCTGAAGGACATGGCGGGCCTGCTGAAGCCGGCCGCTGCCCGCCAGCTGGTCAAGGCGCTGAAAGAAGAGGTCGGCCTGCCGGTCCATTTCCACACCCATGACACCTCGGGTGTGGCTGGTGCCACCATCCTGGCGGCAGCGGATGCCGGCGTCGATGCGGTGGACGCGGCTATGGACGCCTTCAGTGGCGGCACCTCGCAGCCCTGCCTCGGCTCCATCGTCGAAGCGCTGCGCAACACCGACCGCGACACCGGGCTGGACATCGCCAAGATCCGCGAAATCTCGGACTATTGGGAACAGGTGCGGATGCAATATGCCGCCTTTGAATCCGGGTTGCAGGCGCCCGCCTCGGAGGTCTATCTGCACGAGATGCCCGGCGGCCAGTTCACCAACCTGAAGGCACAGGCGCGCAGCCTGGGGCTGGAGGATCGCTGGCATGAGGTCGCCCAGACCTATGCCGATGTGAACCAGATGTTCGGCGATATCGTGAAGGTGACGCCCTCGTCCAAAGTGGTTGGCGACATGGCACTGATGATGGTCAGCCAGGGTCTGAGCCGCGACGACGTCGAGGATCCGAAGAGTGATGTGGCCTTCCCGGACTCGGTTGTCGACATGATGCGCGGCAACCTCGGCCAGCCTCCGGGTGGCTTCCCTGAGGGGATCGTCTCCAAGGTGCTGAAAGGCGACGCGCCCAATCTGGATCGCCCCGGCGCCCATCTGGACCCGGTCGATCTGGAAGCGACCCGTGCGGAGCTGTCGCGGGAGCTGGAAGGCAAGGCCGTCGATGACGAGGATCTGAACGGCTACCTGATGTATCCCAAGGTGTTCCTCGACTACATGGGCCGCCATCGCCAATATGGTCCGGTCCGCAGCCTGCCCACCCGCACCTTCTTTTACGGGATGGAACCGGGCGAGGAGATCACCGCAGAAATCGACCCCGGCAAGACGCTGGAAATCCGCCTGCAGGCCATCGGCGATACCGATGACAAGGGCGAGGTGAAAGTCTTCTTTGAACTCAACGGCCAGCCCCGCGTCATCCGCGTGCCGAACCGTCTGGTCAAGGCGACGACGCAGGCCCGGCCCAAGGCCGAGCAGGGCAATGCAAACCATGTCGGCGCGCCGATGCCCGGTGTCGTGGCCACCGTTGCCGTGCAGGTTGGCCAGCCGGTGCATGAGGGCGACCTGCTGCTGACCATCGAGGCGATGAAGATGGAAACCGGCATCCATGCCGAGCGCGATGCGGTGGTGAAGGCCCTGCATGTGCAGGCAGGCGGGCAGATCGACGCCAAGGATCTGCTGATCGAGCTGGAGTGATCACAGCCCGCGCCTGTCACCGATGACAGGCACTGCGACTATCATATGAAGGCGTCCCCGCATTCCGGGGGCGCCTTTTTCTGTGAGGTGGCGCGGTCTGCCAGATGCGCGGTGGTCAGATCAGCGCCTGTGTCTCGATCTGTGGTGGCAACATCACCGGGGCCTCGGCGGTATGAAGACCCGCAGCCTGCCCATCCGTGGTGAGTTTGGCGCCGATCGCCAGACCAATGGCGACGGTCAGGCCAAGGATGCGCAATGTGTCCAGCCTGTCGTCCAAGGATTTACCCATCCGGTCGCGCAGCGGTTTGCTAAGCAGTGTCATCTCGGGGCTCCCTTTCGGTTTCGCAGATATTTCCGCGGGTTGGCCCGGCTCGTTGGCTCGCAAACATCAGGTCGTCTTGGCCAGGCTCATGTCATCATCATAAGGGTAAAACGCCGCACGTGGCGGCTTCCGTCGCTCAAAACACCGTGACGGTCATTTTTTGCCGACGGCTTTGCGTTTTTCCCTTGCAGCCCTGCCTGTGAATGACTAAATCCGCTTCACCGAATGGCAGCGCGGGCGTAGCTCAGGGGTAGAGCATAACCTTGCCAAGGTTAGGGTCGGGCGTTCGAATCGCCTCGCCCGCTCCATTTGGATACATGAAAAGGCCACCGCTTGCAGACGCAACGGTGGCCTTTCGCGTTTGTGAAATACGACATAGCCTCTGGCTTGCGCGGAATCACTTCAGCGCCTAAGAACAGAGCGCGAACAGCTGCAACGGCAGCATGAGAACAGGTGATACGGCAGCATGCTCACATCGGTAGAACTCTGCGCTGGTGCAGGCGGCCAGGCACTGGGGCTTGAGAAAGCCGGCTTTGACCACACCGCGCTGGTCGAAATCGACAAACATTGCTGCGCCACCCTGCGCCATAACCGGCCCCAGTGGAATGTGCTGGAAGAGGATGTGCGCGCCTTCAAGGCGGATGCCGACGCCTATCGCGGCATTGACCTGCTGGCTGGCGGGCTGCCCTGCCCACCATTTTCGGTCGCCGGCAAACAGCTCGGCGAGAAGGACGAGCGCAACCTCTTTGACGATGCCATCGAAATCGTCGCCGCCACCCGCCCCCGCGCGGTGATGATCGAGAATGTGCGCGGCTTTCTGGATGCAGTATTCCATGACTACCGCGAGAAGCTGAAGAAACAGCTGGCCAAACTGGGCTATGAGACCGACTGGCGCCTGCTGAATGCTTCCGACTTCGGCGTGCCGCAGCTGCGCCCGCGGGTGGCCATCGTCGCCCTGCGCAAGGAATTCTCCGGCCAGTTCAACTGGCCCGAGCCGCTGCCGCATAATCCCCGCACCGTGGGCGAGACCCTGCTTGACCTGATGAAGGAACGCGGCTGGCGCGGGGCCGAGGAGTGGGCCGCCAGGGCCGATGAGATTGCGCCAACGATTGTGGGCGGCTCCAAGAAACATGGCGGGCCGGACCTCGGCCCCACCCGGGCGCGGCGCGCCTGGGCCGCCTTGGGCGTCGAGGGGCGCACCATCGCCTATGAGGCGCCGGATCCCTTTCACAACGACATGCCGCGCCTCACCGTGCGGATGGTGGCGCGCATTCAGGGCTTCCCCGACAGCTGGCATTTCACCGGGGCCAAGACCAACGCCTATCGCCAGGTCGGCAATGCCTTTCCGCCGCCGGTGGCCGAAGCCGTGGCCCGGCAGATCCGTCAGGCCATCGCACGCCCCAGCCTGAAGGTGGTGACCAGCCCTGCCACCGGGCGTTGATCGGGCCGTCGTGATGGCGCTGCGCGATGTAGGGCCACATCCTGCCCTGTCACCTTTCCCAAAATACTCAAGCCACGGCTGCAACCGGGAACAGGCTCTGCGATGAAACAGAAACTGCCGCCCAGCCGGATCCATCCCGGCCATGCCGATCACCTGCTGCTCAGCGCGCTGGCACAGGATATCACCAGCCGCGCAGGCGGCCCGATGGAGCTGGCGGCCGGCTTTCCGCTGATGCTGCGCACGTGCATCGACGATGTGATCCTGACCGCCAAGACCGGGCGGCGCGCCTATGAGGATCTGGAAAAAACCGAGAAGACCTATATCGGCACCCGCGTCGAGATTGAGCTGCGGGCGCTGCTGCGCCTGCCAAAGGGGCGGTTGGATACCGTGATCCTCGGCCATGATGTGGATATCAAACACACCATGGGCAGCAATTGGATGATCCCGACCGAAGCCGTCGACCAGCCCTGTATCCTGGTGGCGGCGGATGAGCCGCGGGCGCGCTGTTACCTCGGGCTGATCGTCGCGCGGCAGGCCTATCTGACCGCCGGTCAGAACAAGGACGCCAAACGCTCGATCTCGGCCGAGGGGTTTGGCAATATTCTCTGGCTGCTCTGTGATCAGCCCTATCCGGCCAATTTCTGGCGCCTGCTGCCGGAGCGGGTGGTGGCGCGTATCTTTGCCGGGGAGAGCGGCAATGCCCGGATGGCGACGCTGTTCCGGGAGGTGCAGCGTCAGCCGATTCCCCGTGACGTCGTCGAGGCGGTGGCCGCGCAGAAGGATTTCATGCGACGGATCCGTTCGGATGGCGGCCATGGCACGCGGGACCTGCTGGGGCGGGAGGGCATCGTTATCCTTGAGGGGCGCAAGGATGCGCAGCTGATCCGCGCACTTGACCTGCCCCATTGCGGCGGCTCGGAGTTCATATCGGCGCAGCTCTCCAACCTGACGCAGGCGCGGCTGGCCGCCAGCGCTGGTCACACGATCCGCGAAGATTTTTTCGATCCGAGGTGAAAACCCGCTGTTTTTCGGTTGCAGCCCTGCGCGCAATTGCCTATTCACCGCCTCACCGGATGGCAGCGCGGGCGTAGCTCAGGGGTAGAGCATAACCTTGCCAAGGTTAGGGTCGGGCGTTCGAATCGCCTCGCCCGCTCCATCGGGATCACAAAGGCCGCTCTTTTGAGCGACTTTTTGTTTTTCTACCAAAAACACAGGGTTACCCGGCCATCTGCGGTGTCTTTACGGCGATGATGATTGCGGCATCTGGATCTGCGCGCAGGGCTGACGTGCAGGGCTGACGTACGGGTGGGCGTCCGATTAATTTCTTCACGCAGCTGTCATTTTTCCTCTTGCAGGTGCTGCGGCAATTTCCTAAACACCGCCTCACCAAATGGCAGCGCGGGCGTAGCTCAGGGGTAGAGCATAACCTTGCCAAGGTTAGGGTCGGGCGTTCGAATCGCCTCGCCCGCTCCATTTGGACTGCAAAGGCCGCTCTTTACGAGCGGCCTTTTGCGTTTCCGCACCCGGATCAGCGCCACGATGCGCTTGCGCGAACATTTGATCAAATTCCTTTGACGCGACTCTCAAAACCCGCCAATGCTGTGCCAAAGGGGCCAGAGCCCCATCGCCTATGCGCCGCAGGTCTGGCGCTTCAGCTCAGGAGGACAACAGCCCATGGCCCCGGTCATCTATCCCACCACCAATTTCACCGCCACCGAACAGCTCTGCCTTGAGAGCGGCGAGGGCATCTATGTGTTCGACAGCGAGGGCAACAAATATATCGAAGGGCTGGCCGGGCTCTGGTGTACATCGCTGGGCTACAGCAATACCGAAGTGATGGATGCGATCACCGAGCAGCTGCATAAGCTGCCATTTTCGCACACCTTTGGCGGCAAGACCCATCAGCCGATCCAGGATCTGGCGAAGAAGCTGGCCGCGATGGTGCCGGTGGAGGACGCCTATATCTTCTTTGGCAACTCAGGCTCCGACGCCAATGACACCCATTACAAGATGCTGCGCTATTACTTCAACGCAATCGGCAAGCCGGAGAAGCGCAAGATCATCACCCGCGAGCGCGGCTATCACGGGGTCACGGTTGCAGCCGGCTCGCTGACCTCCCTGCCCGCGAATCTTGCGCATTTTGATGCCCCGCTGGAGGCGCTGTCGATCCTGCGCGCCGACTCGCCGCATTATTACACCGCCCGCAAGGGCAATGAGACCGAGGCGCAATTTGTCGAGCGCATCCTTCAGAACCTCGAAGACCAGATCCTGGCGGAAGATCCCGAAACGATTGCGGCGATGATCGTGGAGCCGATCACTGGCGCCTCTGGCGTGATCGTGCCGCCGGAGGGCTACTATGAGGGGCTACAGGCGCTGCTGCGCAAATATGGCATTCTGGTCTGGGCCGATGAGGTGATCTGTGGCTTTGGGCGCACCGGCGCCGATTTCGGCTGCACCACCATGGGCATCAAGCCGGATCTGATGACCTTTGCCAAGCAGTTGTCCTCGGCCTATTTCCCGATCTCGGCCTCGGTCATTCCGGGCTGGATGTATGAGGCGATGGTGGATCAGACCAATCAGGTCGGCGTGTTTGGGCATGGCTATACCTACTCCGGGCACCCGGTCGCCTGTGCCGCCGCGCTGAAGACGCTCGAAATCTACGAGCGCGACAATCTGTTCGACCACGCCGCCGAGGTTGGCAGCTACATGCAGGCGCAGCTGCGCGAGATCTTTACAGATCATCCGCTGGTGGGCGAAGTGCGCGGCAAGGGGCTGATCGCGGCGCTGGAACTGGTCTCGAACAAGACCACCGGCGCAAGCTTTGACAGGGGTCTTGCCGGGGCCACCGCGCAAAGGCTGTGTCAGGACAATGGTCTGATCCTGCGGGCCGTGGCCGGGAATGCGGTCGCGCTCTGCCCGCCGCTGATCATCACGAAGGATGAGGTGGACGACATGCTGGCACGCCTGAAAACCGCAATCGACGCCAGTTTCGAAGAGCTGAAGGCAGCCGGTCACCTGGCGCATTGAGGCCGCAGACGCCCCAGTGTGCAACGACGGACCGACAAGAGCAGCGCCCCGGCTGAGGCGCTGCTTTTTTATCGCCCCCAAGACCTCCGCCTAGCCAGACAACAGGCTGATAACGACACCCGCGAGATCTGTGCGATATCCGGTAATGTCACAATCTTGCGGTTTTTCCCCGTGAAAGGATCACAAATTACTGCGAGGTTTGTCTTATCCCAAGGGTGTTCCAAACCTTGCATTTCAGCACCAGCGCATTTCGCGATCCCGCATGGCCCTGTGGTCGGATGGTTTCGGGGGGAACCTGATGGTCAGGGACCTGTGGGATACGGAGACCAATGGGTCCGGGGACCACTGTATCCGGTAGGTCGGGGGAACCGGGGCATGGGACGTGAGGCGGCACGGACCGCGTCACTCCCTGCCGCCGGACAGTCTGGCTGAAACTCTGCGTGAAGTTCTGCCTGACAGGCTGCGGGCCGCAGAGCTTCCTGTCTGAGCCTTTGAGCCGGATCCGAGGTCAGAACACCTTGAAGGTCATCGTTGTCAGCGAGCGTTCGATTCCCTCGATATCGAGCAGCTGATCGTTGATGTATTTGCCAACATCCTGATCGCTGGGAATGTAGAGTTTCATCAGGAGATCATAATCGCCACTGGTGGAATAAAGCTCGGAGTGGATTTCACGCAGGGCAATCTCTTCGGCCACTTTGTAGGTGGTGCCGGGTTTGCAGCGGATCTGGATAAAGACGCAGGTGGACATGATGGCCCTCAACTGTTTGGGAATGCGTGGTTTGCGCGCCAAGCTGGCATGCGGGCGCAGCAGAGGCAATCCCCGGCGACGGGCATTAGGGGCTGGCCGCAGACAATTGGCGCAACAGTTTTGCGCCAATTGACGCGGCAGGCTTGAGCGCGGCCCCGCCCTGCCCCTATAAGCAGCGGCAGGATATCAAGGACATGCCGACCATGCGTACCGCTCAGATCACCCGCAAGACCGCCGAAACCGAGATCAGTGTCGAGATCAACCTCGATGGCACTGGTGCCTATGACAATCAGACCGGCGTCGGTTTCTTTGATCACATGCTGGACCAGCTGTCGCGCCACTCGCTGATCGACATGACCATCCGCGCCAAGGGTGACTATCACATCGACGACCACCACACGGTGGAGGACACCGGCATTGCACTGGGTCAGGCGCTGGTTGCCGCACTTGGCGACAAGAAAGGCATCAACCGTTATGGCGAATGCCACCTGCCGATGGATGACGCCCAGGTGCGCTGTGCGCTGGATCTGTCGGCACGCCCCTTCCTGATCTGGAACGTTGAGCTGCCAACCCAGAAGATCGGCAGCTTTGATACCGAGCTGGTGCGCGAGTTCTTTCAAGCCTTGAGCACCCATGGCGGCATCACCCTGCACATCGACCAGCTGCACGGGTTCAACAGCCACCATATTGCCGAGGCCGCGTTCAAGGCGGTGGCGCGCGCGCTGCGCACCGCCGTTGAGACCGACCCGCGCAAGGCGGATGCGATCCCGTCCACCAAAGGCGCTCTGTAAATGCTGACCGCGATCATCGACTATGAATCCGGCAATCTCCACTCCGCCGAAAAAGCCTTTCAGCGCATGGCGCGGGAGGTGAATGGCGGCGAGGTGATCGTGACCTCTGACGCGGATGTGGTGGCGCGGGCCGATCGGCTGGTGCTGCCCGGCGACGGCGCCTTTCCGGCCTGCGCAGAAGAACTGCGCGGCCATCGCGGCATCTATGAGGCGATGGTGGAGGCGGTCGAGCAGAACGGCCGACCCTTCCTCGGCATCTGCGTCGGTATGCAGCTGATGGCCACCACCGGTCATGAGTATCGCGAGACGCCCGGCCTTGGCTGGGTTGAGGGCGATGTGGTCAAGATCACCCCAAGCGACCACAGTCTGAAAGTGCCGCATATGGGCTGGAACAATCTGGTGATCGACCATGACCACGCGATTTTTGATGGTATTTCCTCAGGCGATCACTGCTATTTCGTGCATTCCTATCATTTCCGCGTCACCGATCCGGCGGAACGGCTGGCGCATGTGGACTATGGCGGCGATGTCACGGCCGTCATCGGGCGCGACACCATGGTGGGGATGCAGTTTCACCCGGAGAAAAGCCAGGATATCGGCCTGCGGATGATCGGGAATTTTCTGACCTGGCGACCGTGACACAGCGGTTGGCCCGCAGCATATGAAAAGCCGCCTGCTGCACAGGCGGCTTTTGTTTTTGAGTATTTATGGAAAGATGACAGGCGGGGCGCGATCAGGCCGCTGCCCTGCGCAGCGAGAGCGGCGCCGCACCATAGGCCTTGCGAAAGGCACGGCTGAAGCCTTCGGGGCTGGCATAGGCATAGCGGCGGGCCACGGCCTCCACCCGGTCGCCGCGCGTGAGATCCTGATGCGCCAGAATCAACCGCCAGCGGCGCAGGTACCCCATCGGGGTTTCGCCGACAGCGGCCCCGAACAGCTCGGCAAAGCGGGACAGCGACAGGCCGGCGACCTCGGCCAGATCGGCATTGCTCCAAAGGCGGCCGGGGTGATCGTGCATCGCCACAATCGCCCGGCTGAGACGCGGGTCGGACAGCCCTGCCAGCAGCCCCGGCTCCGTAGCACCCTCGCGGATCTGATGCCGCAGCAGCCGCACCATCAGCACCTCCCCCAGCCGGTTGATCACCGATTGCGCCCCACAGCGCTGCGCATCGGCCTCATCCCGCATCAACCGCAGCAGATTCCGGGCCTCCGGCTTGTCGGCGATGTCATAATCCACCAGCCCGGGCAGTGCGGCGATGAGCGGATTGCGGCGCCCTGACCAATCCACCCGTGCCGCCCACATCACCCTGTCAGGCGGCTGCGCCGGGGCATCATCACAACTGCTGTAGAGCAGCCGCACCGGCTCCCCCGACGCATCCGCCAGAGCGATAAGATTGGCCTCTCCCGGTGCGGCAGCGCGAACGGAGAGCTGGAAACGCTCCATCAATGTGGTCAGGCGGTCCATGATATCGGTGTTTCCATCAGGTTTTTCGGATTTATCTGATACTATGCTGCGCCATACTTCGAGACAAGCCCCCAGGGCTGACTTCGAACAAGGAGCGACAACATGTTGATGCCACGCCAACCCACGCCCGATCTGACCCTGCCAACGCTGGACCATGGACCGTTTGACCTGTCGCGGGAAGACAGCCAGCGCGGCACCGTGATCTGCTTTTATCGCGGACTGCACTGCCCGATCTGTGCCAACTACCTCAAGGAACTGGAAAAACGGGTGGCCGATTTCGCCAGCCGTGGCGTGAACTGCATTGCGGTCAGTTCGGACGGCGAAGAGCGCACCCGCGCTATGGCCGAGAAGATCGAGGCGAAGAACCTACGGTTTGGCTATGATCTGCCCCTGAATGTCGCCCGCCAATGGGGTCTGTACCTGTCGACCTCACGCGGGAAGACATCAATCGGGATCGAGGAGCCGGCGCTGTTCTCCGAACCGGGCCTGTTCATGGTGACCCCGGAGCAGACGCTCTACTATGGGTCGGTGCAGACCATGCCCTTTGTCCGGCCGCATTTTTCAGAGCTGGTATCGGCGCTGGATTTCGCCATCGCCAACGACTATCCGGCGCGCGGCGAATACGACGGCGACGTCTGACGCGGGCTGCGCCAGGTCGCGGCGCCTGTTGGCGACGGCGTGCTGTGGCCGGATCGCCACCTGCCTCAGGTCGACAGGCAGAAATCCGGGCAAGAATGGATGGACAGCGGTGCCGCACAAGGGCATACACCGCAGACCCAGATATCCCAGTCGCTTGCAGGTCACCGTCCGGTGCAGATCCGTCTTGAAAAATTCGACCACCAGGAAGGCCAGCACCGCTATTGCGTGCTGCATCTGAGCCGAACCCTGTTTGGCGAATGGTGTGTCGAGCAGACCAGCGGGCCCTTGGGTGAGGCCGGAGGGCAGCAGCGGCGCAGCTACTATGCCTCGCAGGAGATCGCGCTGGCCGCAGCGGCGCAGCAGCGCGACCGTCAGATCAAACGCGGCTTTGTCCCGATTCCGGTTCAGCTGGGGCTGTTCTAGACCGGCACAAAAAAGGCGGCGCAGACATACCGTCCACGCCGCCCGTCCGATCGCTAACAGCAATCCGGCTGTTTACTTCACGCGGCTCCAGGTCTGTTTGGAGCAGATCAGCCCGCCCGCGACACAGCCCCGCAGAGCCAGCGATGTGCCCGACAGGTTCATCTTGCCGATGTAGATCTTGTTGTTCGACGGCCGCCAGACCTTGCCCGCATAAGACCCGTCGCCATTGGCCACCATATCGATCACCAATGTCTTGCCGATATTGGGGGATTTATACTCTCCCTCGGCATTGAAGGTCCGGCTGATCTTGCCGCAGACCGCCGCGCCGCAGGGCGCCATGGTGACATGCGCATAAGAGCCGTCATCCGTCTGCGTCTTCCAGGTGCCCAGCACCGGATCCGCCGCGGCCATGCCCGCCAGCCCCAGTGCAAATGTCACGCCAAGTGCCAGTTTCTTCATGTGTCATCCTCCCTTTTGCAGCCAGTCTGGCCGCCAAGAGGCAATTCAGGCAAGCTTGACCTCGGGTCGCGTTGCAATCACGGGCCGCCTTGTGCAAAAGAGGCGTCAGAGCAGGCCCGCCCCCGATCACCGGCGACCGGAGGCAGCGGCCCCGGCTCAGACAGTTCTGGCAGTACCGATAAGGGCACGCGATATGATCCTCTACCCCGCAATTGATCTCAAGGACGGGCAAGCCGTTCGCCTGCTGCATGGCGATATGGACAAGACAACGGTCTTCAACGACGATCCGGCAGCGCAGGCGCTGGAGTTTGTCGCCGCTGGCTGCGAATGGCTGCATCTGGTCGATCTCAACGGTGCCTTTGCAGGCGAGCCGGTCAATGCGGCCCCGGTCGAGGACATTCTGAAACGGTGCCAGGTGCCCGCACAGCTGGGCGGCGGTATTCGCGATATGGCGACCATCGAACGCTGGATCGACAAGGGGCTGGCGCGGGTGATCCTTGGCACCGTGGCGGTGGAAAATCCCGATCTGGTCCGCGAGGCGGCACGTGCATTCCCGGGCAAGGTTGCCGTCGGCATTGACGCGCGCAATGGCCGCGTTGCGACCAAAGGCTGGGCCGAGGAAACCGATGTGATGGTTACGGATCTGGCAAAATCCTTCGAAGACGCAGGTGTTGCCGCGATCATCTACACCGATATTCTGCGCGACGGCGCCATGAAGGGGCCGAATATCGAGGCAACGGCAGATCTGGCCAATGCCGTCAGCATCCCGGTGATCGCCTCGGGCGGCGTGTCCTCGCTCGACGATTTGCAGGCCCTGAAATCCTGCGGCGCGCCGCTCAATGGCGCGATTTCCGGCCGCGCCCTCTACGATGGGGCCATCGACCTCGCGCAGGCGCTGAAGATCCTGAAGGGCTGAGACCTGGTCTTCTTCTGGCCGAAAATATCCCGGGGGTGAATGGGCCAAAGGCCCAGAGGGGGCAGCGCCCCCCCCCCCGCCCCCCCCCCCCCCCCCCCCCCGCCCCCCCCCCCCCCCCCCCCCCCCCCCCCCCCCCCCCCCCCCCCCCCCCCCCCCCCCCCCCCCCCCCCCCCCCCCCCCCCCCCGGCCCCCGGCCCCCGCTCCCGGTTGGCTCCAGCTGCCCCCGCAGTGGATCAGCGCGCGGCGGCCGCCGTCAGTTTTGCCAGCGCGCCCTGCATCTTGGCGATGACATCGGCATCAGCCGCGATATCCAGACCCGCCAGCATCTCTGACGGGTTTTCATAGGTCAGCCAGACCTGCCCCTCGGCATCCTCATGGACCAGAACCTTCAGCGGCAGGAAAAGCCCCGCCCGCATATCCGCCTGCATCGCGGGGGTGCCCAGCTGGGGGTTGCCAAAGATCAGGAGTTGCGCCTCGGCGAGGGACATATCCACGGCTGCCGCACCCGCAGCGTGGTCCACCCGGGCAAAAACCGTGGCCCCGGCGCCTTCGACCGCCGCCTGTAGCGCATCCATGGTGTCAGACACGGAACTCGGGCTCGGAACCGTCATCAGTTCGGCTGCGGCCGGGATCGCGGAGAGGGCAGCAAGAGTTCCGGCAAGGGCGAGGGATTTGATCATGGCGATGGCTCCGAGAAAATGACAACATGCCAGCAGCACAGGCCAAGCGGGGCAAACAGGCAATTCACATCTCAGGCATCGGCAGAGTGTCGCTGACCTGACCGCCCCTCTGTGGCCCACCCTCTGCCAGGCAAGACCCGCGGTCGACGCCCCAAGGCCACGCGCGGCCTGCGGCACCGCGCCTGCTTTCCATTCCTCACGTAATGGCGTCTATTGCGCGGCGACAGCGCAACCGGCGCCTCCGGTTGCGATCACAGACACGAAAGTTCTCCCATGCCCCGCGTCCGCAAGACCCGCCTCCCAGACAGCGCCCGTTTGTGGCAGATGGTATCGCCCGGTGATTTTGTCGATGGCTATGCGGTCGACAGTCCGCTCACCCCGCGTGAGGCCGCCGATATCGGCCTGTCGATGCCGGGCTGGGCAGCCGCACTCCTGCGGCTGCGCAATGCCTTGGTCCGCCCACTCGGGCTGAAGACCGAGGTGAGCGACACCGGCGAGGGCGCGATTTTTCCGGTGACATTCGAGGACGGCCGCGAGCTGATCCTCGGCGCCGATGATGCTCATCTCGATTTCCGGATCACCGTATTGCGGCACGAAGGACGGATTCACATGGCCACCTGGGTGCATCGTCACAATCTGCTGGGACGGATCTATCTGGCGCTGGTGATGCCGTTTCACATCCTGATCATCCGTGACAGCATGCGCCGCATCGCGCGGCACCGCCCGATGATTGCATCCCAACCACCCGCGCAGTAAAGACACAAGGCACCCCCAGCGGCAAAGGGATCGCCATGCTGAAGACCCGTATCATCCCCTGTCTCGACGTGGCTGACGGCCGCGTGGTCAAAGGTGTCAATTTTGTCGGCCTGCGCGATGCCGGAGACCCGGTTGAGGCAGCCAAGGCCTATGACGCGGCAGGCGCGGATGAAATCTGCTTTCTCGACATTCATGCAACCCACGAAAATCGCGGCACCATGTTCGATATGGTGCGACGCACCGCAGAGCAGTGTTTTGTGCCGCTGACCGTGGGCGGTGGGGTGCGCACAAAGGATGATGTGCGCGCGTTGCTGCTGGCAGGCGCCGATAAGGTGTCGTTCAATTCCGCAGCCGTGGCCAACCCGGATGTGATCCGCGAGGCGGCCGATCAGTTTGGCAGCCAGTGCATCGTCTGCGCCATCGACGCCAAGACCGTGGCCCCCGGCAAATGGGAGATCTTCACCCATGGCGGGCGCCGCGAAACCGGCATTGATGCGGTGGACTTCGCCCGGCTGGTCGTTGCCAAGGGCGCCGGGGAAATCCTGCTCACCTCGATGGATCGCGACGGCACGAAATCCGGCTTCAACCTGCCGCTCACCCGCGCCATTTCGGATGCGGTTGACGTGCCGGTGATTGCCTCTGGCGGGGTTGGCACGCTCGACCATCTGGTCGAGGGCGTCACCGAAGGCGGCGCCAGCGCGGTTCTGGCGGCGTCGATCTTCCACTTTGGCGAATACACCATCCAGGAGGCCAAAGAGCATATGGCCAAGGCCGGTATCCCGATGAGGCTGACATGAGCCTGCTGCACGATCTCGAAGCCACCATTCTGTCCCGCAAGGGGGCTGATCCGGAGAGCAGCTGGACCGCCAAACTGCTGGCCAAGGGTCCAGAGAAATGCGCCGAGAAATTCGGCGAGGAAGCCATTGAGGCCATCATCGAGGCGGTGAAGGACAACACGGCCGGACTTGCCTCCGAGGGCGCCGATGTGCTGTATCATTTTCTGGTGATGCTGGCGGCCCGCGATGTGGCGCTGGATGATGTGCTACAGGTTCTGGCCGAGCGTCAGGGTCTGAGCGGCATCGCCGAGAAGGCCGCCCGCCCCAAGGGCTGAAATCCAGGCCATGCGGCGGATCAGCGGAGGCGCAGCCTCGGCGCGGCACGCGCGGCTTGCCCTTGACGCGCAAAGACCCCTTACAATCGTTAAGGTCCTTCAAGGGGATCCCAACACATCGTCTGCGCCGCGCAGCGGCGCCCGGCCCAACCGTGTATGCCGCCCGTCAGGGCGGCGGGAATGGGCGGGAGCGCCCTGCCCGGCGGTCGGGCATCACAGTTTCGACGAGATGATTCCGGTGGCAAACCCACCCATGCGCAGCTCGCCAAACAGGCACTGATATTCAATCTTGGGGCACCGGTTCTGGATCACGGTGAGGCCTGCCGCTTCTGCCCGTTCAGCCGCTTCGGCATGTTCGACTCCGATCTGCATCCAGATCGTCTGCAGCCCCTCGCAGACCTCCAGCGCCTCCTCGACAATGGATGGGACCGCCTCTGAGCGGCGAAAGATGTCGACCATATGCACCGGCTCGTCGATGTCCCGTAGACTGGCGTGAATGGTCTGGCCGAACAGGGTTTTGCCGGCATGACCGGGATTCACCGGCAGGACGCGATAGCCCTTGAGCCCGAGATAGCGGGCCACATAGTAGCTGGGACGCACCGGGTTCGTGGAGACCCCGACCACGGCAATGGTCTTGCTCCGTGTGAGCACGTCCTTCAGATGTCGATCGGAATAGTCTGGCATCGCTCCCCCGGCTGTTCTGGCCTCGTATCAAGGCGCCCTCATCGCGCTTCGATCTGCCTGACCCTATCGGCTGGGACACGAGGTGCAAGATGAATTGCAACGGCTCTGACGCCCGCTGGCGGACCAGCCTGTTGGCGCAAGAACGAGAGATAAAGCCCGGTCAGACAATAAAAAAGCGCCCAGGACAAACCTGGGCGCGAGGTATGGAACGAGGGACAGTGAAAAAGATCTGCGAAGGTTCCAATTCGCAGTCTGTTAATAATATGGGATGGTCATCGCGTTTTGAAAGGGATCCTCTCAAATTCGTGACATTTCTCCTGCGGGGCCAGTCACATAGGCCCATAGCACAAGCAGGCGTTCGAGGCGGTCATTTGCGCAGGACGGCTGGCCACTGCTGTTCGGCATCAGCGATCAACCTCAGCCGCTCCGCCTCCCAGGCGGCCAATGCGCTGGGGTTGTTCAGGAGATAGAGTCGCCCGTCGGCAATCACCCAGAGCGTCGGATTGCCGGGCGCCAGATATCCCTGCGACAGCGCATAGGCGCAATAGCCGCCAAATCGTGGCGCAAAAGCTCTGGGATTGCGTTCGAATTCTTCCTGATTCTGCGATGAGGCAAAGCGCCAGATCGCCCCGCGCCACAGGATCGCATGGTCTTGCTGACCGGGGATTGCCGCGCCATCCTGAAAGAACGCCACCACGTCATGGCCGCCCACCGCCAGCCCACGCGGCGCGGAGACCAGTGCAACCTCCGCCCGTGCTGGCGTGGCTGTCAGCATCGCTGCGGCCAGGGTGATCAGCGCGCCCAGGCACAGGGCGGCGAGCCTGGATCCCGCCTTGGCATCGCTTCGCGACGCGGCCCCGCCGACCACCAGACCGGCCAGCCAACCGGCCAGCCAACCAGCCACCAGTTCTGCCGAGGCACCCAACACGGGCTGTGCGCAGGCGCGCCAGCTCCGGCAGATGATGGCAGTCGAAAACGTCACAGGCGTGCAGGTCCTTGTCAGGAAACTGGGGTTGAATTTAAAGCGCAGCAAGAACAGTCGCTCTTACCCGGCCAAGTCTGCCCGGCGCGCAGGCCGCTGCAAAGGGTGGATACGCATTTGTGATGGATCCGTGACCTTTGCACAGATGCGCCCAACCCCTGATCGGGGCTGGGCCGCCGCTAGCGGTTCAGCTGGCGGCATCGACAGGCAGGCAAGGCTTAGCGCGCAATAGAGGCATAAAGCGCAATCGCCGCGGCATTGGAGACGTTCAGCGATCCGAATCCGCCCGCCGCGTCAATCTTCACCAGATGATCCACAGTTTCCTTGGTCTTCTGGCGCAGGCCCGGCCCTTCGGCCCCCAGCACCAGGGCTACCGGATCCCCCTTGCGCCCCTCAAGCACGGTTTCGATGGTCTCTTCCGCCTCGCCATCAAGGCCGAGCACCAGAAACCCCATCCGCTGCAACTCGACGATGGTATCGGCGAGATTGCGCATCCGCAGATAGGGCTGGCGCTCAAGCGCGCCGCTGGCGGTTTTGGCAAGGGCGCCGGTTTCCGGTGCCGAGTTATGCCGCGTGCCGATCACGGCGCTGGCGCCCAGCACCTCGGCCGAGCGCAGGATGGCACCGACGTTATGCGGATCAGTGACCCGGTCCAGGAGCACCACACGCGGGCGTTCCGCACCGATGCAGTTTTCCGCCAGACCGCCCCAGTTCAACGGCTTGACCTCCATCGCCGCGCCCTGATGGACGGATTGTTTGTCGATCGGCGGGTTGAACTTGCGCGGGTCGATCACCTCGGCTTCGATGCCCGACTGGGCGATGGCATCGGCCAGTTTCGCCTCGGCGTTCTGGGTCACCATCAGACGCAGTTTTTCGCGCTTGGGATTGAGCAGCGCATCGCGCACCGCATGAAGACCGAACAACCATACCGTTTCCGCCGAGGCTGCCTTTTTGGACTGCTCTTTTTCGACGACCCATTTGGGTTTTTTAGACATTTTGCTCTCCAGCAGAAAGAAATCCGGACCCGTGTGAAAATCTGGCGATTTTCCTGTTGACGCCCCTTTGGCCTGCTTGTAATCACGCCTCCACATCAGGTGCAACACGCAACTGATTGTGGGCGACAGGCCGCAAGGTGTGGCAGGGGACTGTAACTCCCTCGCGGAGACGCACGCCTGGTTCGATTCCAGGGTCGCCCACCATCTTCTCTCTTTCAGCACCGGTAAGCAAGAAGATGGTGGCAACCGCCCGGACCATGGGCGCATCTCGCAAGCCTCTGATACATATCACTATTCCGGCACATCAAGACGCTCAGCCGCTGAGCTGCTTTCCATGTCATCTGCTGATGATCCGTGGCTGCGGCAGAAGAAAACCGGCGCAGCAATCTGCACCGGCCTCATCGAATTGGAGATTGGACGCGAAGGCTTCAGCGGTCCTGTTCGGCCTGTGCGACGGCGGAATGGACCCAGCTCACCAACGCCTCAAGGTCCGGTTCGGCCTCCTGTGCCAGCCCGTCGGAAAAGCTCTGAAACGCCTCCACGTTCATCCGGTTCACACCTGAAACCACGACCGCGCCGCGCGCCAGCGCTTCGCCGATAACGGGGCGCATCCCGCGCCCGTCAGCTTCGTGTTTGCCAAATTTATTGACCAGCAGAACCTGCGGCGCCGGGTCCTGCCCCAGCGCTGCCGTGACCTGTCCAACCGCGCGCTCCAGCGCCTCGGGGTTCAGGCGGCAGCCGCGTGCCTCGGGGCCGAGAGACTGCGAGATGCGGATGGTTTCGCCCGCGGGCAGAACGCGCACATCCATGTCACAGAGCTGGCTGTCGTAGCATTCGGTGTTGGTCTGGACGATGCCAGCCAGCCGCAGCCCATCGGCCTGCAACCGCTCCGCCAGGGCGCTGAGCAGTTTATCGGTGGCACCGCGTTCCTGGGTCATCACGTAGGACAGATGCATTGTGGCCTCTTGCTAGGAAATTGCGTGCCCGCAGGCTAACCCCAAATGCACATGACAGCCAGAGGCCCGATTGCCGCGCGATACACGACTTTGGCATCAGACACGCTGTGCCAGCATCAGCACCGGATCATAGGTCAGCCGCACGCCCCCCTGATGGCCAAAGCGGCGACGATAGTCCTCCTCGAACTGGCGCAGCCTTCTGCGGGTCCAGCCTCCCCGAGACTGGCCATTCACGCCCGTTGCCCGCAGGTGGTGCAGCACGGCGCGCGGGGTCTCAAAGCTGAGCGTGATCGGAGCCTGCCGCAACTCGACAAGTCGCAGCCCCGGCGGCAGATGCTGCGCCCATTCGTGGTGATCCATGTAGTTGGGCGCCGCCGCCCCGGACCCCAGCGCGACCAATTCGTGGAAATGCGCGTGCCCAAAGCCAGAGAGCGCCAGCCACCCACCGGGGCGCAGCGCGGTCTCAAACCCTTGCAGGAGGGAAGGCAGGTCGCCGATCCACTGCACAACCGAGGCAGCCGCGATCAGGTCCAGGTTTTCGGGCAGCGCGAGGGTTTCGATCCGTCCCGGCAGGAAGAGCGCCGATTGCCCATGCGCTGCCAGAACCGGCTGAAGGCCTGCCTCTGCCTCTGGCACAAGGTCGTTGAGCGTGAGATGGCGGACCGACAGATCCCGCAACAGCGCATCGGTCAGATGGCCGGTCCCTGCCCCGAATTCAAACAGATGTGCGACGGGGGAGGTGCCGATATGTGCAGCGAGGAGCGCCGACAGCTCTGCCGCGATCTGTGCCTGCGCGCTGGCAGCATCGTGGTAGCTCCCAAGCCCACGGCGAAAGGCGCGGGCCACGCGGGCGGCATCCACGGTTGGGGGGGGCAGATCCCTCATGACAGCAGGGCCTGCCAGCTGTCGAAGTGATCAAACGGCGCATGGGCGGCTGTGGGCAGCTCCCTCAGCGCCACGCCCGCCCAGGCCCGGTGCTGATTTGCGGGCGGAAAGATTCGGTCCCGCCCAGCGATCCAGACCAGATCAAAGCCGACAGCCGGCGCCGGTCCGCGCTGCGCGACCGCATGCAGCTCGGCCCGGCGAGCGTCAATGTCGATCTCATGGGGAGACTGCGGCGCATTGAATGTCCGGCGCAGGAACTGGGCAAAGCTCTGCTCACTCAGCCCCTCTGCGGTCCTGGCCATCACCTCCGGCGGGATGCCGCGCGTCTCGTCCACTGGCGCAAGGGTGCCGTTGACCGCGACCTTGCGATCAAAGGGATCGCCGCGCCCCTGCTGCCAATGGGCATAACCCGCAACGCCGAAAGACCAGGCCAGCAGCGTGACATGATCGTAGCCAGACAGATCGGGGAGATCGGCATCAAGGCTGCGGAAATCGCTGACAAACAGAACATCCTCAGGGCCGGTGAGATGCGCAAAAACATCCGCCCCAATCGCCCAGCCGCCGAAGACCACAATGGCCTCGACTGCCTCGTTCTGTTTGAGCCAGCGGAATTCCATCGCCTAGAGTTCCCGCGCCAGCCGCAGCATGCCTGCGGTGATTTCGCTCAGTTGCTCCGGCGATGTGATGAAGGGCGGCATCGTGTAGATGTTGGTGCCGAAGGGGCGCAGGAACACGCCCATCTCATGCGCCCGCGCGTGCGCCTCATCCGCCGAGACGCGGTGCTTCATCTCGATGACACCAATGGCGCCCAAGACCCGCACATCAGCCACATTGGGTAGATCGCGGGCCGGGGCCAGTTCGGCCTGCAACTGCTCAGCGATGGCCGCCACGGTGCCGCGCCAGTCCTGTCCGGTCAGCAGATCCAGAGAGGCCTTAGCCGCGGCGCAGGCCAGCGGATTGCCCATGTAGGTCGGCCCGTGCATGAACAGACCGGGACTGCCGCCGCCGATGCCCTCCGCCACACGGTCGTTGGTCATGGTGCAGGCAAAGGAGATATGGCCGCCGGTCAGCCCCTTGCCGAGGCAGATGATGTCCGGCTCGACAGTGCAGAAATTGGTGGCAAACAGCTCCCCCGTGCGGCCAAAGCCGGTAGCGATTTCGTCGAAGATCAGGAGGATACCCAGCTCATCGCAGATGATACGGGCCTGATTGAGATATTCCGGGTGGTAGAAATACATACCGCCAGTACCCTGCACCACAGGTTCTAGGATGAAGGCGGCGATCCTTTCTGCGTTGGCCTCCAGCACATCGCGCAGTTCACCCAATCCGTTTAGGGCCGGGTCGTCCACCCAGTCCTCATGGATGCGGACCGGCGGGCGTGAGACGAAATGCTGCACGCTCAGCGCGCCCTGGAACAGGTGGTGCATCCCAGTGTCGGGGTCGCAGACGCTCATCGCTTTCCAGGTGTCGCCGTGATAGCCGGAGCGGATGGTGGCAAACTGCTTGCGCCCGGGCTGGCCGATGGCGTGCTGGTACTGCGCCGCCATCTTCATCGCCACCTCGACCGAGACCGAGCCCGAGTCGCAATAGAAAATGCGGGTGAGGCTTTCGGGGGTGATCTCCAAGAGCTTGCGGCCCAGGTCGATGGCGGGGTCATGGGTCAGCCCGCCGAACATCACATGCGGCAGGGTGTCGAGCTGGGCGTGGATCGCCTTGGTGATTGCCGGGTTCCTGTGGCCGTGCATCATGCACCACCAGGACGACATAGCGTCGATCAGCCTTGTGCCGTCGTCCAGCGTGATGTACATGCCCTCGCTTTCCTTCACCACAAAGGTCGGGCCAGGCTTGGCGACGTTGGTGTAAGGGTGCCAGAGGTGCTGCTGGTCGAATTCCAGCTGGGTGAGGTCTGCCGCACTCATGCCATCTCTCCTTGGGCCAAGGCCTCCTTGATCAGGTCCACGTTGATGCTTTCGGCAAAGGTATCTTCGAGCACCGTTCTGGTCCGGTCGATAGACCGGGCCGCGCCCGACCCTCCCCCCGGGAGGGCGCTTCGCACCCGCCCAGGCTCGGGCGTGGCCCTCAGCTCTTCCATGAAGGGCAGCCGTCCCAAATACGCGACCTGGCCGAACTGGCAGATGGTTTCCTCCACCGCAGGTTCCGGATCTCCGATGAAGGCCACGCCGGCCACCGTGCAGCCTGAATCGCGCAGCGCTTTCAGCGACAGGAGCGTGTGGTTGATGGTTCCCAGCTGCGTCCGCGCGCAGAGGATCACCGGCTCGCCCCAGCGGGCAAACAGGTCCAGGTACAGCACCTTGCGGTTCAAAGGCACCATCAGGCCGCCCGCCCCCTCGGCCACCAGCACACCGTCCACTTCGGGCAACGGCAGCGTGTCCGGGTCGATCTCCACCCCCTCGGCCTCCGCCGACAGATGCGGCGAGGCGGGCAGCTGCAGCAGATATCCCTCCGGCAGCGCCGGGCGGCCGGACAGGCGGGCGACGATCTGGCTGTCGGTCTCCTCCTCAAGCCCGGACTGCACCGGCTTCCAATAGGTCGCGCCCAGCGCCTGCACCAGACCGGCGGAGAAGATGGTCTTGCCGATGCCGGTATCGGTTCCGGTGACGATCAGCGCGCTCATGCGGCACTCTCCATTTCCCGGGCGAGGTCTTCGAACATCTGGGTGATGACCTCTGCCCCCGTATTCAACGTGATCGACAGCCGCAGCCGCGAGGTGCCGCGCGGCACCGTCGGCGGGCGGATGCCGCGGATGTCATAACCGCGGGCCTGCATCCTTGCGGCCAGCGCCATGGTGCGTTTGTCATCGCCAATCACCACCGGCAGGATCTGGCTTTGGAATCCTTCCAGCCCGCACAGGCGTTTGGCCTCATCATGCGCATGAGTAATCCCCTGCCACGCCTGTTCGCGGCGGTCCGGGTTCTGCTGAAGCTCCTGCAAGGCCGCCCGCACCAGCGCCGCGTTCAAGGGCGACGGCGCAGTCGCGAAGATGAAGCCGCGCGCCTTGTTGATCAGCGTTTCGATCAGAACCCGCTGGCCGCAAATCAAAGCGCCGGAACCGCCCAGCGCCTTGCCGCAGGTGTGTAAGGACAACACGTTGGGGCGGTGTGCGATGTCATGTGCTAGTCCGCGACCCAGATCGCCGAACACGCCGGTCGAATGCGCCTCATCCACCACCAGCACTGCGCCCTCTGCATCCGCCAGCGCCATCAGCACCCCCAGCGGCGCGAGGTCGCCGTCCATGGAATAGACCGCCTCAACCGCGATCCAGGCCTGGCCCGTGCCGCCCTCAGCGCGCCAGGTCTTCAGCACCCGTGCAGCATCCTCCGAATCGCCATGGGCAAAGCTGCGGGTCTCTGCCCGGCCCAGCCGCATCCCGTCATGGGTGCTGGCATGGATCAGCGCATCATAGAGCACCAGATCCCCCTGCTGCGGCAGGGTGGAGAAGATCGCCTGATTGGCGTTGAAGCCGCCGCCCATGAACAGCGCCGCCTCGGTGCCGAAAAACGCGGCCGCCTCCGTCTCCAGCAGCTGGTGTTCGGCGTCATTGCCGCGCAAAAGGCGCGAACCGCCCGCCCCCACCGGCACCCCGCGCGCCAGCGCATCTGAAGCGGCGGCGCGCAGCACATCGCTGCCTGCCAGCCCAAGGTAGTCGTTGGAGGCAAAGTCATGCCCGTCCCGCGGCATCAGTTGCCGGTAGCGTCCGCGTGTGCGCAGCGCTTCCAGCGATCTGTCATGCCTCGGGAAGGCGCCCGCCATCAGCGGCTGCCGTCGCAGCCCGCGGCCATGGCGGTGATGCCCAGACGGTCGAACAGCTGCTGATCCTTGTCCTCTTCGGGGTTGTCGGCGGTCAGCAGCGTGTCGCCCACGAAGATCGAGTTGGCACCGGCAAAGAAGCACATCGCCTGCATCTCGTCCGACATATCGGTGCGGCCGGCCGACAGGCGCACATGCGACTTCGGCATCAGGATGCGGGCCAGCGCCACCGAACGCACAAATTCGATCGGATCCAGCTTCTCTACATTGGCGAGCGGCGTGTCGGCGATCGGGATCAGCATGTTGACCGGCACCGAGTCGGGATGCACCTCCAGCGTCGCCAGCGCCAGCATCATGTCGATACGGTCCAGCTGCTGCTCCCCCATACCGACGATACCGCCGGAGCAGACCTTGATGCCCGCCTCGCGAACCCGGTTCAGGGTGTCGATCCGGTCGGCAAAGGTGCGGGTGGTGATGATCTCGGAGTAGTAACGCTCCGAGGTGTCGATATTGTGGTTGTAATAATCGAGACCCGCATCACGCAGGCGGAACACCTGTTCCTCGTCCAGCATGCCCAGCGTCATGCAGGTTTCCATGCCCAGATCCTTGACCCCCTGCACCATCGCCTCAAGTGCGGCCATGTCGCGGTCCTTGGGCGAGCGCCAGGCGGCCCCCATGCAGTAGCGCGTCGCGCCGCCTTCCTTGGCTTTCCTGGCCTCGGCAATCACCCGCTGCACCTCGATCAGCTTGGAGGCCGAGAGCTGCGCGCCGTTGCGCGCCGACTGCGAGCAATAGGCGCAATCCTCGGCGCAGCCGCCGGTCTTGATGCTCAGGAGCTTGGATTTCTGCACCTGATTGGGGTCGAAATACTGTCGGTGCACGCTGTGCGCCTCAAACAGCAGATCCATGAACGGCTTGTTGTAGATCGCTTCCGCTTCCTTGCGGGTCCAGTCGGTGCGGATGGGTGCAGCGTCCAGCATGCTGTCTCCTGTTCTCTATACCTGTCGGCCATGCGCGGATGGCGTTGCGGTTTTATAGATAACTTGCAGGGTTGCGATCAAGCGCAAAGCTGCGATGCAGCGATTTGCCCCACCGGAGGAGTCATCTTGGATTTAGCGCATTGTTATTTATATATATAAATAATCTATAAAATAACAGGTTGACGGGATGACAGCATCTCCCCTACCCCTAAGGCACGCAGGGGAGTCCCGCCAAGGGGACTGAGAGGCGTTTTGGTGCGGGGCAACCCAAACCGGCGGCGCGACCCTTTGAACCTGACCCAGTTGATACTGGCGTAGGAAGCTAGGCATGCACGGCGCCGGGACAAATACACCCCGACCACCCTGCGTTGACCGAACAAGAGGGCCGCGCGCTCTCTGTTTCCCGAGCCAAGCCTCATCTGGTGTCTTTTCTGAGTCTAGGCTTCGAGGAGCACCATAATGAACGTCCCCAACCCAAAGATCACCACAGGTGGCCTGCCCGCATCGCGCAAGATCTACGTTGCAGGCGAGGTCCATCAGGACATCCGCGTGCCGATGCGCGAGATCGCCACCCACCCCACTGCGGGCGAGGCGCCGCTGCCGGTCTATGACAGCTCCGGCCCCTACACCGACCCGGATGTGCTGACCGATATCCGACAGGGCCTGCCCGCCCTGCGCCGCCAGTGGACCCTCGCGCGCGGCGACGTCGAGAGCTATCAGGGCCGCGATGTGAAGCCAGAGGACAACGGTTTTGTCGAGGGCGACCGGCTGGTGCCTGAGTTCCCGGTGAAGCCTGCCCCGCTGCGCGGCAAGGACGGCGCCGCGCCAACCCAGCTGGCCTATGCCCGCGCCGGTATCATCACGCCGGAAATGGAATTCGTGGCGATCCGCGAAAACCAGCTGCGCGAGCTGTCGCCCTGCCACGGCAAACGCGACGGCAATGACTTTGGCGCCAATATCCCCGACTACGTGACTCCGGAATTCGTTCGCTCCGAAATCGCCGCCGGTCGCGCCATCATCCCGGCCAACATCAACCACCCCGAACTCGAGCCGATGATCATCGGCCGCAATTTCAAGGTGAAGATCAACGCCAATATGGGCACCTCTGCTGTCACCTCCTCAATGGAGGAAGAGGTGGACAAGCTGGTCTGGGCGATCCGCTGGGGTGCTGACACGGTGATGGACCTGTCCACGGGGCGCAACATCCACAACACCCGCGAATGGATCGTGCGCAACTCGCCGGTGCCGATCGGCACCGTGCCGATCTATCAGGCGCTGGAGAAGGTGAATGGCATCGCCGAGGACCTGACCTGGGAAGTGTTCCGCGACACGCTGATCGAGCAGGCGGAACAGGGCGTCGATTACTTCACCATTCATGCGGGCGTGCGGCTGCACATGGTGCCGATGACCGTGAACCGGGTGACAGGGATCGTCTCGCGCGGCGGCTCAATCATGGCAAAGTGGTGCCTGCATCACCACAAAGAGAGCTTCCTCTATGAGCATTTCGAGGAGATCTGCGACATCTGCCGCCAGTATGACGTGAGCTTCTCCTTGGGTGATGGCTTGCGCCCCGGCTCCATCGCCGATGCCAATGACGAGGCGCAGTTTGCCGAGCTGGAAACCCTTGGGGAACTCACCAAGATTGCTTGGGCCAAGGATTGCCAGGTGATGATCGAGGGGCCGGGCCATGTCGCCATGCACAAGATCAAGGAAAACATGGACAAGCAGCTGGAGTGCTGCCACGAGGCGCCGTTCTATACGCTGGGGCCGCTGACCACCGACATCGCGCCGGGCTATGACCACATCACCAGCGGCATCGGGGCGGCGATGATCGGCTGGTTCGGCTGCGCGATGCTGTGCTACGTGACGCCGAAGGAGCACCTGGGCCTGCCTGACCGGGACGACGTGAAAACCGGCGTGATCACCTATAAGATCGCAGCCCATGCCGCCGATCTGGCCAAGGGTCTGCCGGGGGCGCAGCGCCGCGATGATGCGCTCTCCCGCGCGCGGTTTGAGTTCCGCTGGGAGGATCAGTTCAACCTGTCGCTGGACCCGGATACTG
This sequence comes from Phaeobacter sp. A36a-5a, assembly GCF_037911135.1. NCBI lineage: Bacteria > Pseudomonadati > Pseudomonadota > Alphaproteobacteria > Rhodobacterales > Roseobacteraceae > Phaeobacter > Phaeobacter bryozoorum. Next base: position 742,494 of record NZ_JBBLYU010000001.1, on the reverse strand, counting down.
CGCGCGAATTCCACGACCAGACTCTGCCGAAACAGGCCCATAAGGTTGCGCATTTCTGCTCCATGTGCGGGCCGAAGTTCTGCTCCATGCGGATCAGCCACGACATCCGCGCCGAAGCGCAGAAGGAAGGCATGGAGGCAATGGCGGCCAAGTTCCGCGAGGGCGGCGAGCTCTATGTGCCTGCACCTGAGGCTGCGGAACCGGCGGAATGATCACCATCGCAGGCGCAGGCCTCGCCGGTCTCGCCTGCGCCTATGAGCTGGCGCAGCGCGGGGCCACCGTGCGGATCTACGAACGCGCGGCTGCGATCGGTGCAGGCAGTGTCGCGCGCTATGCCGGCGGCATGCTCGCCCCCTGGTGCGAACGCGAAAGCGCCGAGGAGGCGGTGATCACCCTCGGTGGCCGCGCCATCGACTGGTGGGCCAAGGTCACGAGCGTCCACAGGCGCGGCACGCTGATGGTGGCGCCTGCCCGCGACCGGGCCGAGCTGACCCGCTTTGCCCGCCGCACCACCGGGCATCGGGGCGTGGACGAGGCCGAGATCGCGACGATGGAGCCGGCGCTGGCGGGGCGGTTTGCGCAGGGGCTGTTCTTTGAGCAGGAGGCACATCTGGACCCGCGACAGGCGATCCGGGATCTGGCGGCTGCGGTCTCTGCGCTTGGCGTTGAGATCTGTCTGGGGGCTGATGCGCCGGGAAGCGTTGATATCGACTGCCGGGGCATCGCCGCCGCCGACCGGCTAACGGGCCTGCGGCCTGTGCGCGGAGAGATGGCGATACTGCACTGCCCGGAGGTCATGCTCACCCGCACCCTGCGGCTGCTGCACCCGAGAATACCGCTGTACCTCGTCCCACGCGGCGACGGGCTGTTCATGATCGGCGGCACCATGGTTGAAAGCACATCCACCCGTCCCGTTACCCTGCGCTCGCTCAGCGAGCTGCTGAATGCAGCCTTCACCCTGCACCCGGGCTTTGCCGAGGCCAGCGTTGTGGAAACAGGCGCCGGGCTGCGCCCCGCCTTTGCCGACAATCTGCCCCGCCTTCATCAGGACGGCGGGACGCTATTCCTCAATGGGCTGTACCGCCACGGATTTCTGCTGGCGCCCGCGATGGCGCAGCAGGTGGCGGACCGCCTCAGACCGGAGACATCAGATGAACATCACCGTGAACGCCAAAGCGCATGAGGTGAGCGCCCGGACGCTGGAAGCTGCGCTGCGCGAGCTGGGCTATATCAGCCCATCGGTCGCCACCGCGCTGAATGGCGCCTTTGTGGCCCGCACCCGACGCGCTGACACCGAGCTTAACGAGGGCGACCGCATCGAAGTGCTCGCCCCGATGCAGGGGGGATAACGATGCAGATCTATGGAGAAGAGATCACCTCGCGGCTGCTGCTGGGCACCGCCCAATACCCCTCGCCTGTGGTCCTGAGCGAGGCAATCAGAACCAGTGGCTGCGAAATCATCACCGTGTCCCTGCGGCGCGAGACCGCTGATGGCTCCGGCGCGGGATTCTGGGACGGCCTGCGCGATACCGGCTGCCGCATCCTGCCCAACACCGCAGGCTGCCACTCCGTGCAGGAAGCAGTGACCACCGCCCAGATGGCGCGCGAGCTGTTCGGCACGCCCTGGATCAAGCTGGAAGTGATCGGCCATTGCGACACGCTGCAACCGGATGTGTTCGGGTTGGTCGAGGCCGCGCGTACGCTGTCTGACGATGGGTTTCAGGTCTTTCCCTACACCACCGACGATCTGGTGGTCGGAGAGAAACTCCTTGAGGCGGGCTGTGAGGTGCTGATGCCCTGGGGGGCGCCGATCGGATCCGGTCAGGGCTTGCGCAACCCGGATGGCCTGCGCGCGATGCGGGCCTATTTCCCTGAGGTGCCGCTGATCGTGGATGCGGGCATTGGCCGCCCGTCGGATGCGACGCAGGCGATGGAGCTGGGCATGGATGCCGTGCTGCTGAACACCGCTGTGGCCAAGGCCGGAGATCCTGCCGGAATGGCGCGCGCCATGGCGCTGGCGATTGCGGCCGGGCGCGCCGGATATCACGCAGACCCGATGGAGCGGCGCGATATGGCGGTGCCCTCCACCCCTGTTCTTGGCCTCGCAGCGCTAAGCTGAGCTGCGCCCCCCCTTATTCACGGAGACGACAATGGAGCGTTTTTACCTGATCGTTGGTCATGTCAGCCAATTGGAACTGCTGGTTCCCCATGGGGTGCGCCTTGTGCAGCTGCGGCTGAAAGACCTGCCGGAGCCGGAGATCCGTCGCCAGATTGCCCGCGCGCGGGATTTCTGCGCCGTGCATGGCGCGCAGCTGGTGGTCAATGACTATTGGCAGGCCGCACTGGATCTGAACTGCAGCTTTGTGCACCTGGGACAGGAAGACATGGACACGGCCGATTTCGAGGCCCTGCGCCGCAAGGGCGTGCGATTTGGCCTGTCGACCCATGACGTAGCGGAGCTGGAGCGCGCCCTCGCCCATGGCCCTGAGTATGTGGCGCTTGGTCCGGTTTATGAAACCCTGCTGAAACAGATGAAATGGGCCCCACAGGGGCTTGACCGGGTGCGCCGGTGGAAAGCGATGGCGGGAGACACACCGCTGGTTGCCATTGGCGGGCTGACGCCCGAACGCCTGCCCGGGGTCTTTGCCGCAGGTGCAGACAGCGCTGCCGTGGTGACGGATATCCAGCAGGCCGCCAACCCGGAGGCGCGGACCCTGGAATGGATCCGGGCCTGCGCGAGATGAGCCGCTTTGACCGCCAGACCGCTTTGCCGGAGGTGGGCGCCGAGGGACAGCAGAGGCTGGCCAGCGCCCATATTCTTGTTGTCGGGGCCGGCGGGCTTGGCTGTCCGGTTCTGCAATATCTTGCCGGTGCCGGTATTGGCGAAATCACGGTGATGGACGGGGACCTGGTTGAGGCAACCAACCTGCCACGCCAGCCACTCTATACATTTGCGGACGTTGGTCGCTACAAGGTCGAGGCCGCGCGCAGGCGGCTGATGGCAATGGCGCCGGAGCTGCGGCTGCACCCCCATGCACGCGACCTGACACCGGACAATGTCGCCGCTGCGGTCGGCCCGGCCGATCTGGTGATAGATGCTGCCGACAGCTATGCGGTGTCCTACACGCTTTCGGATTGCTGTCAGCAGCTGGGGCGTCCGCTGATCAGTGCGTCGGCACTGGCGCAATCGGGTTATGTCGGCGTCTTTTGCGGGGGCGGCCCCTCGCTGCGCGCCGTCTTCCCCGACCCAACCGACAGGAGCGCTACCTGCGCCAGTGCCGGGATTATGGGGCCGGTTGTCGGGGTGATTGGCGCCCTGCAGGCACAGCTTGCCCTGAAGTTGCTACTGGGCCATCAGCCAACCCCGCTGGGGCGGATGTTGAGCCTCGACTTTGCCGGGCTTCAGATGGGCGGGTTTGATTTCGCCACGGCTGCAGAGCCTGCGCGGTCGCTGCCCTTTATCGGGATGAACAGCCTGACCGCCGCCGATTACGTGATAGAATTGCGCCCGGAGGATGAGGCCGCTGAACCGGCCACGACGACCGCCGTCCGCATCCTGCCGGATCGGTTGACGGCGGCTGATCTGCCGACGGACCGCCGGGTTGTGCTTGCCTGTCATAGTGGCCTGCGGGCCTGGCGCAAGGCGGCGGAGCTTGCGCCTGACTTTGCCGGAGATCTGGCGCTCTTGGCAGCGGGGCGGCGGCAATGAGCGCGCTGCTGATCATCGCAGGCACCGACAGCAGCGGCGGCGCCGGGCTGACCCGTGATATCGCCGCCGCCACGGCGATGGCCCGCATGATCCCGCAGTTCGCGGCCCGATCGCTGAGCCTGCGACCGGTGGTGACAGCCGTGACCGTGCAGACCAACCAGGCCTTGCAGGAGATCTACCCGACGCCGGTTGACGGTATTCTGGGTCAGATACAGGCCGCTGTTGAGACCGGCCCGATCAGCGCGGTGAAGATCGGCATGGTCGGAAGCGCGGCAGCTGCCGAGGCAATTGCCGCAACTCTGGCGCGGTTGCTCCCGCCGAGTTGTGCGGTTGTGCTGGATCCGGTTCTGCGCAGCAGTTCAGGCGGTCGGCTGATGCACGCCGGTGATCTGGCACCGTTAATGGCCCGCGCCGATCTGATCACCCCCAACTTGCACGAAGCATCGCAGCTATGCCCAGGCTTGCACGGCGCAGTTCCGGGCGGTGGGAGCCGCTTTGACCCGCAGCACTTCGGCATGGCAGCGCAGGCGCGCCAGCTTCACCAGGCGGGCGCCGGAGCAGTTCTGATCAAAGGAGGACATGGGACCGACGCGATGGCAGTGGACCATCTTTTCTGCGACGCCACCCATGTCGCCTTCCCGCGGCCAAGACTGAAACAGACCAAGCGCGGCACCGGCTGCACCCTGGCCACCGCAATCGCAGTCCAGCTGATGGCAGCGCAAAAGATCGAGACAGCCTGCCGGGCGGCTGGCGACTATGTGCATGAGTGGCTGAAAGAGATCCCTGCCTGATTGGCGCATGGTCGGTTCCCCGCCGCCTGTTTCCGGTGCTCCCTGCTGTGATGTCGGTTTCCAGCCGCAGATTTCTGGAGCGCTTTGAGACTGACATTGGCCGTTGATCGCGACGATCGGCATCCGGCGCGACACCAGGGCCGATGGATCATGGCACTGGAGCACTGGGGAATCGCGGCATCATCGCGGCAGGCGCCACCCATACCGCTGGCATGGAAAAACCGCGCCGGGATGATCCGGCGCGGTCTCTGTCTCGGTCGTTGAAGTTCTGGCTTTCAAGGCCCGTTTCCGGGTCAGAAATCCTGCCAGATATCCTTGGCCGCGTTGCCACTGGTGCTGGCGACCGCCGGGGCCGGGGTCGGTTTCACCGCCTCCAGATCCCAGTCATCGCCATGGGCACTGGGCGCCGCCGGTTTGGGGTCATTTCTGGTGACCCGCGGCGCCGGGGCCGCTGCTGGGGTCTTGCGGGCAGGTTCCGAGGCCGGTCTGCCCCCCGCCGCGACCCGGAAATGGGCGACCAGCTGGGCCAGCTTGGTGGCATCGGCATTGAGCATATGCCCGGCGGCAGTGGCCTCTTCGACCATGGCGGCGTTCTGCTGGGTGACCTGGTCAAGCTGGGTCACGCCGGTGTTGATCTCATGCAGACCGGTCGACTGTTCGCTGGCACCGGTTGCGATGCCCGAAACCAGTTTCGAGATATGACCGACCCGCTCCACGATGCTTTGCAGCGCGTCGCCGGTTTTGCCCACCAGATCAACGCCCCGCTCCACCTGCTTGGTGCTGTCGCCGATCAGCGTCTTGATCTCCATCGCCGCATCCGAGGACCGCTGCGCCAGGGCGCGCACCTCGCTGGCGACCACGGCAAAGCCCTTGCCCGCCTCGCCGGCCCGCGCGGCCTCGACACCGGCGTTCAGCGCCAGAAGGTTGGTCTGGAAGGCGATGTCGTCAATCACCCCGATGATCTGCGAAATATGGGTCGAGGACTGCTCGATCTCGGTCATTGCGGAGACGGCGCTCTGCACCACGGTGCCACTTGTTTCGGCCTCCTGTTTGGCTTCCTGCATGATGCTTTCGACACTGCGGGCACCTTCGGCGGCGGATTTCACGCTGGCCGTCATCTCGTCCAGGGCGGCGGCGGTTTCCTCCAGCGTGGCGGCCTGGCTTTCGGTGCGGTTGGACAGGTCGTCGGAGGCCTGGCTGATCTCATTGGCGCCGTTGCGGATGCTTTCGGCAGTGTCGATCACCTGGGTCACAGTGGCGCTCAGCGTTTCCGCGGTGCGGTTGAAGTCACGCTGCAGCTGGGCGTAATCCTCCGGCAGGGTCTCGTTGATACGCACGGTCAGATCGCCCTGCGACAGTGCCGCGAGACGGCTGGAGATGATCGACACAACATCGGACCGCTCGGCGTCGCGGGTCTGCTGCTGGCCTTTCAGCACGTCTTGCTCCTGCAGCTTCCCGCGGAATGCCTCCAGCGTTCGGGCCATTTCGCCAATTTCGCTGCGCGCCCGAGTATAGGGTACATCCGTCGCCGTCTCGCCGTCGGCCATCGTGGCCATCCGCGCCTTCAGACCGTTGATCGGGCCGGTAACACTGCGCAGCAGGACCGTCGAGGCAATCACCAGAAGAATCAGGCTGATCGCGAGGGTGGCCATCGCTTCGGTCCGCATCTGGGCAAGATCCACCCGAATGTCAGAGACATAGGAGCCGGTGCCAATGACCCAGCCCCAGGGTTCAAAGGCCTTCACATAGCCGATTTTCTGCTCTGGAGTGGTCTGACCCGGTTTCTGGAACCAATAGCGGACCGAGCCGGCACCATCAGCTGCGGCAACCTTGCCCAGCTCCTGGAACACCTTGATACCCTTCACGTCTTCGAAGCCGGACCGGTCAGTGCCGACCCAGTCTGGCACCATGGGGTGCGCACGCACGATAAGTTCCTTGTCGAATGCAAAGAGGTAGCCGGAGGTTTCGAAGCGAATTTTCTCAATCACCTCACGGCCCTGAGCGCGCGCCTCCTCGGCTGTCAGCTCACCAGACTGTACCCGCACCTCAAGATCGGCAAGCAGGCTGATTGAGGTATCGATGATATTGCTGAGCTCACGGTCGCGCATGGCATAGGCGTTGTCGACTGCGCGTGACAGCAGCAGGACGGTCAGCAGCACAGAGAGCGCGAGTGCCATCGCCACCACAGCGTAGATACGGATGGGAAGACGAAAGAATATGGACGGCATCGGTTACTTGGTCCTTTGAGGAATTACATCCCCGAACACTAGGACCGGCGCCCCTAACAAAGCGTTAGGCAAAGACCCAAAATCGCAGGCTTCACGCCATTATTGCATAGAATTTCAATCTCTTATCTTAAGAGTTTGGAAACCTTCGCCCGCCTCGGGCCGCAGCTGGTCGCGGCGGCGCTGTGGCGCCCCTCGCGACACAGGAAAAACGGCCCCGCAAAGGGGGCCGTTCAATCTGCGATTCGCGGGCCGCTCCGGACGTATCAGCTCACCGGCAACATGCCCTTCTCGGACGCCAGCTCGCGCATCTTCTTTTGAAGTTTCTCGAAGGCGCGCACCTCGATCTGGCGGATACGCTCGCGGCTGACGCCATATTGCGTGCTGAGGTCCTCCAGCGTTTTCGCCTGATCGGCCAGTCGGCGCTGCGTCAGAATATCCTTCTCGCGATCGTTGAGCACATCCAGTGCATTGGCGAGCAGCTCGCGGCGGGCCTCAAGCTCATCGCGCGCCTCGTAGTCGCCGGCCTGATCAGCATCCTCATCCTCCAGCCAGTCCTGCCACTGCATCGTGCCTTCGCCCTCGCTGCCGACGGTGGCATTGAGAGAGGCATCGCCGCCGGACATCCGCCGGTTCATCGAAATCACCTCCGTCTCGGTCACGCCGAGGTCGGTGGCGATCTTCTTGACGGTGTCGGGGTGCAGGTCGCCCTCCTCCAGCGCGCCGATACGGGCCTTGGCCTTGCGCAGATTGAAGAACAGCTTCTTCTGCGCCGAGGTGGTGCCGAGTTTCACCAGCGACCAGGACCGCAGGATATATTCCTGGATCGAGGCGCGGATCCACCACATGGCATAGGTTGCCAGGCGAAAGCCCTTTTCGGGATCAAAGCGTTTGACCGCCTGCATCAAACCGACATTGGCTTCGGAGATCACCTCGGCCTGCGGCAGACCATAGCCGCGATAGCCCATGGCAATTTTCGCCGCCAGACGCAGGTGCGATGTCACCATCTTATGGGCCGAGGCACTGTCCTGCTCTTCGACCCAGCGCTTGGCCAGCATATATTCCTCTTCCGGTTCCAACAGCGGGAACTTGCGGATTTCCTGAAGGTACCGGTTCAGCCCGCCTTCGGGTGTCGGTGCGGGCAGATTTGCATAATTTGCCATTCTTTGTGTCCCTCCCAATGTATAAGGACTTAACATCTCGTCATATGGGTTAACGCACAGCCCCGTTCAAGAGTTGCCAAGTTTATCTCTTATAGGAATCATAAGAAAAGCGGTCTGTGACGAAGTTCACAGCAAGTTGCAGACCATCGACCCGCCGCAACGCGCGGCGGGATCTCGGTTTTTCTGCAATAAATCAGGAGCTCGCTGATCGCAGGCGTGATTATTCCGCAGGCGTTGCCAACATTTGCAGCAGATCTGTCATATCTTCTGGTACCGGCGCTTCAAATCGCATGTCGTCACCGGTGACAGGATGGACAAAGCCCAGAACCGCAGCATGTAGTGCCTGACGCGGGAATGACTGGATGGCCGCCGCGGTGGCCTCGGGCAGCGATTTTGCGGCAAGTTTGCGCTTGCCGCCATAGACAGGATCGCCGACCAGCCCATGGCCTGCGTGGGCCATATGCACCCGGATCTGATGGGTGCGGCCGGTTTCCAGCCAGCATTCGATCAGCGCCACCACCGGCGGCGTGCCGTAGCTGTCGACGATACGGGCGCGGGTGACAGCATGGCGGCCGCCCTGGAACAGCACCGCCTGCCGCTGCCGGTCGGTTCTATGGCGCGCGAGTTGTGTGGTCAGTTTGAGGATATTGCCAGGTTCAAAGCTCGTCCCCTTTACCCCGCGCAGGCGCGGATCATTGGCATCCGGCACACCATAACAGATAGCGCGGTAATAGCGTTCGACCGTATGTTTCTCGAATTGAGCGGCCAAACCCTGATGGGCGGCATCGGATTTCGCGACCACCAGCAGCCCGCTGGTCTCCTTGTCGATGCGGTGCACGATGCCGGGGCGTTTGACGCCACCAACGCCGGAGAGGTTATCGCCGCAATGGTGCAGCAATGCGTTGACCAGCGTGCCCGATGGTGTTCCGGGGGCGGGATGGACAACCATGCCTGCGGGTTTGTTGACAACGATCAGATCGTCATCCTCATAGATCACCTCAAGCGGGATATCCTCGGGGCCGATGTGGCTGTCCTCGGCCTCTTCCACGGTGATCTCGATCAGCGCACCTTCCTCGATCTTGGCCTTGGGGTCGGTCACGACCGTGCCATTGACCTGCAGCTGCCCAGCCTCGATCAGCCGCGCCAGACGGGTGCGCGACAGGGTGGCTTCCTCTGGCACATCACGCGAAACCGCTTTATCAAGCCGTTTAGGCGGGTTCTCCGCGATGACAAACTCGATCCGGCGGCGGGCCATGACACATCCTTCTGAGACAGATATTCAAAGTGAACCGCCCCAGCTGGTGTTCCTGCGGCGGATGGTGACCACATTAACGGTGATCATGATTTGCGGGTTCTTAGTGGTTCTGACCCTGCTTGTCATCCGTTTGTCTGCGTCAGGTCCAAAGCTGCCCGAAACGGTGACGCTGCCAGCGGGGATCAGCGCCCGCGCCGTGACCTTTGGCGACGGCTGGATTGCTGTGGTCACCGATGGGGATGAGATCCTGATCCTGAACAATCTGAGCGGTGCAATCGAACAACGCGTGGCGATCCAACCGGTCGGCGACTGATCTTCACCGGCTCGTTCATGTAAGCTGACCCGGGGTAAGCTGCTGAATTACCGACATAAAAACAGGCGTCGTGCCTCTGGCGGTCCGATGTGGTTATATTAATCTCAGCTGAAGGGTGGTACCACCTCCCCGGCTCGAACGGGGGACCTCCTGATCCACAATCAGGCGCTCTAACCAACTGAGCTAAGGCGGCACTGAGGGCGATTTAATACAGGGGCGATGAGAGCGCAAGAGGCAAGCGGCAAGTTTTTTACCCCGAATGTGAAGAGATTTGCCGTCACGCTTGCGATCTTCTGCCCCGCCCGCGAGGTCCATCTGGAAGCCGCGAGTGCTTGCCATTACAGTGGCAGCAGGCTAGCAGAACCCGTCACCGCAAGCCCCATGACAGGAGTGCCGCATGAGCATCAACACCGAGCGCGACATCGAAGCCAATATGCAGATCGGCCCCACCGACGCAGGCATGGTCCGCATCTTCATCGAAGCCGACGGGATCGAAATCCCGATGGATTTTGATCCGGATGAGGCCAATGAAATCGCCGAAGAAATCATGGCCGCAGCCCAGGCAGCGCGCAGCCTCGATACCTGAACCTCACGAACACCCGGCGGCGGGCTGACGCGTCCGCCCTGCCAACCGACGCGCCGCCAGCAATCAGGCACCGCGCGCCGCGCTGTCCCATATCCCATCCATCCCCGGTCGCGGGTCGCGCAGCCGGTGCAGGCGGCTGGCGGCGTCCATTGCGAATTTCTGGATCAGCTTCTTGCGACGGGCGGCGGGCAGTTTCTGTTCCGGCGCCATGCGGATGATCTCGGCGTCATAGTCATCGGCGATGATCAAACCGCTGTCGTCAGGCAACAGCTCATTCGGAAACGCCAGATCCACCGCCCAGAAATAGCGATCGCACCATTCAAGATAGCCCCGCCATTTGCTGTCGGACTGATAGTCGGCGCGGCTGGATTTGCATTCGACCACCCATAGCTCACCCTTGGGGCCAAGCGCCATGACATCGACCCGCAGACCACGGGCGGGAACGAATTCTTCGACCGTGACAAAACCAAGCGCCGCCATATGGCGGGCCACACCACGCGCGAGGCGCTGACCGGGGGCAAGATCCTGCATCATGGGGTCAATGTGAACAATTCATGAACAAATAACAAGACCATGGCGCAGGCACCTTGCAAACGCACTGGTCAGATATCGCATCAAGACAGCCTGCGGCCATGCCACATCCGCCACGGTGAGAGGGCCATGTCGAAAAGACGGCGGACGCCCCTTGTCTCCGCCTGCCCCGACGCCTAGTTAGAACGAAGGCGGGTTCTGCCCTTCTCGTGACAGGTAGCATTCCAGTGGCCTTAAGCAATTCCGAGGGAGCTGGCTCTGTTTGGACCCTGGTCCTTTTACCTGGCGCCCACCTGTACATACAGGTCCTCGGGAATCATAACCGCACGGTTGCCTGGTGGTCCCGCCGCATTCCACCACTGTTCTGGCTGACAAAAGAAAAGCCGCGCCTGAGGGGCACGGCTGACTGACGGCTTGCTGGTCTGGACGTTTTGTGTCCAGATCTGCGGATCAGCGGCGCGGCAGCTGCCGAGAGGCTTTCTTGGCCGGAACGCGCACCGGAACCATCTCAGAGTGCATATCGGGGGTGATCCGCATCCCGCCGCGCGGGGTGTCTTCTTTCTGCGCCAGCGACATCACCGCATAGCCGAACTGCACCCCGGCAAAAACGATACCGTTCATGAACCACAGGATCGCAACCGCCAAAACGCCACTGTCCGATGTGCTGACCAGATGCCAGAGGTTCCTCACGTTGAACCACAACAGCAGCCCGACAAAAGCTGCGGCAATGGCAAAGCCGATCACCACGTTGCGAATATAAAGACTCACCAGCTTTGGCATGGCATACCCTCCTGCTTCGGCCAAAACGGTAGCACTCTTTGCGACATGGTCCAGCGGCAATTGCCGGATCGGCGGGATTTGACGCATGTCGACCAGCATTTTACGGCAGTGTGCCGGCAGCCCGGCGGCAGACGAAAAAAGCGCGCCCATCGGGCACGCTTCTCGATCCTTGTTGCGCCACAGCAGCTGGCGCCTGTCGCAAGCCCCGGTCAGAAGGCCCCAGTCAGATTGCCCTGGTTAGAAGGCTTCGGGGCATGCCTCACGCGCCATATGGTCCAGAACGGCATTCACGAATTTCGGCTCCTTGCCCTCTGGAAAGAAGGCCCGCGCGATGTCCACGAACTCATTGATCACCACCTTGGGCGGTGTCTTGCCTGTCAACATCTCAGAACCCGCGGCCCGGAACAGGGCGCGCAGCGTCGGGTCGATCCGTGCAATCGGCCATTTGGCCACCAGTGCGCGGTCCGTCATCTGGTCGATCTTGGCCTGATTAATGACTGCGCCCTCGATCAGCTTGCGAAAGCTTTTCGGATCGCCCTCTGCCATCTCGTCGCCTTCGTAGACCGCCCCAAAACGGTGGTCCTCAAATTCGACGATGACCTTGTCGAAAGACAGGTTGCTATGTTCCATCTGAAACAGCGCCTGCACGGCATAGAGCCGCGACGCTGATTTCATTTTATGCTTGTCGCTGCCCTTGCGAGCGGCGCCCTGGCTTTCCGAAGTGGTCATACGGTGGTGGGTCCATTGTCTGAGTCGGCCAGTCTGATGGCCTCGGAAGGGGCTTTGAAGCCGACTCCCTTGGTTTGGGCGCCCCATTTACGCGTCAGCGCGATCAGATGCAAGGCCGCAGCCGCAGCACCGCCACCTTTGTTCTGATCGTTCACATCGGCGCGGACCTCCGCCTGCTTGCGGTTTTCCACCGTCAGGATGCCATTGCCGATGCACAGCCCCTGTAGCCCCATCAACTGAATCGCGCGGCTGCTGTCGTTGCAGACGGTTTCATAATGGGTTGTTTCGCCACGGATCACGCAGCCCAGAGCCACGTAGCCGTCGAAGTTAGAGCTGCGGTCGGCAATCGCGATCGCGGTCGGCACCTCCAGCGCACCCGGCACTTCGATCAGTTCGCAGGTGCCGCCGACGGCTTCGATCTCGGCCTGGGCGCCGGCCACCAGATTGTCGGCGATATCCTTGTAATAAGGCGCGACCACGATCAGCAGCTTGACCGGTTTGTCGAATGTCGGACGGTCCAGCGTATAGTGAGTTTCATGTGCAGCCATATCAAGCGTCCTTCAGAAGAGGTTTGGTGCCAACGATGCTCAGGCCGTAGGCGTCAAGTCCAACATAGGTGGTCGAGGGCGAATCCGTCAGCAATACCAGCTCATGCAGACCCATTTTGGACAGGATCTGCGCGCCCAGCCCGGTCTGCTTGATGGTGCGCGGGCCTTCGTCGTCCTGCGCATAGAGCGAATTGCGCGGCTCGCGGAACAGGCAGACGACGCCGCGCCCCTCGGCCGCGATCAGTTCCATCGCGCGCGGCAGCTGTCGGCCCGATTTGGGACCAAGTCCCAGAAGATCCGTTGCCTCATGCAGCGCATGGGTGCGGGTCAGGACCGGTTCAGGGGTGGTGATATCGCCCTTGGTCATCACCACATGTTCAATGCCGTGGGTCTGGTCGGTAAACAGGCGCAGTTCCCAATCGCCACCGATTTCAGACGTGACGGTCTTGCGCGAGGTCTCCACCACCAGATTGTCGTTGCGCGCGCGGTAGGCAATCAGATCACTGATGGTGCCGATTTTAAGCCCGTGCGTCCGGGCAAAATCGACCAGCTCCGGCAGCCGCGACATGGTGCCATCCTCATTCATGATCTCGCAGATCACGCCCGAGGGGTTCAGACCAGCCAGACGAGAGATATCAACCGCCGCCTCGGTATGGCCTGCGCGCACCAGCACACCGCCGCGTTTGGCCCGCAGCGGAAACACATGCCCCGGTGTCGCCAGCGCGGCCATCGTGTTGCTCTCGTCAATGGCCGCCGCCACGGTCAGTGCACGGTCGGCAGCGGAAATCCCGGTCGAGACACCTTCGCGGGCTTCGATCGACACGGTGAAAGCTGTTTCATGGCGCGAAGAATTGTTCACCGCCATCATCGGCAGCCCCAGCGCATCGACCCGCTCCGCCGTCATCGGAAGACAGATCAGACCGCGTCCGTGAGTCGCCATAAAGTTGATCGCCGCAGCATCCGCAAATTCGGCGGCAATCACCAGATCGCCCTCATTTTCGCGGTCCTCGTGATCGACCAGGATGAACATCCGCCCCTGACGGGCCTCTTCGATGATCTCTTCAATAGGGCTGATTGCGTCACGCAACTGGGCTTCAATCGGCCCCGGTGTTTCAAAGCTCATTCAGGCAACCTTTCGGTGGGCAGTCGTGGACAATGGTCAGTGCGACCTCCACAACCCCGAGCAAGGCCGTGGATACCCCAGCGGGATAGACCAGCCGCAGCGTAAATACCAGCCCCGCTTGCGGCAGCCCATGTTCCGGACGCGGCGTCGCGGTGGCGCGTTCCCCTGTCAGAGGCTGTTTCAGGGTCAGCGGTTGCGGCGGCAGATGGCCCCTTGCACAGGCACGACGCAGCCACGGCAAAGGTCAAACTGCGCCGCAAGATCAGCTCCCCTCGTCGCGGGAGATCGCTGACGCGCGCCCCCCCAGCGGCGCGCCACGCCCAACGCCTGAGACGGCATCCGCGATGCCGGGGAACGGGGGCGGGAGCCTTTTGCGACGCCCTAGGCAGACAGCCCCAGATTGCACGGGGGCGCGCGTGAAAGAGGCTCAGCCCTGCTCGTTCAGCCGGGCCACGTAACGGGCCAGCGTGTCGATCTCAAGATTCACCGCATCGCCAATCGCGACATCCCCCCAGGTCGTCACTTCCTTAGTGTGCGGGATGAAGTTGATGCCGAAATCACATCCGTCGACATCATTCACAGTCAGCGAGGTGCCATTCAGCGCCACCGATCCCTTTGGCGCGATAAAGCGCGCCAGCTCCTGTGGCGCGCGCAGAGTCACGCGGGTGCTGTCCCCTTCATCGCGGAGATCCACCACCTCGGCCACGCCATCGACATGCCCCGACACGATATGGCCGCCCAGCTCATCACCGACCTTCAGCGCGCGTTCCAGATTGACGCGCTTGCCCAGGGTCCAGCCGTTGCCGCCGATATTGGTCTTGGACACGGTCTCGGCAGAGATCTGCACATCATACCAATCCTCCCCCAGTGCGATCACCGTCAGGCAGACACCGTCAGAGGCGATCGAGGCCCCGATGTCGATGGTTGCAGTGTCATAGCCGGTCTTGATCCGCGCCCGCAGGTCGCCCTGCTGCTCCAGCTCGGTGATGATGCCGATATCGGTGACGATGCCTGTGAACATGGGCGGGCTCCTGCAGGTTGCAAATGCGGTTATGGCCGTCTTGATCGGCCGGCGCCTCTCTGGTAGCCATTGGACCGCCGCGCGGCAAGCCCCGCTGTTGCCGGATAGGCGCGCCCGGGCCCCTGTGGCGCAGAACAGGCCGCCACTGGGCTTGCCTCGCCCAGCCGCGCCAGCCTACCCTCGCGCGGAAAGATGGTTAAATCCGATTAGGGGTTAAGCCATTGTTTGTACAATCGGGATATATTCGGCCCATTATGCACAAGACCGACCATCCACAACGCTCCTTTTTGTTTCTGCAAGGGCCTCATGGCCCGTTCTTTGCCAGCCTGGCAGAGATGTTGCAGGCTGCGGGCTCAGACGTGTGGCGGGTGGGGTTCAATGCCGGCGATCAGGCCTTCTGGCGTGACCGGGCCGGCTACCTGCCCTATCGCGGCACCCCGCAGGATTGGCCCGCCCATCTGGACACGATGCTGGACGACAAGAAGATCACCGATCTGGTGCTCTACGGCGATACCCGCCCGATCCACGCCAAGGCGGTGAGCATCGCGCGGAGCCGCGGCATCCGGGTACATGTCTTCGAGGAAGGCTATCTGCGCCCCTATTGGGTCACCTATGAGCGGGACGGCTCCAACGGCAACTCGCGGCTGATGGACATGCCCGTGGAGCAAATGACCGCAGCGCTTGCGCTCTCCGATATGGAGGCGCCGCTGCCCCCTTCACATTGGGGCGATACCCGGCAACATGTCTTCTACGGCGCGCTTTACCACGGCTGTGTCATGCTGCTCAATCAGGGGTACCGCCAGTTCCGCCCGCATCGGGCGCTGCCGGTCACCCGCGAATTTCAGCTCTATCTGCGCCGCCTGCTGCTGATGCCAATTCAGGCGCTGGAACGCAGATTGGCGACCCGGCGCATCCGCAACGGCGGCTTTCCCTATCATCTGGCCCTGCTGCAACTGGAACATGACAGCGCCTTTCAGGAGCATTCCCCCTTTGCCAGCCTCACAGATTTCCTGACCGAGGTGTTCCAGGGCTTTGCCGAGGGCGCGCCGCGCCATCACCATCTGGTGGTCAAGGCGCATCCGCTGGAAGATGGCCGTGTTCCGATCCGGCGCGCGGTGCGCCAGCTGGCAAAACACTATGGGCTGGAACACCGCGTCCACTACGTGCGTGGCGGCAAGCTCGCCGCCCTCCTGAACGAGGCCCGCACAGCGGTCACAGTGAATTCAACGGCCGGCCAGCAGGTACTCTGGCGCGGCATCCCGCTAAAGGTGTTTGGCAAGGCGGTCTACGACAAGCCCGAATTTGTCTCCACCCAACCCCTGCAGGAGTTCTTTGCCGCGCCCGCACGACCCGACAATCGCGCCTACAAGGATTATCGCCGCTATCTTCTGGAAACCTCGCAGCTCCCTGGTGGCTTCTACTCCCGCAAGGGCCGCCGCCAGCTGCTGCGGCAGGTGGTGGATATGATGCTGGCGCCGGAGGACCCCTATCAGGCGCTGATCCAGGGGACAGCGGCACCGCGGCAACAGTTGCGTGTGGTGAACTGACGAGCCAGACCTCCAAGGCTGGATTTTTCCAAAACACTGCGCTAGCTTGGCCTTAAAACTTGAGGCAGAACAATAATAGGTCGAGGAGACCGAGCAGTGAAAACCGTTCCCTTGCAATGGGCGCGCCCGGTTGCGATTCTGGCCGCAGTCACGCTGGCAGCATCCTGTGGCCTGCCCCAGGTCGGCCCGAACAAGCGTCAGATCTATGCCGGTTCCGTGCAAAAAGAAGGCGATGCCTTCATTGTATCGGTCAATGATCGCGTGACCCGCGCCACCGCCGTTGTCCCGGCGCTTGGCTTTTCCGAAAGCTTCCGCAGCGCCGGTCAGCTGACCTCCGACGTGATCCGCCCCGGTGACGTTCTGGGCCTCACCGTCTGGGAAAACGTCGATGACGGGCTCTTGGCGGCAGAGGCCACCAATGCCACGGTGCTGGAAGAGGTGCAGGTCGACAGCGCCGGCTTTATCTTCGTGCCATATGCCGGTCGGCTGCGCGCCTCAGGCAATACGCCGGATCAGCTGCGCCGCACCATCACCAAGAAACTCGAAGATCAGACCCCCGACCCGCAGGTTCAGGTCCGCCGCCTCGCAGGCGATGGCGCCACTGTCAGCCTGACCGGGGCTGTCGGAGGACAGGGGGTTTACGCGATCGAACGTCCGACACGGACGCTGGCCACCATGCTGGCCCGCGCTGGCGGCGTCGCGATTGAGCCGGAAAACGCCCAGATCACCGTTATTCGTGGTGCGGAGCGCGGTACCATCTGGTTCCAGGATCTGTTCAAACACCCCGAGCTGGACATCGCCCTGCGCGGCGGCGACAAGATCCTTGTGGAAGAGGACAGTCGCTCCTTTACTGCTTTGGGCGCAACCAGCGCGCAGGCGCGTGTCCCGTTTGAAAGCCAGAACCTGTCCGCACTTGAGGCCATCGCCCAGGTCGGCGGTCTGGTCTCCACCGCGTCAGATCCGACAGGCGTCTTCGTCTTGCGCAATGAGCCTGCGGAAATCGCCAATCAGGTGCTCGGGCGCAACGATCTGATCGGGGCACAGCGGCTGGTCTACGTGCTGAACCTGACCAAGCCCAACGGGTTGTTCGTGGCGCGCGACTTCGTGATCCGCGATGCCGACACGCTCTATGTGACCGAGGCACCCTACGCCCAGTGGACCAAGACCATCTCGCTTCTGGCCAGCCCGCTGGCGCCAATCGCCAGCGTCGAAAGTTTGGCCAGCGGCGGCTGATGACATGACGGGAACAGACCCGACGACAAGGGCCGGGGGCATCCGCTCCCGGCTTTACTATTTCAACGCCGGTTTCCTGCGCCAGCGGCGGCTGCGGCGCATCCTGTCACTGGCGGGCTATGACCTGCGGCTGGGCAAGCCGACGGCAGAGGATCTTGTCGCGGTCTGGGGCAATGCCGATACCGCTCATCGTGGTCTGGCCGTGGCGGCGGCACAGGGCTGTGGCCTGCTGCGGGTCGAAGACGCGTTTCTGCGCTCGATCCATCCCGGCCGTGAGGGAGAGCCGCCGCTGGGCTTGCTGCTCGACCGGTCAGGGTTGCATTTCGATCCCGCTACCCCCTCGGATCTGGAGCAGCTGCTGGCCACGCACCCGCTGGATGACAGCGCGCTGATGCGCCGCGCCCGGCGCGCGATTGCCCGGCTCCAGGACGCCCATCTGAGCAAATACAACGCCTATTCGCCAAACGCGCCGGTGCCGGAACCGGGTTATGTTCTGGTGATTGATCAGGCCCGCGGCGACGCCTCCGTCCGCGCATCCACCCCTCATGAAGGGACCGATCACGCGCGTTTTCAGGAGATGCTTTACTATGCGCAGGACGAACATCCCGGCGCCCGCATCATCATCAAATCCCATCCGGAGGACCGCGCAGGTCATCGCCCCGGTTACTATACCGCCGCAGACGCGCAGAGACGGGTCGAGATCCTTGATGCGCTGGTCTCGCCCTGGGCGCTGCTGGAGGGCGCCATCGCCGTTTATACCGTGTCTTCGCAGATGGGGTTCGAGGCCATCCTCTGCGGTCACAAACCCCGCGTTTTTGGTCAGCCCTTCTACGCGGGCTGGGGCCTCAGCGAGGATGAATTCCCGATCACCCGGCGCCAGCGCCGCCTGACCCGCGCGCAGCTGTTTGCGGCGGCGATGATCCTCTATCCGACCTGGTACAGCCCCTATCACGACCGGCTCTGCGAGCTGGAGGAGGTGATCGACGCGCTGGAGGCCGAAGCCCGCGCTTGGCAGCAGGATCGCGCAGGCTGGATCGCCTCAGGAATGCGGCTGTGGAAACGACGGCCGCTGCAACAGTTCTTTGGCCGCTACCGACGTCTGCGGTTTAGCGACAGCCCCAAGGTCGCGCGCGCCAGCGGGCGCAACTGGATGATCTGGGCCGGGCGCACCGGCACCGGGCAATCTCCGGGCGCCCATCGTGTCGAGGACGGGTTTCTGCGGTCCCGCGGGCTGGGGGCGGCGCTGGTGCCGCCACTGTCGCTGGTCGTCGACCGGCAGGGTATCTACTACGATCCGCATCAGCCCAGCGACCTGGAAGACCTGATCGCCGCCCGCGCGACCCTGACCGCCCAGCAGCAACAGCGCGCCGAGAACCTGACCCGGCGGCTGGTGCAGGACAGCCTGTCGAAATACAACCTCGGCGGAACGGTCCCGAACCTGCCCGAGGGGCACCGCATTCTCGTGGTCGGACAGGTGGCAGATGATGCCTCGGTCCGTCTGGGATGTGAGAAAATCGCAACCAATGCCGACCTGCTGCGGGCGGCCCGTGCGGCCAACCCGGACGCCGTGCTGATCTACAAGCCGCACCCGGATGTGGAGGCCGGGCTGCGCGACGGCAGCATCGCCGCCGAGGGGCTGGCGGATGTGGTCGCGCCCGACAGTGACCCGATGGCGCTTCTTGACATGGTGCATGAGGTCTGGACGATGACCTCGCTTCTGGGCTTTGAAGCGCTGCTGCGTGGGGTCAAGGTGACCACGGTTGGCGCACCGTTCTATGCGGGCTGGGGGCTGACCCGGGATCTGGGCGCGGTGCCCGTTGCCCGACGGCAGGCCCGCCCCTCCCTGATGGGGTTGGTCCAT
The DNA here is from genome assembly GCF_037911135.1 of Phaeobacter sp. A36a-5a. Lineage (NCBI taxonomy): Bacteria > Pseudomonadati > Pseudomonadota > Alphaproteobacteria > Rhodobacterales > Roseobacteraceae > Phaeobacter > Phaeobacter bryozoorum. The sequence goes on along the minus strand of NZ_JBBLYU010000001.1, from coordinate 723,079 downwards.
GCCGCGCTGATTGATTATCCGCGCTATGTGGATCCGGTCAGCGGCCTGCCCTGTCAGGTCGAACTGGTGGTGGAGCGGCTGGCGAAGGGCGATATTCCTGCCCCGGGCACCGCCACCCGGACCCTGGCAAAGCTTCAGGGGCTATTCTCCACCTATGCGCATCTCTGGCGCTAGGCTGCTGCCATTAGGCGACCTAGCCCAGTGAACGGGCCCAACGGTGCTGGATATCTGCCCCAACGGGACGCATGTCGATCAGATCAAAGCGCGGCGCATCGGCCAAACCCTTTAGGCCCATGCTGCCAATTGAGGACAGACCATCACCCCCGATGGCCAGCCCGGCAGTGAAGCCAATCAGCTCATCCACCAGATCCTGCGCCAGAAGCGAGGCTGCAAGCGCGCTGCCGCCTTCGCAGAAGACGCGTGTCAGACCCGCCTGCCCCAGCTGCTGCAAGACATCAGCCGCATCCAGCTGCTGACCCTCTGCGGCGCAGGGCAGCAACCGCGCGCCCAACCCTTCCCAGGCGCGCAGGCGCTCAGCATCGGCGCCGCTCCCATGGCAGATCCAGACCGGGATATTGCGTGCACTGCGTGCCAGCTGCCCCATCAGCGGCAGGTCGAGATGTCGCGAAATCACCACCCGCACGGGCTGACGGCTCACCCCAAGATCCCGCACGGTCAGTGACGGGTCATCCGCACGGGCAGTCCCACCACCCACCATCACCGCATCATGGCGTGCCCGCATCGCGTGGACGGCACGGCGGGCCTCGGGTCCGGTGATCCATTTGCTCTCGCCCGCAGCGGTGGCAATACGGCCATCAAAGCTGCTCGCAAGCTTCAGCGTCACAAAGGGGCGCCCTTGTTCCGTCTTCAGAAAAAAACCGGCATGATCCCGCGCTGCCGCGTCCGAGCACACCCCGGTGGTGACCTCGATACCGGCATCGCGCAGCATCGCAAACCCGTGGCCTGAAACCCGTGGATCACTATCTTCCATGGCTGCCACCACCCGCGCCACGCCAGCGTCGATCAGGGCCTGAGCACAGGGAGGTGTCTTACCGGTATGAGAACAGGGTTCCAGCGAGACATAGGCGGTAGCGCCGCGCGCCAGTGCGCCGGCCTGGCGCAATGCCTCGGTCTCCGCATGAGGGCGCCCCCCCGGCTGGGTCCAGCCCCGGCCGACAATGCGGCCTTTGCGCACGATCACACAGCCGACAGCCGGGTTCGGCCAGCATTGCCCCTGCCCCCGTCGTCCCAGCGACAGGGCCAGCGACATATAGCGCGTATCCCCAGCCCGCATCCGTCCGGAGGCGTTCACTCTTCCGGCGCCTCCGGCGGGCGCAGCTCGTGAACGAAATCCTCAAAATCATCCGCCGCCTGGAAGTTCTTGTAAACACTGGCAAAGCGGACGTAGGCCACGGTATCTATACGGGCCAGCGCCTCCATCACGATTTCACCGATCTTCTTGGACGGGATATCGGTCTCACCCATGCTCTCCAAGCGCCGCACGATGCCCGAGATCATCTGATCTATGCGTTCCGGTTCAATCGGGCGTTTCTGCATGGAAATGCGAATCGAGCGCTCCAGCTTGTCGCGGTCGAAATCTTCACGTTTGCCATTGGTCTTGATCACCACGAGGTCACGCAGCTGCACCCGCTCATAGGTGGTGAAACGGCCACCACAGGCCGGGCAGAACCGGCGCCGCCGGATCGAAACGTGATCCTCAGCAGGGCGCGAGTCCTTTACTTGGGTGTCGATATTTCCGCAAAACGGGCAGCGCATCAGCTGTCCCCCCCTGTTCCAGTCCGCCGGTCAACCGGACGCCGCTGCGCCCTTATCCACAACTATATGGCAGCCTCTAGGGTTTGGGTAGAGGTGAATTAAGACCACAAGATGCCGGGGCTTAAACCAAATGCGCGATCACCCTGCGGCTGTGCGCTGCGTCGCGATGCTCGAACAGGTAGATGCCCTGCCAGGTCCCCAAGGCAGGCCGCCCGGCGGTCACCGGGATCGACAGGCTGACAGGCAGGATCGCCGCCTTGATATGGGCAGGCATATCGTCTGGCCCCTCATAGGTGTGGCGCAGATAGGCCATCGACGGATCGGACGCGGGCGGCACCAGACGCGACAGATAAGCGAGGAGATCGCCCTGCACCTCCGGATCGGCGTTTTCCTGGATCAGCAGCGAACAGGAGGTGTGCCGCACAAAAAGCGTCAGCAGCCCGGCGTCGCAGGGCGCGCGCGATACCCAGTCCACGATCTGATCGGTGATTTCATACAGCCCCTGCCCGCGGGTGGAGACGGTGAACTCTGCCTGCATGGATCACCTCGATGCCCAAACTTCTGCCCGGCTATCAGTTACGGCTGCGAAAGGGGAAAATCCAGTCTTCGCATTTGCCATAGGCCGCATTGGCACGAAACGCATAGCCGGGCGTCAGGATATCACCGGTCCAGTTGCCGGTGAATGGCGTCACCCCGGCGGCGGCCGGATCCAAGGTGAACCGCACGGCGGAGCGTGCACCGGTGGTGCTGCTGGCCCCGATGCCGTCGACGGCGTAGATCTTTGTCTGCCAGGGCAGTCCGAGCGATTTGCGCACATAATCTCCGGCGGCACACCAGTAGTCGGATTTCAGCGCCCCGGCCCGTCCGATCACCTCAAACTGACTCGCCCCCGCGGGCACGACCTCCAGCCGGTTAATCGCACGAAAGGCGGATGCCGGCACCGCCAGCGCCAGAAGGCCAAGCCCAACACCCAAAACGGCGAGTGCCGTCCGGCGTGGTCCAGCCCGACGGCCCCTGGAGATCTGACGCGCTCTGCGGAATTTGAAACTGGGAAAGTCGGTCATGATGAACCTCGCCGATTGCGAATGAGGGCGCTGGTCAGAAGCGAACAAAGGCGGTGGTGCACTGGTGATCGGCCTCCTGAACGCTGAGCCGGTCACCAACGCGATAGGCATTTGTCCGTTTCAGCCAACTGTCGGGACGATCACTTGCAACCGGGCTCAGGCTGAAATGCACGGTGGATTTACGGTTCACGGCGACGCCCTCGCCGATAGCGCGCGCGACATAGATGCTCTGCCCCCAGTCGGCACCAAGCGCGCGGCGCGCGTAGTCCGCCGCGCCACACCAGAATGCCGAGCGCACTGCGCCCTGCGGCGGGACCACTTCGAAACTGCCGTCAGGAAGAGCAAAGACACGCGCCTGATCGACGGTCACATGACCTGTCGGGGTTGCTTCGGCGCAGGCTGACAGCGCAAGCGCCGCCGCAATAGTCACAGAAAATAGTCGCATGATGCCTATCCTTGATGAGTAATTCAGCCCGCCGCTCTGAGGATGCGCGCGCAAGCTGACCTGCGATCTGCGCGAAGCCCCAGGTTAGAGATAGATGGCCACCGGCAGGATTCCAGATACCGCCGACCACGGCCAGTCACAACTGTTCACATTCAACGCTGCCGAAACGGGCCCATCACCTGCGCAACCAATCGGGCACTCGCCGCGTTGAGCGGTCAAACAACCACAAGACAGAGGATCATCCCATGGCTCAGAAAACCCTGTTCATCACCGGCGCATCCAGCGGCATCGGCGCAGCAACCGCGCGTGCGGCCCATAAGGCAGGCTGGAACGTCGGCCTGTTCGCCCGATCCGAAGACAAGCTCAACAGCCTCGCCGAGGAACTGGGCGACGGCGCCCTGGCCTTGCCGGGAGATGCCACCAAATTCGAGGATCAGGTCGCCGCCCTACAGCATCTGCGCGACAGTTTCGGCCAGATCGACGCAGCCTTTGCCAATGCCGGGACCGGTCTCAACACTCCCGGGACGGAAAACGGCGCCCCCTCGGAATGGCATGACATGATTCATATCAACATCATGGCCCTGCTCTACACGGCAAAAGCCGCTATCCCGCATCTGAAACCGCAGAAAGGACACATCGTACTGACCGGTTCGGCGGCAGGGCGGGTGCATATCCCCGGCTCCATCTATGGCGCCTCAAAATGGTTCGTCCATGGCTATGGCGGCAATCTGGCCGAAGAGATGAAGGACTGGGGCGGGCGCTGTACCGTGGTTGCGCCGGGGATGGTGGACACCGCGTTCTTCGACGAAGCCAAGCCCGACAAGCTCCAGCCCGAAGACGTGGCCGATGCCGTTGTCTTTGCGCTGGAGGCCGACCCGCGCAATGCCGTGCGGGAGGTCTTCCTGATGCCGACCGGCTGAGGCCGCACGCGCCGCAGCACTGCGGGGGAGTAACGCCCATAAAAACATCCGGAAGGGTTACCCCTTCTGGATGTGTCACCTCAGGCGCGGTGACGCGGCGGTGCCTATGGCCCGCTCAATGACGTCGGTCGGTGGGAAACGGAATGATTTCAGCTGTTTGCCCTTCGGTTAGGGCGGTCGCCAGCACCTCCAGAACATCTGGATCTGCGGCATCTCCTGCGCCCTCACCAAAGCACTGGCAGGCGCGGTCCATCAACATCGCCCGGGCAGCAGGGGCTTCCATCTGTTCAAGCAGGGCGCGATCTTTGCGCATGATTTCGACAAGAAAGGCATTCGCCTTGGTCAGCGCGCTGAGCGAGCGGAGCTTGTTGTCCAGCACATTAAGTGCCTCGTTCAAATTCGAATGATGCGCCATTGGACCCCTCCGATCTCGCAAAGTTAACATATTGGTAACTTAGGTATTCGCGGCCCAAAAACAATTGCTGACTGTTAGGAATGGTTAACAATGCCACCCAGACAGGCGGGCCGGGCCGCGACGGGCTGGACCCGCAAAATCCATGCCGAACCGCCCCCTGCTGCAAGGCACACAGCAAAAAGGCGCCCCACCGGGGCGCCTGTTCTGTTCGGATATCAACTGCCGCATTACTGGTCGAGGAAGCTGCGCAGTTTGCGAGACCGGCTCGGGTGCTTGAGCTTGCGCAGCGCCTTCGCCTCGATCTGGCGGATCCGCTCGCGGGTCACGCTGAACTGCTGGCCCACCTCTTCCAGCGTGTGGTCGGTGTTCATGCCGATGCCAAAACGCATCCGCAGAACCCGCTCCTCACGCGGGGTGAGCGAAGCCAGCACGCGGGTGGTGGTTTCCTTGAGGTTTTCCTGAATGGCGCTGTCGAGCGGCAGCACGGCATTCTTGTCCTCGATGAAATCGCCCAGCTGGCTGTCTTCCTCGTCCCCGATCGGGGTTTCGAGAGAGATCGGCTCCTTGGCGATTTTCATCACCTTGCGGACCTTTTCCAGCGGCATCTGGAGCTTTTCGGCCAGTTCTTCCGGCGTCGGCTCGCGGCCGATTTCATGCAGCATCTGGCGGCCGGTGCGGACCAGCTTGTTGATCGTCTCGATCATATGGACCGGAATACGAATGGTCCGGGCCTGATCCGCGATGGAGCGGGTGATCGCCTGACGGATCCACCAGGTCGCATAGGTCGAGAACTTGTAACCCCGGCGGTATTCGAATTTATCCACCGCCTTCATCAGGCCGATGTTGCCTTCCTGAATGAGGTCAAGGAACTGCAGGCCGCGGTTGGTGTATTTCTTGGCGATCGAGATCACCAGACGCAGGTTGGCCTCAACCATTTCCTTCTTCGCCTGACGGGCTTCTTTCTCGCCCTTCTGGACCTGCTGCACGATGCGGCGGAATTCAGAGATGTCGAGACCGACATACTGACCGACCTGCGCCATATCGGCGCGCAGCTCTTCGACCTTGTCGGTGGAACGTTCGACAAACATCTGCCAGCCCCGTCCCGGCTTCTCCGCCATATCGGCCAGCCAGTTCGGATCCAGCTCGCGGCCACGGTAGGCATCCACGAACTCGCGACGGTTGATACGGGCCTGATCCGCCAGTTTCACCATCGAGCTGTCGATCTGCATGACACGGCGGTTGATGCCATAAAGCTGGTCGATCAGCGCTTCGATCCGGTTGTTGTGCAGGTGCAACTCGTTGACCAGCAGAACAATTTCAGACCGCAGAGACTGATAGATCTGCTCATCCTGCGCGCTGAAAGAGCCATCTTCGTTCAGGGTGGCCGAAATCCGGCTGTCCTGCATTTCGCTCAGCTGTGCATAGTCGGAGGAGATCTGTTCCAGCGTGGTCAGCACCTTGTCCTTCAGCGCCGCTTCCATCGCGGCAAGGGACATGTTGGCCTGATCGTCCTCGTCCTCGTCGTCGTCCGATGCAATCGGGTTGCCGTCAGCGTCGAGCTCTGGACCGGTGTCTTTCGCCACAGGTTTGCTCGCGGCAACGACAGAGGTATCCACCACCGGCTCGCCAACTTCACCGTCTTCGTCCAGCTGGTTGCCGAACGTCGCCTCGAGGTCGATCACATCGCGCAGCAGAATGTCTTCGGACAGAAGTTCGTCATGCCAGATGGTGATCGCCTGAAAGGTCAGCGGGCTCTCGCAGAGACCGGCGATCATCGTGTTGCGGCCAGCTTCGATCCGCTTGGCGATGGCGATCTCGCCTTCGCGGCTCAGCAGTTCGACCGATCCCATTTCGCGCAGATACATGCGGACGGGATCGTCCGTGCGGTCCAGCTTCTCAGCTGCCGCGCCAGCCACCGCCACTTCGCGGTTGCTGTCGGTGGTCACCAGATCGGTCGAGCCCTTCTGCTCTTCCTCTTCGGCTTCCTCATCTTCGATGATGTTGATGCCCATTTCGGAGAGCATCGACATCACGTCCTCGATCTGCTCCGAGCTTACCTGATCCGGCGGCAGGACCTGATTGAGCTGATCATAGGTGATGTAACCCTTCTCGCGCGCTTCGGCGATCATCTTCTTGACCTGAGCCTGGCTCATGTCGAGAGAGATTTCGGGCTCCTGATCGTCAGGTTTGCGGTCGTCGGTATCTTTGGCGGCCATTCAATGCTCCTCGTCGGGGCTGGGGCGATTCGGTTTCGCGAATCATTATCGCGATCCGCTGATTCGTCACCCGGTTTACCCGTTTTTCTTTCGCTCTTCCTTAGCAAAACGACCTGACTGCGGCGCAGCGGTCACTTCTTGGAGTAGCCAATTCGTTCCAAAAGGGCTCCGAAAGCGTCGAGTTCCTCACGGTTCAGACGCGCTCCGTTCTCCCCCACATCATATTGCGCTCGGTCTTCGTTCTCACTGCGCACGGCTTTGTTGCGCGCTTCGGCAGCCTGTCCCAGCCGCCATGTCACAGCCTCATCAGCCAGCCCGTCCAGATCCTTTTCCGCCTCGGCCAGCTCTGCATCCAGGCCCCGGCTTGCCTCCAGCTTGGCAAATTCCTCCGCCAGGGTCAGGCTGGCGATTTCCACATCGCCGGGACGACGCAGACAGGGGCTGATTGCCACATGGCGAAGCGCAAAGAGGTTTTCAAGGGCATGGCTGCCGGCAGCCTGTGCAATTTCCTCTTTCAGCCGTTCAGGCGCATCGACACCATGACGCAGCACCAGATCGCGCAGCAGCGCGTGATCCGAGCCGACACAGGCCATACGTTCCAGATTGACCTCATATTTTGCAATCACCGCCGGTGTGGTGATCACCGTCGCCAGAATCACTGCCTCACGGACGCGCACCAGCGCTTCCTCGCTGCCGCCAGCAAGCAGCGAATTACGAGTCGTCTCCAGCGGCTGTGGTGGGGCGTTCTTGCCGCGCCAGGGCATCCGGGCACCATCGCGGAAACCACCAGCCTTGCGGAATTTTCCAGCGCTGTAATTGCCCTGATTGCCCGCCTGAGCCGGGGTGACGGGCGGCGGCGGCGGCTCATAACCGGGATCAAATCCACTGTCGTAGCCCGGATCGTAGCCGCTATCATAATCGCCATAATCGCCGCCAAAGTCGGGATCGCCCGCAGCTCCAAAGCCCGGATCAAAGCTTGGCCCCGGATCAAAACCGGTATCAAACCCCGGATCCGGCAGCGCGTCGAACCCGGCGTCCAGCCCCGGTGCCGCTGTCGCTTCGCGCGGGCGCCCGCCGCGAAACAGCTGCCAGCGCAGATCCTGCAGATCCTCGCCATAGTGGCGGCGGATCGAGGGATCGCGGATCAGCCGGATCTTGTCGCGCAGCGCCTTGTCCAGCGCGGCCTTGCGCTCGGGACTGTCGAAAACCTTGCCCTCCGTTTCGCGCTGCCACAGCAGCCGCACCATCGGCATCGCCTGATCAAGCACCCTCTGCACCGCCTCCGGCCCTTCGGCTCGGATCAGGTCATCGGGGTCCTTGCCCTCAGGCATCAGCGCAAACCGCAGGGATTTCCCCGCCTCAAGCAAGGGCAATGCCAGATCAATCAGCCGCATCGCCGCGCGCAGACCAGCAGTATCGCCGTCCAGCGCGATGATCGGCTCATCCGCAATGCGCCACAGCATCTGGAGCTGGTTTTCGGTGATCGCAGTGCCCAGAGGCGCCACCGCCGCCTCAAATCCGCCCTCTGCAAGGGCGATCACATCCATGTAGCCTTCGGCGACCAGCAGCTGGCCGGATTTCCCCGACGCGGTGCGCGCAGGCCCGTGATTGTAAAGGCTGCGCCCCTTGTCAAACAGCGCGGTCTCCGGCGAGTTCAGATATTTTGCATTGTCGCGCGGATCCATGGCTCGGCCGCCAAAGGCGATCGCCCGCCCGCGCGCATCGCGGATTGGATACATGATCCGGTTGCGAAAGGTGTCATAGGGCTTGCCACCTTTGTTCGAGGGTTTGGCCAGCCCCGCACCCATGATCAGCTCTTCCGGCACACCCTTGCCGCGCAGCGCGTCCCATAGGTTCTGCCAGCCGTCAGGGGCAAAACCGATCTCCCAGCGTTCCAGGGCCTGACCCGTCAGCCCGCGCCGCGCAAGATAGCTGCGCGCAGCCTCACCCGACCGCGTGTTGAGCTGAAGGCGGAAAAACCGCACCGCCTGTTCCATCACCTCGGCCAACTGGGCCCGGTGGTCCTGCTTCTGCTGGGCCTTGGGGTCGCGGGCGGGCATTTCCAGCCCCGCCTCCTGCGCCAGGATCTGCACCGCCTCCATGAAGCCGACGTTCTCGGTCTCCTGCACGAATTTCAGCGCATCCCCTTTGGCATGACAGCCAAAGCAGTAATAGAACCCCTTGCGGTCATCGACATGGAAACTGGCGGATTTTTCATGGTGGAAGGGGCATGGCGCCCACATGTCGCCCTTGCCCTGATTCGATTTTCGCTGATCCCACATGACCTTGCGCCCGACAACCTGAGAGAGGCTGACGCGAGTGCGCAATTCATCAAGGAAACCGGGGGGAAGCGACATCTCAGTTGCTCTGCAACTGCTTCTGCATCTTCTGGATCTGATCCCAATTCGCCAGACATTGCTGCTCCAGCAGCGCGCCGAAATCATTGTCGCGCAGATCGCGCTTGCGCAGACTGTAGATATGCGCGGTCAGCTGCGGAATGGCTTTGCTGTACTGCTCGGGCCAGGCGGGATCACTGTTCAGAATCGTCTGGGCAACATCAGCCTGTTTCACACGGTCCAGCCGCGCCTGCTGCACGGCCGCCATGACCTGCCCTTGATACTTGCAGCTTTCTTCTTTTTTTTCAGCAGCATAGGCTGGTGCGGCCAGCAAAGCTGCGACAAGGGCAAGACGGATCATACACTTGGCTCCCGGAATCAGTTGGTGATCCCCGAGATTACCCCCGTGCCGCAACAGCTTCCATCGCTGTTTTCAGATCATCCACAAGTGTCTCCGCCATGGAGCGGAACACCATGATCTGCAAGCTCTTTGGCCCGAGCCGGGTGACCGAGGCCGCCATGTGCTTCAGCTCGCATCGGACGGTATGGCCGCGTTTGAACACGGCGGGCCGCAAATCCACCGGGCAGAGCCGTGCCAGCACCGCGTCGCCCTGCGCACCTTCCAGTAGCACCACGGCCCAGCCATCGCTCTGATCGGTCAGCGCGGCATGATCTGCCAGCGCAGGATCCGGCCGCACGCCGGACAGCAGCGCCAGCTCACGGCCAAACCAGATAATCCGCGCCCCGGCCTTGCTGTTGCTTCGGTTCGGCATCGGCCAGCGCAGCCCATGCGCGGCCGACAGCACTTCGGAGAGCGCGGCTTCTTGACCGGCATAGGGCGCGAGGGTGGTCATCTCCTCCAGCGTCGCCTCCCTCAGCGACAGATCCCCCACCTGCACAGGCAGCAGCCCCGCACAGGGCGATTTTGCAATCAGCTTAACCACGCGCACGCTCCCCCTCTGGATCAAAGAACACCGGCTCGACAATCTCGCAGAGCACGTCCAGCCCTGCCGTGTGATCCACCATGCGGATCGGATCGCCAATCCGGTCTGGACCGGCCTTTATCAGCGCCAGACCAATCATATGCCCCAAGGTCGGCGAATAGCAGACCGAGGTGACATAACCCTGATCATGTGGCCGGTCGACCGGATCCTCCGGGTCAAACAGATGCGCCCCGGCGGTCAGCTGCTGCACCGCGCCGGTGGGTCTGATCCCGACCAGCCGCATCCGCGCCTTGTCGACCAATCCCTCGCGAAGGGCCATCGCGCGACCGACACAGGGTTTGCCGGAGCGGAGCATCCCACCGAACCCCAGATCATGCAGCGTCGCGGTGCCGTTGATCTCGGCATGGGTCAGAAACCCTTTTTCAATGCGCAGCACATTCAATGCCTCCAGCCCATAGGCCCCACCGCCAAGCGCTTCCGCCCGGCGCAGCAATTCGCCAAACAGGCTCTCGCCATAGCGCGCAGGAACCGCCAGCTCATAGGCCTCCTCGCCCGAGAAAGAGATGCGGAACAGCCGCGCCGTGACCTCTCCCAGCGCAACTGCGCCACAGGCCATGAACGGCCAGTCCTCGCTAACAAATGCCGCGCCGAGGAGATCCTGCAACAGCCTCCGCGCCTTCGGGCCTGCGATGGAAAACTGCGCCCACTGCTCGGTCACAGAATGGATCCGCACGTCCCACTCCGGGTGCAGCGCTTGGCTCACGAATTCCAGATGCGCCATTACCTGCCCGGCCGCTGCGGTCGTGGTGGTCATCACATAGTGGTCTGGCGCCAGACAGGCGGTGGTGCCGTCATCCATGACAAACCCGTCTTCGCGCAGCATCAGCCCATAGCGCACCCGACCGGGTTGCAGCGTGGCAAACCCATTGGCATAGACATAGTCTAGTAACCGCGCGGCATCCGGCCCCTGAATGTCGATCTTGCCAAGGGTGGAGACATCCGCCACCCCAACCGCATTGCGCACATACCCGACCTCGCGATCGCAGGATTGCCGCCAGCTGGTTTCACCCTGTTTTGGATAATAGCTGGCGCGATACCACAGCCCCACCTCCATCATATGCGCGCCCATATCCTCGGCCAGCGCATGGGATGTCAGCAGCCGACGCGGCGCAAAGCCGTGATCCTGCGCGCCTGCCCCCATCACCCCGATCGGCACCGGCACATAAGGCGGGCGAAAGGTGGTGGTGCCGGTCTCGGGAATGCTGCGGCCCGTGGCCTCGGCCAGCACCGCCAGAGCCACCACATTGGAGCTCTTGCCCTGATCGGTGGCCATGCCTTGCGTGGTATACCGCTTCATATGCTCGACCGAGCGGAAATTCTCGCGCCCCGCCTGACAGATGTCCTTGACCGTCACATCGTTCTGGAAATCCACCCAGGCCCGCCCGCGCCCCGGCACCGACCAAAGCGGCGTCACCCGGCAGGGCGCATCCTCGGCCTCCGGCAGCTCCACGGGCACAGCGCGCCTGCCCAGCGCCTCCAGCGCGCGTGCGCCCGCTTCCGCCCCATCCCGCAAGGCCGCCGCAGTGGAGAAAGCTCCGCCACAGGCCCCGGCAACCGCCAGCCCCGGCACCGCGCCCTCCTGCGGCACAAAACAGGCCAGATCGCGCCGCCAGCGCGGCCGCCCGTTCAGGTGACAGGTCAGATGCAGCGTCGGATTCCAGCCACCGGACATGGCCAGACAGTCGGTCTGCAGCTTTTCCTCCCCCGCAACAGAGCGCAGCGTCAGGCTTTCCAATCGCTGACGGCCTGAGGCATTGCAGACCTGAGCGCCCCGGATCACCCGGAACTCATCGCTCTGTGGTGCGTCATGGCGGCTGTCGATGACCGCCGCGACATGAACACCCGCCGCCGCCAGATCCCGTGCCGTCCGATGAGCATCGTCATTGTTGGCAAACACCGTCACCCGCTCACCGGGCGCCACCCCCCACCGATTGAGGTAGCTTCGCACCGCACCTGCCATCATGATGCCGGGTCGGTCGTTATTGGCAAAGGCCACCGGCCGCTCCAGCGCGCCGGATGCCAGGATCGCGCGTTTTGCCACCAGCCGCCAGAAACAGCTGCGCGCAGCCTTGCCGGACCCGGCAGCTGTGGTTTCAAGCGCACCATAGGTGCCCTGATCATAGACCCCGGTCACCGTGGTCGAGGTCATGCGCCGCACATTGTCCAGACTGTCCAGCTCCGCAACCACAGCCGCCACCCAGTCCTGTGCCGGCTGCCCTGCGATGGTCTCGCGCTCGCTCAGCAGGCGACCACCGGGCGCGCTATCTTCGTCACAAAGGATCACATCCGCACCACCCCGCGCCGCCGTCAGCGCCGCCATCAGACCCGCAGGTCCCGCGCCGATGACCAGAAGATCACAGAACCCAAATGCCTTTTCGTAGGTCCCGTCATCCGGCGCCCCGGACAACGCCCCCAGCCCTGCTGCACGACGAATGACCGGCTCGTAGATCTTCTCCCAGAAGACCGCAGGCCACATGAAGGTCTTGTAGTAGAACCCCGCGCCCAGAAACGGGGCCGCCAGATCATTGACGGCCATCACATCAAAGCCCACCGAGGGCCAGCAGTTCTGGCTCCGCGCCGCCAACCCCTGGTAGACCGGCAGGGTGGTGGCGCGCAGATTGGGTTCCTGCGCCGCCCCCTCGCCCAGGGCAACCAGCGCATTGGGCTCCTCACTGCCCGCGGTCAGAATGCCGCGTGGCCGATGATATTTGAACGAGCGCCCGACAAGGTGAATGTCATTGGCCAACAGCGCCGCCGCCAGCGGCTCACCTTCATGCCCCCGCAACACACGCCCATTGAAACTGAAATCGACCTCGCGCGGCTCTGCCATGCCGCCCCAACCTGCAACCCGCATCAGCCCGCCTCCCCGGTTGCCGCAGGCGCGGCGGCGAGCATCTCGTGATTTGAGGTGTCGCGCTGCACCCTGATCCAGCTGCCACAGCCGTGCTGATGATACCACCATTCCTCCAGCGGGCCTGCCGGGTTGAGCCGCAGATGGACATGAGCATGCCAGACCTCGAGGGGCGCGCCCTCCTCCGGCGCCTCCAGCACCGCCCCGCGATAATAGAACTCGCGACGATCACGCTCACCGCAGAGCGGACAGGTAATCCTCATGACGGGCGCCCTTTCACCTTTCCAGAAATACTCAAATACGCCGTCACGCCAGCCACGACGTCGGCGCGGACCACGCGACGGTCAATGCAGGTTATGCTGCGCACCGGTCGCCTCCTCATCCATCAGGCCCCGACCGGTCTCAAACCGGTCCAGCCGGAACGCTGCCGCCGCCTGATGCGGGCGATCCGTGGCGATCAGATGCGCGTAACACTGCCCCGAGGCAGGGGTTGCCTTGAAGCCGCCATAACACCAGCCCGCATTGAGATAGAGACCCTCAATCGGCGTGCGATCAATGATCGGCGATCCGTCCGGCGTCATATCCATGATGCCGCCCCAGCTGCGCAGCAGCCGCGCCTTGCCGATGGCCGGCAGCATCGCCATGCAGGCCTCCATCGTGTGTTCCACCATCGGCAGATTGCCCCGCGCCGCATAAGAGGCATAGAGGTCGAGATAGCTGCCAAACACCAGCCCCCCCTTGTCGGACTGGCTGATATAGAGATGCCCCTCCGCAAAGGTGATGACGTGGTCGATAATCGGCTTCAGCCCTTCGGAGACAAAGGCCTGGAGCACATGGCTCTCGATCGGCAGGGTCAGCCCCGCCATGGCCGCCACCTGGCTGGAGCGCCCGGCGGCGGCCATCGCAACCTTGCCCGCGCGGATCAGACCACGGGGGGTTTCCACCCCGATGACCTTGCCGCCCTCGGTCCGAATGCCGGTGACCTCGCAATTCTGCAGGATATCGACACCGCGCTGATCCGCCCCCCGCGCAAAGCCCCAGGCGACCGCATCATGGCGCGCCGTGCCCGCCCGCCGCTGCAACAGCGCCCCCTGGATGGGAAACCGGTTATTGTCATAGTTCAGCAGCGGCACCATTTCGCGCAGCTGGTCACGGGACAGGATCTCGGCATCATCGCCCTGATTGATGATCGCATTCGCCCGCCGCACCGCGCTGTCGCGCTGCGCGTCATTGTGGAACACGTTCAGGATCCCCCGCTGCGACATCATCGCATTGTAGTTCAGATCCTGCTCCAGCCCCTCCCAGAGCTTCAACGAATGGGAATAGAACTCCGAATTGCCGGGCAGATAGTAATTCGCCCGCACGATGGTGGTGTTCCGTCCGACATTGCCACCGCCGATATAACCGCGCTCCAGCACGGCGATATTGCGCATCCCATGGTCCTTGGCCAGGTAATAGGCCGTGGCCAGCCCGTGACCACCGCCGCCGATGATCACCGCATCATATTCGGGTTTGGGATCCGGGTCGCGCCAATGGGCCTGCCAGCCCCGGTTGCCTGTCAGCCCTTCGCGCAGCACACGCCAGCCAGAAAATCGCATCCCCGCTCCCCCCTTTGTATCCCGGTTGATCCCCCGGTCGTCCGCAGGCCAGGCCACCTGCACCCGCGGTGATCTCATGCCAGCCGCCGCGCCCTCTTGGGCGACAGTCTGGCGCGTTCCGCATCCCGATACCAGCCCTGATGCACCGATTGGCCCGCGCCCTGTTCCCGGTTCCAGCCCTGGCCGGGACACCCGTGCCGACCGGCGCTGCACCTGCCCTGATCCGCCCTGGCAAACGACACCGCCCGCTATCAGCAGCACATTAAATACACATGTGTCCAGAGCAAAGAAGCCAGCATTGCCGGATCGCGCCTCGGGCCTGGCCAGCGGGCCGCCTTGATCGCAGCGCTACTGCTTGATCGGGGTTTCCGAAGGGCATCGGCGGCATTCCAACGCGTCGCAGCGGACATCCAAAACGCAAGAAACCCCGCCAAGCTGGCGAGGTTTCCTGTAGGTCGGGCGCAAAACCGCGTCAGCGCCCGGTGTGTTTGCGGGGACCCGATCCGGTTCGGGTCCTTCGCGTGACGATCAAAGCCCCTTGGCGCGGTAGCTCTTGGCGACCTTGTCGATGGACACCAGATAAGCGGCGGTGCGCAGATCGGTGACATCGTCGCGGCCATGCCAGACCTCGCGCATGGACTGATAAGCCGTGCGCATGGTGTCATCGAGCCCCGACCGCACCAGCTCCAGCTCATCGGCGCCCCGCAGGTAGCGTTCCTTGAACTTCGGATCCAGCGTCCAGGTCTTGCCTAGGCTTTCCGACAGCGCTTCCAGCTCATCCACGACCAGCTGATGGCGTGCCTCTTCCTGGCGGCGCTGCATCCGGCCAAAACGGATATGGCTGAGGTTCTTCACCCACTCGAAGTAGGAAACCGTCACACCACCCGCGTTGGCATACATGTCGGGAATGATCACCACGCCCTTCTTGCGCAGGATCTCGTCAGCGCCCGCAGTGATTGGACCGTTGGCCGCCTCGATGATCAGATTCGCTTTCACGTTTGCCGCGTTGGAGAGGTTGATCACCCCTTCCAGCGCCGCCGGAATCAGGATGTCACAGGCCTCCTCCAGCAGAACCGCGCCGTTTTCGACGTAGCGGGCATCCGGGTAACCGGTGACGCCGCCATGGTTGGCAATCCAATGGGACACCGCTTCGATGTCCAGACCGTTTTCATCGACCAGACCGCCATCGCGTTCGATCACTGCGGTGATTTTGGCACCGTCTTCGGACATCAGGAACTTTGCCGCGTGGTAGCCCACGTTGCCCAGACCCTGAACAATGACCCGCTTGCCGTCCAGCTTCCCTTCGAGACCGGCCGCAGCCACGTCCTCGGGGTTGCGGAAAAACTCGCGCAGAGCGTATTGCACGCCACGGCCGGTGGCCTCCACACGGCCGGCAATCCCGCCGGCATTCAGCGGCTTGCCGGTAACACAGGCCTTGGCGTTGATGTCGGTGGTGTTCATCCGCGCATATTGGTCGGCGATCCAGGCCATCTCGCGTTCGCCGGTGCCCATATCAGGGGCCGGAACGTTCTGCGACGGGTTGATCAGGTCGCGCTTGGCCAGCTCATAGGCAAAACGGCGGGTGATGAGTTCAAGCTCATGTTCTTCATACTGGCGCGGATCAATGCAGAGCCCGCCCTTCGAGCCGCCAAACGGCGCTTCGACCAGCGCACATTTATAGGTCATCAGCGCCGCCAGCGCCTCAACCTCATCCTGGTTCACTCCCATCGAATAGCGGATACCGCCTTTGACGGGTTCCATATGTTCGGAATGAACCGAGCGATAGCCGGTGAAGGTCTGGATGCCTCCACGCAGGCGAACGCCAAAACGCACCGTATAGGTCGCGTTGCAAACCCTGATTTTCTCTTCCAGGCCTGGTGGCAGGTCCATCAGGGCAACTGCCCTGTTGAACATCAGGTCCACACTCTGGCGAAAACTGGGTTCTGTTGCACTGCTCATCAGGCTGTACTCCGTGCTTCTGCGTCGACTCAGTGAGATAGTGTTCGGACACTATGACTCTTGGATTAAGAAGGTGCGACCTTTTTGACCATTCCCATGCAAAAAGATTTATTTTTAGGCAATTTGAAAACAGTGGGCATTTGACTGAGTCGCCTCCAACTCGCAGCTACCGTCGATTTGTTCGCAGCCCCCGAACAACCGGCGCGCCGAGACCTCATTGGGCTTGGAATTGAAGACAATTCGCGCGATTTGGTCCGGTATACGCCCCAATTCCGCCACCTTCATAAAGCATTAATAAGTGTGAAATTCCATTTCTGATGGCGCTGTGCCGGGGGGTTAAGCGGCTGGGGGTTCGACTTATGACTACGCGTTTTGACAAGATATCCATCGCGGCTCGCAAGGCCTGCCTGACCGCCTGTGTCCGTGGCGATGCGCGGCTGCGGGCGTTCCGCGCGGATGAATCGGGCGTGCTGCTGAAACCCATGGTGGGATTTCTGCTGTCGATGCTGGCCGTCGGCGGGATCGGCGTCGATCTAATGCGCATGGAGCGCGACCGGACCATCCTGCAATATACGCTCGACCGTGCGGTTCTGGCAGCAGCTGACCTCGATCAGCCACTGCCGCCTGCAGTGGTTGTTCAGGATTATCTCAACAAGGCCGGGCTGAACAAATATTACACCCCACCGGTGGCCGAAACCGGGATCGGTTTCAAAAAGGTGCAGAGCACCATCGACACCACATTTGAAACCCATATGCTGAAATTCTCCAGCGGTCAGGACATGCCTCTCTACGCGACCTCGCGCGCAGAAGAGAGCATTGACGGGCTGGAGATTTCACTGGTGCTGGATGTCTCCGGCTCGATGAACTCCAACAGCCGCCTGACCAACCTCAAGGTTGCGGCCAAAGACTTCATCGACACGATGGTCGCCAATACCATCGACAACAAGATGTCGATCTCGATCATCCCCTACGCCACTCAGGTCAGCCTCCCGGCGGATTTGATGGACCAATACACAACGACCGATGAACACGAATACTCCAACTGTGTGAATTTCACCGGCGCCCATTTCCAGAGCACCGCCCTGTCGACCGGGATCGAGCTGCAGCGCACAATGCACTTCAGCCCATGGTCCAGCGGTGATTACCGTCGCAGCTCGGACCTCGTCGCAAGCCCCGTCTGCGAAGATCGCGCAGACCGCGAGACGCTGCCGCTCCAGAAAGATGCAAACACACTGAAAACCTTCATCGACAACCTCTACGCAAGAGGCAATACGTCGATTGACGTCGGTATGAAGTGGGGGACCGCCCTGCTCGATCCCTCCGCCCGCCCGGCCATCAGCGCGCTGGCCTCGGGGGGCGCTTCGATGGTTCCGGCAACCTTTGCCAACCGGCCTGCGAATTTCAACGACAGTGAAACCGTCAAGGTCATCGTCCTGATGACCGACGGGCAGAACACTGCGCAGTATTATGTGGAGCAGGATCACCGCGAGGGGCCATCCGACGTCTGGTACAATTCAGCGGCGACCGGATCCAATCCGCGCTATTCGCTCTATGACCCGCAGCGCGACAAATACTGGTGGGATCGCCTCAACCGCTGGGAAGACCACGCCTATGGTCAGGGCAGCTACCGCAAATGCGACAGCTATAGCTGCTGGTGGCAGGACGAACAGGGCGAGCCTGCCAATGTGCAACGGCTGAGCTACGCGGATCTCTTTGCCGACACGTCGCTGAAGTATCTCTATTCCAACCTCTATGGCGACTGGATGGGGCAGTCCTCGGCGCGCAGCGTCTGGTACTATGGTGTCTATGACTACTGGAACACCAGCGTCAAAAACGCCCGCACCAGCGCCATCTGCACCGCTGCCAAGAACCAGGGCATCGTGGTCTATACCATCGGCTTTGAAGCGCCCAGCGGCGGCACTGCGGTGCTGAAGGACTGTGCCAGCTCGGATGCCCATCACTTTGACGTCAACGGGCTGGAGATCAACGACGCTTTTGCCTCGATCGCCACGTCGATCCGCCAGCTGAGGCTGACCCAATGACCTGTCACCCCCCGCATAAGGGCCTCCATCGGCTGCGCCGGGCGCTGCGCCTGTTTCGCGATCGCGAAGACGGCAATGCCACGGTTGAATTTGCAATCGTGATCCCGGCCTTTCTGTTCCTGCTGATGAATACGGTGGAACTGGGCATGATCACCATCCAGCAGTCGATGCTGGAGCGGGCGCTGGATCAGACCGTGCGCGGCCTGCGCCTGTCGACCGGCGTGCCCAAACAGCACAATGAAATCCGCGATGAGGTCTGTAGCCGGTCCGGGTTTATTCGCGACTGCGGCACATCGCTCAGGCTGGAAATGGTCCAGGTCGACCCCTACGCCTGGATGCCCGTCGATCCCGAGCCCGATTGCATCAACCGGGTCGAGGACGTGCAGCCGGTCCGAACCTTCGTGACAGGGGCGTCAAACGAGCTGATGTTCATCCGCGCCTGCATGGCGTTCAAGCCGGTCTTTCCCCACTGGGGCCTGGCCGATGACATGGACAATGACGCCGACGGCCGAATCCGCCTCTATGCGACCTCCGCCTTTGTTCAGGAGCCTCGGTAAGCCATGTTGACCAATATCCGCGCCCTGTTTCGCCGCTACAAGCGAGAGACCGACGGTTCCGTCTCGGTGGAATTCGCCTTTTACATGCCGCTGCTGCTCGGTGTCTTTGCGGCGATCTACACCTATTTCGATGCTTTCCGGCAGGAAGGTGTGAACCTCAAGGCCGCCTATACGATCTCGGACCTCATCTCGCGGGAGACTTCCACGCTCAACGAGGACTATATCGACAGTATGCACGAGCTGGCCAAGCTGCTGATCCGCGTGGATTCGTCGATCTCCCTGCGAATTTCGGTGATCCGCTGGGACGAGACGGACAACCGCTACTACGTTGACTGGTCCAAGGTGCGCGGCGGACAGTTCGCGGAATGGCAGGACGCCACGATCCAGCAGGTAAAAGCCAACCTGCCAAACATGCCCGATCAGGAGCGGGTCATTCTGGTGGAAACCCGCAACGACATCGATCCTGCGTTCAACATCGGCCTGCCAGCCATGGACATCGAGAACTTCGTTTTCACCAGACCCCGCTTTGCACCACAGGTAAAATTCGAAGGTCAGGATGGCAGCGGCGGCGGCCATGACGACAGCACACCGCCAACAGACTGACACCCTACGGACCACCCAAGAGTGGATCGAACAACAAAGGCGCCTCCGGTAACGGTGGCGCCTTACTATGTTCGTCGAACAAATTCGGTCTCAGACCTGTGGTTGTCCCGCCTCACGCCGTGCAATCATGATGGCGAGGATCTCGGCCATGGATTTGCTCTGCGCCCCCGGCGTCACACCCCCAATGCCAATGCGATGTCCCAACCGCCACCAAAGCCCGGGCCGCCAGCTGCGGTCGCCCTTTGAGGCGGTGCGGATCAGAAACCCGTTTGACGGCTTGAACGCAAATACGCCGCGGTCCACCGCGACGACATCTGCGACCTCGGCGATCACGGCCCCGTCAGAGCTACGCAGCACCTGTTCTGTCAGCTCGATCCGCAACGCTGTCGCCTGCCACAAACGCATCGCCAGCCACAGGCAGAAACCGCCGATGGCCAGCAGGAACACCAGCCAATGCGCGGCAGGCGGAGTGGCCAGTGCAACATAGATCACCAGCGCCCCCACCACGACCAGCATCACTGTCGCCAGCAGCCGTCGCGGCGCCGAGGCATTGACGGTTGCCAAAATCTCATCGCTCATCTCGCCCGATCCAGTCATCTCGCCCATCACCTGCTCCCTCAGCCTGTTCGTCGCACCCCGCCTGCATCATGGGGTCGGTCCGGGCGGATGTACCCTGATTGCGTCTGACCGCATAGCCCCCCTGTTGTCGCGGCACCGCTGCACCAGGGGCCGTACCGACTGCGGCTGTGCGCTCCCGCACATCAGCCGTTAACCGGAAGGGCTTTTCGACACACTCGCACAGGCCTATTTATGACGGAGCAATCAGCAACCGGAGACCCGCCATGTCGATCCGCCCTATCCTAGAGACCCGCCCCGCCACTCCGGCGCTGGAGGGCGCAGGCGTCAAACTGCATCGCGCTTTCGGCTTCCACGACCCCAGTGAACTGGACCCGTTCCTGCTGTTTGACGACTTCCGCAATGACCACCCTGCGGATTTCGAAGCGGGGTTTCCCTGGCATCCGCACCGCGGGATCGAGACCATCACCTATGTTCTGGACGGCACCGTTCAGCATGGCGACTCACTCGGCAACAACGGTGTCCTGGGCGCAGGTGACGTGCAGTGGATGACCGCAGGGTCAGGCATCCTGCATCAGGAAATGCCAAAGGGCAACGCAAAGGGTCAGATGCACGGCTTCCAGCTCTGGGGCAATCTTCCCGCCAGCCAGAAGATGACGGCGCCGCGCTATCAGGACATCACCGCCAAGGACATTCCCGAGGTCATCGACGATGACGGCACCCGCGTAAAGGTCATCGTGGGCGAGTTCTGGGGCAAGCGCGGCCCGGTGGACGGAATTGCCGCCGACCCGCAGTATCTGGATGTCTCGGTGCCGCCCGGCGTGAAAAAGACCTTCTCCATCGACACCTATCGACGGGCCTTTGCCTATGTCTTTGCCGGTCAGGGCGCTTTTGTCGATGCGGCCCCGCCGCAGGGGGTCCTGCTGGAAAAAGAGGTCGCAGGCGAAGAGCTGCATATCCGCGACATGTCAGGGGATCGCACATTGGTGCGTTTTGGCAGCGGCGAGGAAATTACCGTGCAGGCAGGCCCCGATGGCCTACGCTTCCTGCTGATCTCAGGCGCGCCGATCGAGGAACCCGTGGCCTGGCACGGCCCGATCGTGATGAACACCCAGGAAGAGCTGCGGCAGGCCTTCAGGGATCTGCGCAACGGCAGCTTTATCCGTCCGGCGCATTAGACCTCAAACATCACCGCCCCGGCGGGTGCGGCGCCAACAGCGCCGCGCCCGCTGTCGGGCTGTCAGGCGCGCACGGATTTCTGCACCATATCCCAGTAAATCGCCTCGACCTCATCCAGCGACAGACGTCCACCGCTGCGATACCAGGTCATCACACCGTTCAGCATCGCAATCACCGCCAGCGTCGCGATCTTGGTATCGGGGATGTGAAACACCCCCAGCCGCACGCCATCCTTCAGGATGGTCTCCAGCGTATTTTCATATTCGCGGCGCAGGGATTCGATGGCAGCGAAATTGTCCTCTGACAGGTTTCTCAGCTCCATATAGGCGATGAACACCGCATCGGGCCGTTCCAGGTGAAAGCGAATGTGAAACCGGGTAAAGGCCTCAAGCCGCGCCACCACATGGTCCTCGGCACTGCCGGTTGTAACCGCCTGATCGGGGCTGCGCTGATCCTGCCAGGCCTGCAACAGCTCGGTCATGTGACCTTCCATCAGGCTGAACAGCAGGCTCTGCTTGTCTGGCGTATAGTTATAGAGCGCCCCCGCCTGCACCCCGACCTCTGATGCGATCTGGCGCATTGAAACAGCCGCATACCCATGCTGGGCAAACAGCTGCAGGGCGGCGGCACGGATGCGTGGGCCTGTGATATCGGAATGTGAACCTTGGGTACGTGCCATGCCTCAACGATATCTGAACAGATGTTCAGATAAAAGCCCCGCTTGTGCCTTTTCACCAATATGTGCATCAAGGGAACAGCGAACAAGGATGGTTTTGATGCAGTTGACCGCAGAGCCCGAGAACCGGCCGCAGATGCCCGCAACTGATAACGAGCGGGCGGCATGGATCAGCCACGGGACCACCATGCGCCTGACCTTGCTGACCGCGGCCGTGCTGCTCTGCGGCTGCGCGCGGGTGCCGGAGCTGGAAGACCGGCTGACCCCAGACCTGCGCGGTGCCGATTATCCGGCCCTTGTTCCGCTGGAGCAGGCCTTGACCCCCGAGACGCCCCCCGCCGAGGAGAGCAAAGCGCTCGAGCAGACGCTGGAGGCCCGCGCTGCCCGCCTTCAGGCCCGCGCCGATGCGCTGCGCGCAGCCCAGCCCTAAGCGACACCTGCCTTGGGCGCCGGTCGAGATCCCCCTGCGCGTGGATCCTCCGCGCTGGTCCCAGCCCCTGCTGTTCCGTCTCATGCGGCTGCATTGCTGCCGCCAAAACCCGCTCTTCGGAATTGTCCGCCCGGAGCCGCTGCTGCCGTTGCACCGCTGCGCCGAACCCGCTAAGGCGGGGAGACGTCTTTTCGGAATTAAAGGATCCCCAGCTATGACAGAGCCGCTTCGCCTTGGTATCGCAGGTTTGGGCACGGTTGGCACCGGCGTGGTCAAGATCGTCCGTCGGCAGGCGGCCATGCTGGAGGCCCGCACCGGACGCCGCATCGAGATCACCGCGGTTTCGGCGCGCGACGCAAGCAAGGATCGCGGCGTCCCGCTCGGCGACTACGCCTGGGAAACCGATCCCGTGGCGCTGGCAACCCGCGACGATGTGGATGTCTTTGTCGAGCTGATGGGCGGCCATGAAGGCGCCGCAAAAGCCGCCACCGAGGCCGCGCTGGCCGCGGGCAAGGATGTGGTCACCGCCAATAAGGCGCTCCTGGCGATCCACGGTCAGGCTTTGGCCGAACAGGCCGAGGCCGCAGGCCGCGTGATCCGTTTCGAGGCCGCTGTGGCCGGCGGCATTCCGGTGATCAAATCCCTGACCGAAGGTCTGGCCGGTAATCAGATCACCCGCGTCATGGGCGTGATGAACGGCACCTGCAACTACATCCTGACCCAGATGGAAGCCACCGGTCAGGGCTACAATGCCCTGTTCGAGGAATGCGGCCGCCTGGGCTATCTTGAGGCCGATCCGAACCTTGATGTGGGCGGCATTGATGCCGGGCACAAGCTTGCGATCCTTTCGGCCATCGCCTTTGGCACCAAGCCCGCCTTCGACGACGTGCAGCTGGAAGGCATCCAGCGCATCAGCCTGGATGATATCCGCCACGCCGCCGACATGGGCTACCGCATCAAGCTTCTCGGCGTTGCACAGCGCACCGGGCGTGGGTTGGAACAGCGCATGACACCCTGTCTGGTGCCGGCGGATTCACCGCTTGGCCAGCTGGAAGGCGGCACCAATATGGTCGTGATCGAAGGTGACGCAGTTGAACAGATCGTTCTGCGCGGCCCCGGCGCCGGCGAGGGCCCAACCGCCAGCGCGGTCCTGGGCGATATCTGCGATCTGGCCCGTGGCACTCGTCTGGCCACCTTTGGTCAGCCTGCCACCTCGCTGGAGGATGCCCCCGCCGCCCGCACGAGCCTGGCCGCACCGCATTACCTGCGCCTGGCGCTGCTGGACAAACCCGGCGCGCTGGCCAAGGTGGCGGCGGCCCTCGGCAATGCCGGCATCTCGATCGACCGGATGCGCCAATACGGCCATACCGAACCGACCGCTCCTGTGCTGATCGTCACCCACAAATGCACCTCCAGCACCCTGCAGACCGCGCTGGAAGACCTCGCCAAGACCGATGTGGTGGCAAGCGAACCCGTTGCCCTGCGGATTGAAGAGGTCTGACAGGCCCAAACGCAGAAAAACACCGGTAGCGGCGTCGATTGCAGCGCGCCGTTACCGCCAACTGCCCTTGCCCGCGCTGCCAGATGCAGGGTATGCGACGGCACCGACCCGGGATTGAGATAGGACATTGGCTATGACTTCTGACACCAACGACGCCGCATTCAACGACCGCCTGCTGTCGCTCGGCCTGGCCCGTGTGGCCGAACAGGCCGCTCTGGCCTCGGCACCGCTGATCGGTCGCGGCGATGAGAAAGCCGCCGATCAGGCCGCCGTCAACGCCATGCGCGAGCAGCTGAACCTGCTGGACATCGCAGGTGTCGTGGTCATCGGCGAAGGCGAGCGTGACGAGGCGCCGATGCTTTATATCGGCGAAGAAGTCGGCACCGGCAATGGCCCCGGCGTCGATATCGCTCTGGACCCGCTGGAAGGCACCACGCTGACCGCCAAGGACATGCCCAATGCGCTGACCGTCATTGCCATGGGACCGCGCGGCTCCATGCTACACGCACCGGACACCTATATGGACAAGCTGGCTGTCGGCCCGGGCCTGCCCGAGAATGTCGTCTCCCTCGACATGAGCCCGCGTGAACGGGTCGAAGCCCTCGCCAAGGCCAAGAACTGCGCGCCCGGCGACATCACCGTCTGCATTCTGGAACGGCCGCGTCATGAGGCCATGATCGCCGAGGTCCGCGAAACCGGGGCCTCGATCCGCCTGATCACCGATGGTGACGTTGCGGGCGTCATGCATTGCGCCGAAAGCGAGATCACCGGCATCGACATGTATATGGGCCAGGGTGGCGCGCCTGAGGGCGTGCTGGCCGCCGCTGCGCTGAAATGTATGGGCGGGCAGATCTTTGGCCGTCTTCTGTTCCGCAACGACGATGAGAAAGCCCGCGCCGCCAAGGCTGGCATCACCGATCTGGACCGGGTCTACAGCCGTGATGAAATGGTGACCAGCGATGTGATCTTTGCCGCGACCGGCGTCACCGGCGGTTCGCTGCTGCCGTCGATCAAGCGCCAGCCGGGCTGGGTTGAGACCACCACCTTGCTGATGCGATCCAAGACAGGCTCGGTGCGCCGGATGAGCTATCGCACTCCGCTGAGCGCGCATCAGTAAGCTCTGACCGTGCGGCTTGCAGCACCGGTCGGGATTTGAGTACTTGAAGAAAGGTGAAAGGCCGGGTCCGCGCAGATCCGGCCTTTGCCATGGTCAGCCCCGGTATCGGACTAGGGGCGGGCACGCAGGAAAGGGGCGCAGATATGAGCTTTCTGGGAGTTGAGACCTCGCTCACCGGTCGTCGCTGGATCGGTCCCGACGTGGACACCGCCCGCGCCGCCGAGATGATGGAACAGCAGACCGCCCTGCCCCCGGCCGTCTGTCAGGTGCTGGCCCGACGCGGCGTCCCGGCGCATGAGGCCAGCGGCTTTCTGACCCCGCAGCTGAAGGAGCTGCTCCCGGACCCGCGCCGGATGAAAGATATGGAAAAGGCCGCCGCCCGGTTTCTGCAAGCGGTGGAGCGGCGCGAGCGGATTGCGGTCTTTGCTGACTATGATGTGGATGGCGGGTCTTCTGCCGCACTGCTTCTGGTCTGGCTGAACCAGGTCGGCCTGAGCGCCACGCTCTATGTCCCGGACCGCATCGACGAAGGCTATGGCCCCAATGACGAGGCGATGGCCGCCCTGGCGCGAGATCACGATCTGATCGTCTGCGTCGATTGCGGCACGCTGTCTCATGGCCCGATTGCCGCCGCCAAAGGCGCCGATGTGGTGGTTCTGGACCACCATCTGGGCGGCGAAACCCTTCCCGACTGCGTGGCGGTGGTGAACCCCAACCGTCAGGATGAGGACGGCGATCTGGGCTATTTCTGCGCCGCGGGTGTGGTGTTCCTGATGCTGGTCGAGCTGCGCCGCCAGATGCGCGACAAGGGACTTGGCACCGGGCCGGACCTGATGGCGCTGCTGGATCTGGTGGCGCTGGCCACCGTTGCGGACGTGGCGCCGCTGATCGAGGCCAACCGGGCGCTGGTCCGTCAGGGGTTGAAGGTGATGGCCGCCCGCCAGCGCCCCGGCCTGGTGGCGCTGGCCGATGTCTCGCGGATGGATTCGGCCCCTTCGACCTATCACCTCGGCTTCCTGCTTGGGCCTCGGGTCAATGCAGGTGGCCGCATCGGCAAGGCCGATCTGGGCGCGCGCCTGCTGGCCACCACGAATCCTGCCGAGGCCGAGGCAATCGCGGCCCGGCTGGATGAGCTGAACACCGAGCGTCGTGATATTGAAAACGCCGTTCGCGCCGCGGCGCTGGAACAGGCGGAGGCGCGCGGACTGGATGCACCGCTGGTCTGGGCCGCAGGCGAGGGCTGGCATCCGGGCGTTGTCGGCATTGTCGCCTCGCGCCTGAAGGAGGCCGCAGGTCGCCCCGCCATTGTCATCGGCCTTGACGGCGACGAGGGCAAGGGGTCGGGCCGATCTGTCAGCGGCATCGACCTTGGCGCCGCGATCCAGCGGGTCGCCGCCGAAGGGCTGCTGATCAAGGGCGGCGGTCACAAGATGGCCGCTGGTCTGACTGTCGCGCGCGACCAGCTGGAGCCCGCCATGGCACGGCTGAGCGAGCTGCTGGCGAAGCAAGGCGCCGGTGATCTGGGACCAAGCGACCTGAAGCTCGACGGAATGCTGATGCCGGGCGCCGCCACGGTATCGCTGATCGAACAGATTGAACAGGCGGGCCCCTTCGGCGCGGGCGCACCGGCCCCGCGCTACGGGTTCCCCGATCTGCAGGTACGCTTTGCCAAACGGGTTGGTGAAAGCCATCTGAAACTCTCGCTCAGCGACGGGCTGAGCAGCGGGATTGACGCCATCTGCTTTGGTGCCTTTGACACCCCATTGGGCCAGCGCCTGCTGGACCACGGCGGCGCGCGGTTCCATTTTGCCGGGCGCCTTGAAATCAACACCTGGGGCGGCCGACAGTCGGTGCAGCTGCGACTGGAGGATGCGGCAGAGGCCTGACCGCGCGCCGCCAGCAGAGCCAGGGAGAGCACAACAATCTCCAGCTTTTGGCGGGGACAAAATAAATCGCGATGCCGGTGTTTTTTGGCTTGCGGCTTCCGGCCTGAGCCACTAAACACCCGCTCACACCAAGTGGCCCGTTCGTCTATCGGTTAGGACGCCAGGTTTTCAACCTGGAAAGAGGGGTTCGATTCCCCTACGGGCTGCCACTTTTCCTCCCCTTGCATATCCCTGCTGATCGTGACGCCCCTGTTGCCTTTTGCGCGTCTGCGTGGCCTGCCTGCGGGTCTCCCGCCGTCATGTTCCCTTGCAACACCGGCAAACGGCCCGTTCGAATAAATCCGAAAAGCTCTGATTATATTCTGAGGTTTTTCAGAAGCTTGCAGAGATTTTTGCGATTTGGAAAAAAACTGGTCTTCTTGTGAAAATCTCTCTTGCACCGGGGCAGCGTACTCAGTAAACACCCCCTCACAGACCAAGTGGCCCGTTCGTCTATCGGTTAGGACGCCAGGTTTTCAACCTGGAAAGAGGGGTTCGATTCCCCTACGGGCTGCCACTGTATCTCCCCAGATTTTGCTTAGAGATGCCTACGCGCTTGAGACCCAACTGGTCCTGTTGGTGGGTTCAAAGGGTATCCAGGTCTCGAATATATCACCCGTTTTCCCCGCAGATGCTGAGCCCCTGCGCAACGGGTGATCTGGCAAATCCATCTGAAAAACTGCCTCCGATGCGCCTCCAGCGACGTCTGCCGATGAGACAGGTCCAACTCGCCGGTCGCGAAATCAGGCCGCAGGGAGCATCAGACGCCTGAAGGCCGCGCGCAGGTCGCGCCGCCGCGGAACAGCCGCTTAAATCGGCTTGACGGTGTCTTTGTCTTCCATACCCGGTTGGTAAAAGAAATGGCGCGCCCGCCCGGCGTTTTTCGCCGCATAGAGCGCCACATCGGCCTGATTGAGCAGTGTCGCGGCATCCAGCCCGGCAGAAAACATCGTAGAAAGCGCGGTGCCTGCGCTTGCCGAGATCTTGCAGGTCTTGTCGCCAAAAGGGATCGGCTCTTCAATGCTGGCGATCAGACGGCGCGCGATGCCCGATAATTGGATCCGGTCAATAAGCCCCTCGAAGATCAGAACAAACTCATCCCCGCCGACCCGCGCAACGGTGTCGTTCTGGCGGGTACATTGCACCATAAGCTTTGCCACCCGCTGTAGCACGGTATCGCCGGCGGCGTGACCAAGCGTGTCGTTGACCTCTTTGAAGAAATCCAGATCCACATGCATCAACGAGAAATCCCGGCCCGAGGCGATCAGCCGGTTGAGGATATGATCCATCGCGCGGCGGTTCTTGACCCCGGTCAGCGTATCAGTGAAGGCCTGTTCCTCGGCGGCGATTTTTGCCCCCTGCAGGCGCAGGTTCAGCTGGCGTGACGCCTCCATCGCGGCCGATTTGGCCTCAACCAGATAGAGCATCTCGATGGTCAGATCGGTGGGGGAGAAATCGGCGCTGGTCAGGTCATAATCACGCACGGCCTCAAGCACGGAAATACCAAAAGACAGGTTGATGAACCCACCCTTTCCCTCTGGAAACGGTGCCAGAACCCCCTTCAGGCCGGTCTGCGGCGCATCGCGGAAATTGAGGTGCAGTTTGGCCCCTGCCGTCTTCATCAGATCCTCGGTCGAGCGCACCCGGCGCGGCCGCGCCAGATCAAAGATCCGAAAGAACCTGCTGCCCAGCCATTCCGTATCCGGGCGCAGCTTTCGCAGCGTCGGTCCGACCCCGGTAATCCGACCCTCATGGTTAATGACCACATGCATTGGGCAGATTTCATTGGCGATGGAGGAGATTTCCTGCATGCTCAGCATCATAGCGAATGGGCCCCAAGATCGAAGGCCCGGCCTTCGGCAAATTCGGTTTCGACCAATGTGATCGATATCACCTCGGCATTGTCCTGCGTGCCGGAGTGGTCAAGGAAGACCAGATCGCCGTAGTCATCCGCCATCGCCCGAAGCACGCCCATCAAAACATGGGCATAGCCCGGCAGACCCGGCTGGCAATGCAGTTCGAATTGCCCCGGCGCCTGTTCGATCAGTTCCAGTCCGGGCAGGTTCAGATCCGATACCGCAAGCCGCGCACGATCCGGCAGATCGTCCAGAGAATGCAGGAATTCCACATAGTTAACCCCGCCAAACCGCAGCAATCTGCGCAGCGACTCCAGCTGCGGGTTCGACACCAGAAACGTGCCCATATCCTCAAGCATTTCAGGCAGCGGACGCCTCAGTAGCTCTTCGGCGGTGTGCAGCATGGTCTGGGATTGTTCATCCGTGTAGGTGAGCATGGCTTCGAACTCGCTGAAGCCGAGCTCTGCCGAATCCATAATCGCCTGCCAGCTCTCCGTTCCGAAGGTGGTGCTGACAAACGCCTGGAATGCCCTGTTGATCAGACCGTGCATCACTGGCCCCTTGCTACATGTCTCTACTTTTGGCCCAGCCTGGTTAATAAAGGGCCAACAATTAAAATTGCTACGGTTTTCCCTCAACCGTCGATCAGGGGGTTATCAGAACCTCCAAATCGCCCAGTTTCAACGTATTTTGCCGCGCGGGCGAGATTTCGAAACGACCCGCCTGCGCCGCCGCCAGCAGGGCCTCGACCTGCGCTATGGTCTGCTCTGTCCGGGCCGCCTCTCCAAGCAGAACGCTGCCCAGCATCTCGGCCCCATCCGGGCCAAACCGCAGGGCCAGACTCTCAAGCTGGGCACCGTTGCGGCCCTCTCTGAACAACAGCAGCGCCTGATCGTCGGCCGCATTAGCACTCACCCCGAGTGGCCCGCGAACCAGCACACATCCGGCGGCGCCATCCGGCAACAGCTGTTTGCAGCCCCGGATCCAGCGGACCAGCTGATAACGTCTCAGCCCCCTGAAATCCTCAGGAGTCGGCACCGCTCCGGCTGGCTGCACCGGCATCACCTCCAGCAGGTCCCGGCGCAGATCATCGGTGACATCCTGCACATCCGCCGCCAGTTCCCAATAGGTCGCGGCACTGCGCGCCTCTTGCAGCCGGGTCGTCAGATCCGTGTTGCCCGAGGCCTCGGCATAGTCCGCCAGCTGCTCCAGCCCGTCGCGCCCGGCCGTCCCCCACCGATGCGCCATCTGCCACAGGGGCAATTCCGCCGCATCGGCCTCGCCCGCCAGCACCCGCGCCACCTGGCTCTTGGCGGCAATGCGCCCGGCATCCACAACCGGTGTCAGGATCAGGGCCAAGGCGGCCGCGGTCACCAGCGCAAGGCCAACAGCCGCCCGTCGCAGCCGACCGGACCACGCTGACCCGCCAAAGACGGCACAGCCTGCATAGGCCAGCCCATGCAGCAGCAAGACCGCCGCGAACCACAGCGCATAGACCCGATCCGGGGTCCAGCCATATTGCCGCACGCGCATCAGCACCGCCCAGACGGCAAGCCCGGTCACCAGCATCAGCGCACCCGCCAGCAGGCGCGCGGCAGCCCCGTTGACCCCGCTCGGGTGCTG
Organism: Phaeobacter sp. A36a-5a; assembly: GCF_037911135.1. Classification (NCBI taxonomy): domain Bacteria; kingdom Pseudomonadati; phylum Pseudomonadota; class Alphaproteobacteria; order Rhodobacterales; family Roseobacteraceae; genus Phaeobacter; species Phaeobacter bryozoorum. Next base: position 692,410 of record NZ_JBBLYU010000001.1, on the reverse strand, counting down.
TTGCCAGGTCAGCGCCACGCAGACCAGCATCATCATCACAAGAGCCATCGCCATCAGGGTTCCCGCCGACGACAGCTGGCCAAAGGCGCTGGACAACCCCTGCACAGGGATAGCGGCCAGGAACAGGCCGACCACCAGCGCCACCGGGATCAACAGCAGGCTGAGCAGCCGGAACAGCAGCTGAGGCGCGCCGCTGCCACCCAGATCCTGCACCACCGCCAGCCCCAGCCCAAAGACAGCGCCGCTCAGCATCAGCGCCAGCCAGTCGATCTCGGCGATATCCTCCAGCAGGGTGATGTTCACCAGATCAAGAAGCGCATGGGACAGGAATCCCAAGATCCAGAACACCAGAACAAACCCGGCGCCACAGGACAGGCGGAACAGCATCCCCCAGCTGGCCGACGACAGATCAGCAAAACGCATCCAGCGCCCCGGCTGCGACATCCGCAACAGAACAAAGGGGCAGGCGATCGCCACCAGCACCACGGCCACCAGGACCAGAACTTCGTTGTCAAAGAGACCTGTTGCGACCTCGTACCGCGTTCCCGCCAGCAGCATCAGACCCGTGATCGGCAGCGCGATCCACAGCGCCCCCCGCAGCGCCCGCGCCAGCGATAGCGGGCCAATCATCGCAAGCGCCGCACCGCAAAAGCTGGAGAGAAACGCAAATACCGCCAGGAACCCGGCCTCCGGCAGGACCGTCTGATCCCAGGACCGCGCCAGCAGCCAGAAGGCAAACCCGCTGCCAGCCCCCAACGCCACCATCGGCAAGCGGGCCCGTAGCAAGGTCGCGGTATCCGGATCAGTCATGGTTGCGATTCTCTCGTTAGACCGCCCTGATTTATACAATCGCATCAATTAATGGCAGAGGTCCGAACAGGCGAAACTTCCCCTCAACCGGGATTAGAAGTCCGTGGGGGCACCTCCCTCGGATTTTCGCCGCGCGACAAACTCCGCCAGCTCCTCGCGCAGAGCGGGATCCAGCGGTGGAGCCTCAAACCGGGCGATGATCTCCTTGAACAGGTTATGGGCGCGCTGCGGGGTCCAGATGGCGCCTGCCGCCTCCCAGGCCTCGTAATTGCGCCAGTCGCTCAGATAGGGCTGGTAAAACGCGGTGCTGTAGCGGTCCTGAGTGTGCTGGATGCCAAAGAAATGGCCGTCGTTCCCGACCTCGCGAATGGCGTCCAACGCGATATCCTCAGGGCCGGTCCCAATGATCTCAGGCTGCATATAGCGCTGTATCTGCTGGAGAATTTCGCAATCCATGATGAATTTCTCGGGGCTGGCGATCAGCCCGCCTTCCAGCCAGCCCGCCGCGTGATAGACCATATTGGTGCCGGACTGCACCGCCGCCCAGAGCGAATTGGAGGTCTCCCACATCGCCTGCCCATCAGGCACATTCGCCGCGCAGACACCGGAGGATCGCATCGGCAGCCCATAGTAGCGCGCCATCTGCCCGGTCATCTGGGTCGAGCGCATATATTCCGGCGTGCCAAAGGCCGGGGCGCCGGACTTCATATCCACATTGGAGGTAAAGGTGCCGATCACGCAGGGCGTCCCCGGGCGCACATATTGAAACAGGGCAATGGCCGACAGCGCCTCCGCGATGGATTGCGCAACTGCACCGGCCATGGTCACCGGCGCCATCGCCCCCGCCAGGGTAAAGGGCGTCACGACAATCGCCTGACCACGGCGCGCCAGCCGCAGACAGCCGTCGATCATCGGCTGGTCATGTTTCAGCGGCGAGGTGGAGTTGATGTTGGTATACATATGCGGACGGGCCTCGAACTCCTCATGAGTAATCCCTGCGGCGATGCGCACCATCTCCATCACATCCTCGACCCGCTCCTTGCCCAGCGAATAGGCGTGCATCGCCTTGTCGGTCAGCGTCAGCTTGTCATAAACCACGTCCAGATGCCGCACCGAGGCATGGATATCCACGGGTTCCACCGGGTAGCCACCGGCAAAATGAATGCAGTTGAAATACTGGGTCAGCTTCAGCAGGTTCTGGCACTGCTCGCGGGTGCCTGCCACCTTCGCATTGAGCGACATGTCCCAGTAGTTCGGTGGCGAGGAGACATTGCCGAACAGCAGGTGATTGCCGCCCACCGGCAGGCTATGGTTCGGGTTGCGCGGGGTGATGGTGAACTCAGATGGTGCCTTGGCGATCATCTCCATCACGAACTCACGATCCAGATGCACGCGGTCGCCGACCACCTTGCAACCCGCTTCCCTGAAGATCGCAAGCGCCTCATCGTTGAGGAACACGATGCCGATCTCTTCCAGGATCCGCATCGCGCCGTCATGGATCGCCGCAACCCCCTCAGGCCCCAGCGGTTCCACCGGGCGGTCGATGTTGCGCGGAATCGACCAGGGCATCTGTTCGATCACCGCATCGCCGCGCCGGGCAGCTGCCCCCGCGCGCCCACCACCGCGCCGTCTGGATCTGGTCTCGGATGTCATGGCGGCCCTCCCCTGCTGTCATCCAGCCGCAGCAGACACATTGAGATGCGCCCGACCGCCGGCTCATGTCTCTCAGCAGGCCCTGTTCACACCGGGCAGGAATGCCTGTTCCCGACAGGTTTTGTCGCTTTTCAGCGCCAAACCGTCTCAGAACACATATTTCTGGGCATATGTGTCCAGTCCGTCAAACCCTGACCGCCGGTCAGCGATCCAGCCAGGCCGGGATATGGCCAATATCCGGCAGGACCACATCGGCATGCGCTTCCAGCTCCGCCGCCCCGGCAAGGCCGGTCAGAACCGCGATCCGTCGCATCCCCGCCGCCGCACCGGCCTCCAGATCGTGCAGGCTGTCGCCCACCATCGCCGTCCGCTCAGGTGCGATCCCGGTGGCGGCGCAGAAGGCCAGCAGCGGATCGGCATCCGGCTTTGCGCCATGGCCGCTGTCGAACCCCGCCACAAAGGCAAAGCGATCCAGCACACCGACGCGGCTCAGCTGCGATTTGGCCGAGAGTTCCGCATCATTGGTCATCACCCCAAGCACCTTGCCCCGCGCCAGCAGATCATCAAGGAAGGCCGCCAGCGGCACCGCCTCTGCAAGCTCTGCCGCCCCGGCGCTTTCAGCCATGTAACGCTCCAACGCATCCAGATCCATCGTCGACACATATGGCGCCAGAGCCTCGGCAACCTGTCGATTGGTCGAGGCGATCACCAGGCTGCTGGGCAGGATCTCTCCGGTCTGAAGATCAAAGTCGATGGCCGCCGCCATCGCCTGCAACCGCTCGGCATCGCCGTCCGACAGCAGCTCCAGCATCCGCCGGGTCCAGCGGTTCCAGGTCTCGGCAAAGTCGAACAGGGTTCCGTCCTTGTCGAACAACAGGGCATCAACGGGCATGGGCTCTCCTAGATCAAAGCTCTGTTTCATCCCGCGCCCTGACATCAGCGCAACGGGTCAGACGCGGAACGGTTGCCCGCAGGCTGCCGGAGACGTCGCCCGAGTCATAGGCGATTGCCACGCCCCACGCCAGAGCGCGGCAGCACCGCCCAGATCGCCTGGTTCAGAGAGGTTAATCAAACCGGTTAACACCGCGCCCACCGGCTGCGCACGTCAGCGTCACATTCCCGCCATCACAGCCATTGCAGACCTGCCGTCCCGGCTGGGAGTCGTGGCTGGGCGTCGCTGCCGCGTGGCTCAGGTCCAATGCACCTGCGAACCGCCGGGCAACGCCATCCGCGCCTGCATCGGTTGATCATAGGCCAGCCCGACACTGTCGCAGAACTGCATGACCCAGGCGTCATCCATGGTCAGAAAATCAAGGACGGACCCCAGAAACTCGGGATTTGCGGCCTGATCGCGCAGATCCGCCTCGCTCGCTCCGGTTGCGCCCAGAAAAACCGGCAGCAACTCATCATTGCCCGCCAGCCAGGCAAGCGCTTTTAAGCCCAAAGTCTCGGCTGCATCGGCGGAAAATAGCATATGGGCACACATTCCTGACACTTCGCTGTCAAATTGATGAAAATACGAAAGGGTTTGTTAACCAGTCTCATTAAAACTTGAGTCAATTCCAATGCAAGGGGCGAAAGGGCACCACGTGCAGGGCACTATCCTCATCATCGACGGGGTTGCGACCAACCGGATCATGCTAAAGGTCCAGCTGTCCGCCGCCTATTACCGGGTGGTTCAGGCCGAAACGGTCGCCGATATTGCCAAGACCGCCAGACGCTGCCGCCCCGACCTGATCCTCAGCGCGATGTCACTGCCCGATGGCGAGGCGATGGATGTGAAACAGGCGCTGGCCGCAGATGACCAGCTTGCCGAAATCCCGATGATCGCCATTGATCGCGACAGCGACGCCGACCGCCGTCTGGCCGCTCTCAGCGCCGGCATCGACGACGTGCTGTGCCAGCCGCTCGACGACACCATGCTTCAGGCCCGCATCCGCAGCCTGCTGCGCGCCAGCAGCACCCAGGAAGAGCTGCATCTGCAACAGGGCGGCTCGCATGGCTATGCCCTTCCCCTGTCCAGCCCGCATATCAGCGCCGGTCTGAGCGGCGCCCATGTCGCGCTGGTCACCGAACAGACCGCCACTGCGGTCTACTGGCAGGCGCAGCTCGCGCCGCGGGTTCCCTACCACCTGTGCAACCACCAGTTCAGCGCGGTGCATCCGCTGATGCGCGAACCGGTGCCGGATGCCATCGTGATCGAACTCGGCCGCAATACGCTGGCGCAGGGCCTGCGCCTGCTGGCCGACCTGCGCGCCCGCGCCGCCACCCGGAAATCCGTCGTCATCGCTGTCGTCCACCCCGCCGATCCCGCCATCGCCGCAGAAGCTCTGGACCGGGGCGCTCATGATGTGCTCCAGTCCGGGTTCGATGTCGCCGAACTGGCGCTGCGACTGGATAGCCAGCTGCGCAACAAGGCGCGGATCGACCAGCTGCGCGACAATCTGCGCAACGGGCTGCGCGCCGCCGTCGAAGACCCGATGACCGGCCTCTTCAACCGCCGCTATGCCAAGCCATTTCTGGAGCGCGTCGCGCAGACATCGGCCAAGACCGGCGAGACATTTGCCGTCATGCTGGCCGATCTGGACCACTTCAAGCAGATCAATGACCTCTACGGCCACCCGGTTGGTGACGCCGTGCTGATCGAAGCGGCCAAGCGCCTGCAGACCGCGCTGCGCCCGGTAGACCTGCTCGCCCGCATCGGCGGCGAGGAATTCATGATCGTGATGCCCGCGATCGGCGAGGCCATGGCCGAGGCCGCCGCCAGCGATCTCTGTAACCGGATCAACAGCAAGCCGTTTCACATCGCCGGTGTCGAGACACCGATCTATGTGACCATCAGCATCGGTGCGGTGATCGGCGGGCGATCGACCCCGGCAGATCAGCACAGCCGCACCGCGCTGTCGCCTCAGGATCAGGACAGCGCCGTCAGCGCCCTGATCACCAATGCCGACCGGGCGCTTTACGCGGCCAAACATGCCGGACGCAATCAGGTCTCGCTCGCGGAGCTTGCCGCCTGACGCAGTCCACCACGGCTCCGGGACTTCTTGCGGGGCAAACGGCTCAGAGATATCCGCGCGGACCATGGCGCGGCGCAGGACACAGACCACGACCACCAGACACGGGACAGTGTTATGGGCGCCAGCGGCCACAGACCGGGACAACCCGGCAGGCCACTGGCACAGACGCAGGCAGGACCGGCCGAGCAGCCAAAGGGTCCAGAAACATGAAACGGGGCAGCGATCCTCTCACTGCCCCGTTTGGTATGGTTGCAATTCGACGAGGTGCTATATCCCGGTCATACGCACCTCATGCCTGTTAGCCTGCGCAGCAATGGCTCAATGCGGCCACCGGCGCCGACGCGGATGTTTGATCCGCTGTTCCAGATTGTCGGCATAGGCCGCCCGTTCGACCGGGCTCATCGCCACCACCTGATCCAGCCAGGCCGCCTGCACCGAGCGCTGGAACCCATGCCGCCGCTCGGCGTGTTCATCCAGCATTCCGCTCAGCGCCTCGGCATCAAAGGGGTCGGCCCGCAGCAGATCCACCACCTTGCGCCCCTCGGCCTGACGCCGTCCCTGATAGCTGCCGTGCTCGCCTTCTGCCGCTTTGCGCAGGCTACGGCGGGTCTCGACCTCCAGATCCCGGAACAATATCGCGCCCACCGGCGGTGGCATCCCGGCAGCGGCCCTGCCGCCCGCAAACCGCCAGGCGGCCCCGCCCACAATGCCGACAATCACCAGGTTCAGCGCCAGAGAGGCAATCAGAAGCCAGCGCATCCAGCGACGCCGCTCAGGTCTGGGGGGTTCGTTGGTCATTCCATCTCCTCGCTCAGCACCACCGCCAGATCGTAACTGTCATCCGGCAACGCATCCTCACTCATCTCCAGCCCGGCAAGGCTCACCGGGTCGGGCAGGAACGACGGCGGCGCCAGCCCGATCCACAACCCCGCCGCGCCCGCCACGCTAAGGCCTCCTAGGGCAGGCCATCCGCCCAGCCCGGCCAGCAGATCCCGCAGCCCGGCAAAAATCCGGTCGCGCATATCAGCGGGCTCAGCCGCCAGATCCCCCACAGGCACGCTGCGCTGCAGGATCGCCGCCTGCGTCGCCTGTGCATCGCTCAGGATCGCGCGCTCCAATGCCGGGGGCAGCGCCATCGGTGCGGCGGTTCGCGCCTCGGCAAACAGATCGTCCAGCACCAGCTCCGCAGCATCCAGCGCCGCCGAATCCAGCTCATGCAGCGCATCATCGCCCATATCCGCGGGCGCAGTTTTTCCAGTTTTATCAACCATCACTATACCCCAGTTCAGCCCGCCGCCCGGCAAGAAGAGCCGCCAGCGCCCGCTTGCCCCGCGCGGTCAGACTTTCGACCGCCTCGACGCTGATGTCCATGATCCCGGCAATTTCCGGGTTCGGCAGATCCTCAATGTGGCGCAGCACCACCGCCTGCCGCTGACGCTCCGGCAGCTGCATCAAAGCCGCCTGCAAAGCATCCTGCCGCGCGCCATCCTGCATCTTCTCTGCGGCGGATTTCGACGGATCGGGCGGATCGGGTATCGCATCCAGATCCACATGCCCCCCGCGCAGGCGGCGCTTGTGATCGATACAGAGGTTCATCACCACACGGTAGAGCCAGGTCGACAGCCGCGCCCGTCCGGGTTCCCAATGTTCCGCCTGTCGCCACAGGCGCACCATTGCCTCCTGGGCGATATCCTCGGCCTCGGCCCGGTTGCCCAGAACCCGCATCGCAACCCCTAAGGCCCGAGGCGCCAGCCGCGAGGTCAGCAAACCCGCCGCATCGCGGTCGCCCGCCGCAAATCGGATCAGCAAGGCGCCATCGGGATCATCCAACACAGGACCATCCGCAGCGCCCGCATCAGCCGCCGCCTTGACGTCAGGCGGTGACATCAGCGGGCCCTCATCACGGGCCCGCTGCAGGGTATCGGCAGAATTATGCACCTGTCGTATCGGATCAGTTCTGTTCCGTCCCGCTGTCCTGCGCCCCGGCGCGTGGTCGGTGACCAGCGCCATGGCGGTCACGGAGCTTTGCCCGGGCAGCTTCGAATTCATCCTTGCTGATTGCACCATCGTCATTGGCATCGGCGCGGTCAAACATCTTTCCGATCCGGCGCGGTTTCGGCAACTCATCCAGGCTCAGCGCGCCATCCTTGTCGGCGTCCATCCGCTCCAGCATCGCTGCGGCACGGGTCTTGGCACGGGCCTCGGCAGCCTTTTCCATCTCCGCCAGCGTCAGCTTGCCATCGCCATCCGCATCCGCCGCAGCAAAGCGCGCCTCGCGCAGACCTTCCATCTCGCTCCTGGTGACCTGACCATCACCATTGGTGTCCATCTCCTCAAAGCTCATCCGTGGACCATGCCCGCCCTTGCCCGCAAACCCTGGTTTGGCGATCGCACCGGTGGCCCCGATCAGAGCTCCGACAGCAACAACAGCGGCAATAAAATTGGTATGCTTCATATCTGCGCGTCCTCTTGCAGCAGGCAGCCCCATGCTGCCGATCACAGAAACAAAACGCAGCCCCATCCGGGTTCCGTCGCAAAAACTTCAAAACCGTCGCAGAAAGCTTCAACCGTCCATTGCACTGAAGCACTTGGCAGCGCAGTCTTGCGGCATGCCGACGCACTGTGGCGCACTGCCTCTTTAAACTTATGGGAGAAACGCTCAGATAAGCGGACAAAAGATAGGATTTGTCATGACCGAGTCATCTGTGGCCCTTTCGGCCGATATTCAATCGAACGATCAGGAAGACCGCCCCACCATGCCCGCGGTTCTGCGCGGCTGGCGGTGCAAATGCCCCAACTGCGGCGAAGGCAAGCTGCTGCACTCCTATCTGAAGGTGAACGACAGCTGCTCCAACTGCGGGCTTGATCTCACCCATGCGCGCGCCGATGACGGCCCGGCCTATCTGACCATTCTGCTGGTCGGCCACATCATGGCCCCGCTGCTGCATGTGGTCTATTTCACCTGGCGGCCCGAGCCGATGGTCACCTTCACGGTGTTCTCGCTGGGCTGTTTGCTGTCCTCGCTGTTCCTCCTGCCACGGATGAAAGGCATCGTGATCGCCTATCAATGGGCACGCCGGATGCACGGCTTCGGCAAGGACAGCTGATCCCGAAAATCGACAGGAAGACCCAGACATGAGCAAATCGCCCAGCCCGGCCCAGGCAACCATGGACACCGGCTACGCCGATGCCGCCACTGCCCGCCGGGACACAACACCGATCCGCAACGCCGCGACAATTATCGCCGTGCGCGACCGGATGGGCGACGACCCTCAGGTGCTGATGGGGCAGCGCGGGGCAAAGGCCGCCTTCATGCCCAACAAGGTGGTCTTTCCCGGCGGCGCCGTCGATCCGGGCGACGCCGATGTGCCGCTCGCCAGCGCCCTGCCGCCCCTCTGTCGCGAACGGCTGACGGAGCAGGCGCAGGAGGATCTGCATCACGCCCTTGCCGCCGCAGCCATCCGCGAGCTGTGGGAGGAAACCGGCCTCATCCTCGGGCAGCCCGGCAGCTGGCCGACAGCCCCCACCCCCGACTGGGTCGAATTTGCCGCGACCGGTCATCTGCCTGCCGCCGAGGCGCTGCAATTTGTCTTTCGCGCCATCACGCCCCCCGGTCGCCCGCGCCGCTTTGATGCGCGGTTCTTTCTGGTGGATGCGGCGCATGTCAGCAGCGATATCGACGATTTCTCCCGCGCCTCGGATGAGCTGTCGCACCTGCAATGGATCCCGCTCAGCCAGGTGCGCACCTATGATCTGCCCTTCATCACCGAGGTGGTGCTCGCCGAGGTCACCCGCCGCATCCGCCAGGAAGGCCCGCCCGCAAGCGTGCCGTTCTTTCGCAATGATGATGAATCGAGCCATTTTCTGCGGCTGAACGGCTATCCGATGCCGCAGGACGGCTGACCCCCGGCCAGTTGCCTTGCCCGCACGATCGCTCAGATCGCCAGCAGCAGTGCCAGAATGGACAGGATCAGCAAGCCCATGCCCAGGATTTCCCGGCGCGTGATCTGTTCCCTGAAAAACAGCACCGATGCCAGCAGGGACAACAGCAATTCGATCTGTCCCAGCGCCTTTACATAGGCCGCGTTCTGCAGGGTGAAGGCCCAGAACCAGCAGAAGGATCCCGCCATGCTGGTCAGGCCCACCCAGATTGCCACCCGCCGCGCCGCCCAGACCCGCGCGATTTCGCCCGGCTCCCGCCACTTCAGCCAGACCAGCATGAACAGCGTCTGCAGGCTCACCACAATGGCCAGCGTGACCCCGGCACGAAACGCAGGCGCCAGCGCGTCAAGCTCAAGCGAGGCGGCGCGGTAGCTCACCGCGGAAAAGGCAAACAGCACCCCCGATCCCAGCCCCAGCAGCGACGCCGGACTGGACAGATGCCGCCACCACGGCCCCTTGCTTTCGGGCGTCTTCGACAGCACCAGCACCGCGCAGAGGCCGATGACAATGGCCAGCCAGCCCAGCGGCGTGATCTGATCGCCCAGCACCACCAGCCCCACCAGCGCGGTCTGAATCACCTCGGTTTTCTTGAAGGTGATGCCCACGGCAAAATTGCGCTGGCGAAACAGCGCCACCACGCAGACGGTCGCAAGGATCTGCGCCGTCCCGCCAATGGTGGCAAACACCCAGAACCGCCCGGTCAGCGCGGGCATCCCCTGCCCCGATATCGCCAGATAGGCCAGCAATCCGGCCCAGATCACCGGCGCCGAATAGACAAACCGGGCAAAGGTCGCGCCGGCCGACGACAGCGTGACGCTGCTCAGCACTTTTTGCAGCATGAAGCGAACCGTCTGGAAACTGGCCGCGGCGATAGCGATGGGGATCCACAATGTCATACCGCCCTTATGGGGCGCTATCGGCGCTCTGACCAGATCGGATGTGCCACCGGATCCTTTGCGCGCAGCGCATATCGGCGCAGGACCGCGCCATAAGACGGATAGGCATAGCCTTCGTTGCGCCTGAGAAACTCCGCGCGCCGACTTCGGTACAGCTTCGGCAACGCGTACCAGGGCACCCCCGGATGGCTATGGTGCACCACATGCAGGTTGTTGTTCAGAAACAGAAACCCCAGAACACCGCCCCGCTCGATGATCACCGTGCGCGCCGCCGGGCTGACATGGGCGCGATGCTCCAGAAAGGTGCGGATCTTCAGGATCGCAAGCCCCAGATAGGCCGCCAGCAGATAGGCCCATAGCGGCAGCGCGCTCTGTCCCACCAGCCACAACGTCAGCCCAGCCCCCAAGATATGCAGCAGCCAGTCGCGCAGCACTGCCATGCTCCCGCCCCGGATCAGCCGCCAGTCCGCCACCATAATACGGATCTGCCCCAGCAGCGGCCCCAGCAGCACCCGCCCCAGAAGCGTGTTGTTCACCCGCAGCAGCAGCCGCGCCGGCAGCCCCAGCCGCCGCCAGCGCGCCGGATCCAGGTAATTGCTTTCGGGATCATCATAAGGATCGGTCAGCCGCTCATCCCGGTGATGCGCCAGATGGGTGTCGCGAAACCGGCCATAAGGAATGGCAAGGTTCAGTGGCAGCGCCATCAGCGCCTCGTTCAGCGCCCTCAGGCGGAACGGATGCCCATGCAGCGCCTCATGACAAAGCGAGGAATGCAACGTGATCAGACAGGCCAGAACCGGCACCGCCAGCCAGACCGATAGAGGTGGCAGCCAGATCAGTGCCGCGCCCCAGACCGCGTAACAGCCGAGCATCAGCCCCAGCGTGCCCCATTCGACCCGCCCCGGATTAAGCACGAAACGGTCTAGGCCAGCGCTGCGGGCGGTATGCGGATCAGACATGCCGCCGCCCCCAGCCCACGCCTGCCCAGACCCGTTCATAGATCACATAGCACAGGAACCCGACGCAGCTGTTCAGGATCGCAAGCCTGCCGCCCAGCCCGGCAGATCCGGTCACCAGCCAGCCAACGCCTGCCATCATTATCAGGCCAAGCAGGTTCCAGATCACCGCCTTCGCCACGGATCGCGCCCGCGTTTCCATCCGCATCCTCCTGTTTTTCCGGCTCCCCTCAGGCCTACCCCGGCGCGACACGATGCAGAATTCGGAATATGATTAACAAAATTCAGCAATGGTGATAATAATCACCACATGATTGAAATTCTGGACAAACGGCTGCGCGCCGAACAGTTCCGCCTGCGTCTCAACCGCGCGCTCAGCGACAGCGGCCTCAGCCAGAGCGCGCTGGCCCGCGCCATCGCCGTCGACCGCTCCACCATCTCGCAACTGCTGACCGACGCCGGCGCGCGGCTGCCGAACGCCCATGTGGTCGGCGCCTGCGCCGCGGCCCTCGGCGTCTCTGCCGACTGGCTCCTCAGCCTGTCGGACCGCCCGGAGAACGCCGCCGATCTGGTGGCCGCCAGCCTGACGATGACCGCGGCCCCCCGCGCGCTGGTGGATGAACGTATCTTTGAATGGCACCAGGAGGCACAGGGCTACAAGATCCGCCATGTGCCCGCCGCCCTGCCCGACATGCTGAAAACCCGCGCCCTGCTGGAATGGGAATATGCCCCGCATCTGGGCCGCACCGCCGATCAGGCCATCGGCGCGTCGGAGGATCGTCTGACATGGATGCGCCAATCAGCCTCCGATTATGAAATCGCCATGCCCATCTATGAGCTGGAGAGCTTTGCTCAGGGCGTCGGCTACTATGAGGGGCTGTCGGCAGAGATCCGGCGGGAGCAGCTTACCCACTTTGAACGCCTCTGTGAGCAACTCTACCCCCGCCTGCGCATCTATCTCTTTGATGCCAAGCGGCTTTATTCCTCACCGATCACCATCTTCGGCCCGCTCCTAGGGGTGTTCTATGCCGGCTCGCATTATCTGGCCTTCCGCGACAAGGAGCGGATTGCCACCTTCACCAGCCATTTCGACAATCTGGTGCGCGAGGCGGATATCACCGCCCGGCAGCTGCCGGGACGGCTCAGAGCGCTCAGCGCCGCGATCAGCAGCGGTTCCACCTAACACCGAGGGCTGCGCCTGCCTTGCAGCCGGGCAGAACATTTCACCGTTGGGCAAGCGTTTCCGCCCGCCACTCCACCGTCACAGCTTCGGGTCCGGATTCTCCGTGTGGCCATCAACCGCAATCACCTGCCCCGATACCAGCCGCGCCGCGTCCGACCCCAGAAAAACCGCCATATTGGCAATATCGCTGGCCTCCACAAACCGTCCCATCGAGGTGCCGGAGGCATAGCCCGCATAGACCTCATCCCGGGTCATGCCCTTGGCCGCCGCCTCGCGCTCCAGCACCCCTTCCATCCGCGGCCCTTCCACCGCGCCGGGACAGATTACATTGGCGCGGATGCCAAAGGGGCCAAGCTCCATCGCCAGCGTCTTCATCAGGCCGATGACCGCCCATTTGGCCGAACAATAAGGCGCCCGGTTCGGATAGCCGTATTGCCCTGCGGTGGAGGATGTCACGATGATCGACCCGGCCTTTGCCGCCTTCATCAAAGGTGCGGCGTATTTCGCCGCCAGAAAGCAGCCCTCCAGATTGACGCTCACGCATTTGCGCCAGTCCTCCAGCGCAATGTCTTCGATCAATGCGGTCGGCCCGGCGATCCCTGCATTGGCACAGAGCACATCGAGCCCGCCCCAGGCGTCAGCGATCTCCGCAAACAGCGCCTTGACGCCCGCCTCATCGGTGGCATCCACTGCCGTCGCCCTCCAGCCCTCCGGCACGTCTGCCAGTGCGACGGCGCTCACATCCGTGACCCAGACCTGATGGCCGGCGGCGGCAAAGCCCTCGGCCATGGCGCGGCCAATTCCTGACCCGCCGGCGGTGATCAGAACCCGGCTCATGCCCGAAACCTCACCGTGGCGCGCCGATGGCGCGGCCCAGCCCGTCCGGCGCGGGCAATGCGGAATGCGCCTCGGCCAGCTTCACCAGATTGGCCTCGATATGCGGCGCAGGCGGGGCAGAGCGGCGGGTCGCAAGATCCACATGCAGCAGCATATGCTCGCCGGTCGCCAGCAGACGCTCGCCCGAATACATTTCGTGCCACAGGTGCATCTTCTTGCCAGCGCCCATGATCACCCGTGTCCGCACCTGGATCGGATCGCCCGCGTGCACCTCGTCGATGTGGCGGATATGGGTCTCGGCGGTGAAATAGCTGCCGCCACTGGCGATATACTCCGCATTGCAGCCGATGATCATCATCAGCCGGTCGGTGGATTGCGCAAAGGCATCCAGGTACCGGCTCTCGGTCATATGGCCGTTGTAATCGGTCCAATCCAGCGGCACCACGCGGCTCTGGGTCAGAACCGGCTGGCTCAGGTCTTTCAGGTCTTCGATCCGGCGCACCAGCCCGGCCTCGCCCTCGCGGTTCAGGTCATGACTGTTCTGCAGCGCGCCCGCACCCCAGTTGTTTGCGCCCAGCGCCCGCATCATGCCCACCAGGTTGTCATCCCGGTGCCGCTCCAGCTCGCGGATCGAATACTGGCCGGACTGTTCGTCCGACTGGCCCGCGATCAGGTCCACCAGCTCATCGGTGAACTCCGGAACATCCATCAGCTTGGTCCAGGGCCAGCTGAGACACGGGCCGAACTGCGCCATGAAATGCTTCATGCCCGCCTCGCCGCCCGCAACCCGGTAGGTCTCAAAGAGGCCCATCTGCGCCCAGCGGATGCCAAAGCCGTAGCGGATCGCGTTGTCGATCTCCTCGGTGGTGGCGATACCGTCCTTGACCAGCCACAGCGCCTCGCGCCAGACCGCCTCCAGGAACCGGTCGGCCACATGGGCGTCGATCTCTTTCTTCAGGTGCAGCGGGTACATGCCGATCTCGGTGATGATCGCCTTGGCCCGGTCGACAACACCCGCCGGGTTGGCCCCGGTGGTGACCAGCTCCGCCAGCGGCAGCAGGTAGACCGGGTTGAACGGATGCGCGACCACGATCTGACCGGGGTTCTCGCGCCCGTCCTGCAATTGTGACGGCTTGAAGCCCGAGGTGGAGGAGCCGATCACCGCATCCGGCGCGCAATGCGCCTGCAGCTCGGCATAGACCTTCTGTTTCAGGTCCAGCCGCTCCGGCACGCTTTCCTGGATCCATGCCGCGCCGTCCACAGCCTCCGCAATGGTGTCATGGAAGGTCAGGCTGCCCTCCGCAGGCAATGCCACATTGCCAAGGCCGGGCAAGCTCCGGCGGGCATTCCCCAGCACTTCGCCGATCTTGCGCTCCGCTTCCGGGTCCGGGTCGAACACCCGCACGTTCCAGCCATTCAGCAGGAACCGCGCGGCCCAGCCGCCGCCGATAACCCCGCCGCCGATGATTGCTGCTGTTTTCATGTGATGTCCTTTCGGAACCGGCCGTTTCTTCTGGCCTGAAATATCCTGGGGGTTTGGGGGCTAGCCCCCAAGTCCGCCGCTACAACTCGGCTCAAACGCCGCTCAACCCGCCACCGGTGCGCGTTTCACCAGACCCAGCTGCTCCCGCACGTCCTGCGGCCCCATCACGCGGGCCCCCATGTTCTCGATGATGGTGCCCGCCCGTTCGACCAGCTGCCAGTTTTCCGCCAGCTGCCCTTTGCCGAGCCACAGGTTGTCCTCAAGACCCACCCGCACATTGCCGCCCGCCAACACGGAGGCCGCCACATAGGCCATCTGATCGCGCCCCAGCGAGAACGCCGACCAGTCCCAGTCACCCGGCACATTATTGACCATCGCCATGAAGGTGTTGAGGTCATTGGGCGCGCCCCAGGGGACCCCCATGCACAGCTGGACCAGCGCCGGGCTGTTCAGCACGCCTTCCTTCACCAGCTCCTTGGCGAACCACAGATGACCGGTGTCGAAGGCTTCGATCTCCGGCTTCACCCCCAGATCGGTCATCATCTGGCCCATGGCGCGCAACATGCCCGGCGTGTTGGTCATCACGTAATCGGCCTCGGCGAAGTTCATCGTGCCGCAATCCAGCGTGCAGATCTCCGGCAGGCACTCCGCCACATGCGCCATCCGGGCGGTGGCGCCGATCATATCGGTGCCAGCCTCGCTCAGCGGCAGCGGGTTTTCGGTGTCGCCAAACACCATGTCACCGCCCATGCCCGCTGTCAGGTTCAGCACCACATCGACATCCGCATCGCGGATCCGCTCGGTCACCTCGCGGTACAGATCCAGCCGACGGCTGGGGGCACCGGTCTCGGGATCACGCACGTGGCAATGCACGATCGCCGCCCCGGCCTTGGCCGCCGCAATCGCGCTATCGGCAATCGCCTGGGGTGATCTGGGCACATGCGGGCTGCGATCCTGGGTGCTGCCAGAGCCGGTCACGGCGCAGGTGATAAAGACGTTTTTGGCCATATTCAGAGGCATTTTGGTTTTCCCCTCGATGTACAGGGTTGTGCCCGAGTTATCCCCAAGCCTGCCCCCAGATTCCTGTTTGTGTTGCTTTCAACAGTGCCGCAGCCTTGGTGCACCCACTAGTCAACATGCGAATCGAACTTGATGAAATCCGCAAAAAACATCCTCCAGCCCGAGAATCAGCCGCTAAAAACCGCTGTTTTGGTGCTTGATGAGAGCAATACGCTGTCCTTCGCCGCTGCCGTCGATCCGATGCGCGCGGCCAATCGGCTGGCAGGTCGCGGCGCATTCGACTGGGACTATGTCACCGCCACCAGCGAGCCTGCGATGCTGACCAGCGGCCTCTCGGTGCCCGGCATCCCGCTGGCCCGGCTGCAAAGCTGCGAATTGCTGATCGTGATCGCCGGCTTCCAGCTCGCGCGCCATGCGACCCCCAGCCTGCTCGCCGGTCTGCGCCGTCTGGCGGCAGGTGGCGCGACCATCGCGGGCATCGACGGCGGCCCCTGGCTTATGGCCGAGGCCGGTCTGCTGGACGGCCACCCCGCGACGACACATTGGGAAGATCTGGACAATTTCGCCAGCCGCTTTCCGGGCGTGCAAAGCCGCAACGACCGCTTCACCCTCTCCGAGGGGCGGATGACCTCCGGCGGGGCGACCCCGGCGATCGAGATGATGCTGCATATCATCGGCAGCCGTCATGGTGCGGGCTTTGCCTCACGCGTGGCCGGCCTGTTCCTCTACGATGGCCCCGGCTCGACCGAACGGCCACAAAGCCGCCTTGGCAGCTCCAGACATTCCTCGCTCACGGCACGGGCCAACGCCCTGATGGAGGCCGCGCTGGACGATCCCAAACCGCTCAGCGAGATTGCCGAGGAACTGGGAACCAGCACCCGCAGCCTGCAACAGCAGTTCCGCCTGCGGCTGAATACGACGCCGCAGGACCATTATCTGCAACTGCGTCTGGCCGAGGCACGCCGATTGGTGACCGACACCGATCTGCCGATCATGGAGGTCGCGCTGGCCACCGGCTTCAACTCGCAGTCGAGCTTTGCCCGCGCCTTCCGCACCGCCCATGGCATCACCGCGCGCGAACTGCGCCAGACCAGCCTCGCAACCGCCGCAACGCCACGTCTGGCGGCAAGCAAACCGCTGTTCAGCCAAGCCCCCCTGTCGCAGGGCCAGACCACGCTGCGCCAGAGCGGACCGCTGCCACGGCACTCAACCGGTTCTTACTGACTGAGCCTTTTGCAGATCAGAACGGACGCCCCGGCGGGCGTGCCCGTTCTGCCAGCAGCACCGCCAGATCAATAAGGCATCGGATGGGCGCGATGGGCCGCGTCGATCTCGTCCATCACCTCCGGCGACAGCGTCAGATCATCGCCCGCCAGCGCGTGCTCCAGCTGCGGCAGCGTGGTGGCACCCAGAATGGCCGACGCCATGAACGGCCGGGTATGGCACCAGGCCAGCGCCATATGCACCGGGTCCAGACCATGGCGCGCGGCAATCTCCAGATAGGCAGCTACCGCCGGATAGACCCGCGGCGTATCACGCCCGCCCAGTTCCGGGTTCAGCGTCTTGCGGGAGGCCTCAGGCACCGCACCATCCTGATATTTCCCCGTGAGCAGGCCCGTTGCCAGCGGTGAAAATGCCAGCAGCCCGACGTCCTCATAGGCGCTCAGCTCCGCCAGATCGGTATCGTATAGACGGCACAGCAGCGAGTATTCATTCTGGATCGAGGCCACCCGTGGCCCGCCCATCTCCTCCGCCAGCCGCAGCCAGTGCGCCGTGCCCCAGGCGCTTTCGTTGGACAGACCAAAGGCGCGGATATTGCCCTTGTCCACCTGCGCTTTCAGCGCCTCCAGGCAGCCGGCCATATTGTCCAGCACCTCGGCCCGGTCATCGCCACCCGGATCATACTGCCAGTTCTTGCGGAACATGTAGCTGCCCCGATTGGGCCAGTGAAACTGATAGAGGTCGATGTAATCCGTCTGCAGCCGCCGCAGCGATCCCTCGATGGTGGCCGGAATGGTCTCTGTGGTGATCGCAGCGCCATCGCGCACCGCCTGCAACCCCTCGCCGGAATGTTTGGTCGCCAGGATGTAATCCCCGCGCCGCCCGCTGCGGGCATTCCAATTGCCGATGATCGCCTCGCTGTCCCCGATCGTCTCGGCGCTGATCGGATTCACCGGGTACATCTCGGCGGTATCCAGAAAATTCACCCCCGCCGCCAGCGCCAGGTCGATCTGCGCATGGGCGTCAGACTCATCCGTCTGGGTGCCAAAGGTCATGGTGCCAAGACAGATACGCGACACCTCCATACCGGTGCGGCCAAGCGGGTTCTTTTTCATTTCGCGCAGATCCTTCGTGTTGCAACTCGCAACAGACCCTAGCCCACCCGCGGCCCAGTGCAACCAGATCGCCTCCGTCGTGCATCAGGGCGTTAACCTTTCATGCACAATCCAGACGTGAAACGCGATGGATATGATATGATTAAAATTGTCGCAAATCTAGAAAAGGAGAGTGACAACATGACGTTCTCTATGTCCAAAAGCTACAAAGACCTGATCGCAGAAGCTGAAGCCATCGTGGTGTCGATTTCCCCGGCAGAGGCGGCAGATCTGCATGGCCGTGACGACAGCCTGTTTGTCGACCTGCGGGTAATCCGCGAAGTTGAACGCACCGGCGTCATCCCCGGCGCCCTGTCCTGCCCGCGCGGCCTGATGGAGTTCTGGATTGATCCCTCCAGCCCCTACCACAAACCGGTCTTTGCCGAGGATCGGGCCTTCATCTTCTATTGTGACAACGGATGGCGGTCGGCCCTGGCTGCCAGCACCGCGCTGGAAATGGGATTGCAGCGGGTGGTCTTTTTGAAAGGCGGCTTTGATGCCTGGATCGCCGACGGGGGCGATGCCATCCCTTACAAGTGGTAAATACCGGCTGATACCGGACAAGCGGTGCTTGTCACCCCGCGCAAAACCCGGCAGCCTGTGCCTCTGACAGCCAGAGGGAGCACAGCATGCCGCAAACCATCACAAAAGGCGTCAAGGCGCTCCTTGACGAGGCCAACGCCGTCGTGGACACCCTGTCCGTGGAGACCGCAAAAGAGGCCATCCATGATGACGCCTATGCCTTCATCGACCTGCGCGATATCCGCGAATTGCAGGCCAGCGGCATGATTCCAGGCGCCTTTTCCTGCCCGCGCGGGATGCTGGAATTCTGGATCGACCCGGACAGCCCCTACCACAAACCGGTGTTCAATCAGGACAAGACCTATGTCTTCTACTGTGCCAGCGCCTGGCGCTCCGCGCTGGCCGCCAAGGCGGCGATGGAGATGGGGCTCGGACCGGTGATGCACCTTGAGGGCGGTTTTACCGCATGGAGCAAGGCCGGCGGCGAAATCGCCCAGCGCGACGACTGACCCGCACCCCACCTGCGCCGGAATGACCTGCACCGGAATAACCCGCGCCTGACAGGCCTGCGCGGCAAATCTGCCGCGCCGCTGCACAATACGACATTCCTGACCGGCAAATGTCGGAAACACCCGTGCAATCCCGCGGCGCAGCGGTCATGACTGGCCATTATGCGGATGATGATTTCCTTTGCGGCGCTGTTTCTTTCGGTGATCCTGTTGCAACTGTCGACCGGCGGCGTTGGCCCGCTGGACGCGATCTCTGGCCTGACGCTTGGCTTTGACAAGGAGCAGATCGGCTTTCTCGGCTCGGCGCATTTCCTTGGCTTTTTTGTGGGCTGCTGGTGGGTGCCGCGCCTGATGGGCAATGTCGGCCACAGCCGCGCCTTTGCCGTCTGTACCGCGCTCGGCGCCATGGGGCTGATCGGCCACACCCTGACCGAGGATCCAATGGCCTGGGCCGTGATGCGCATGGCCTCCGGCCTCTGCGTTGCGGGCTGCTACACGGTGATCGAAGCCTGGCTGAACGCCAAGGTCACCAATGAAAGCCGTGGCCGCGCCATGGGCACCTACCGGATCGCGGATCTCTCCGCCTCGCTCGCGGCGCAGCTGCTGATCGCGGTGCTGCCGCCCGCCTCCTACGTGTCCTACAACCTGCTGGCTATCCTCTGCTGTGCCGCGCTGCTGCCGCTCACCATGACCAAAGCGAGCCAGCCGGAGATCCCCGACGCCCCGCGCCTGCGCCCGAAACTGGCCTGGGCCTGCTCGCCACTCGCCGTCGCGGGGGTGATCGTCGCCGCGCTCAGTTCAGCCTCCTTCCGTATGGTGGGGCCGATCTACGGTCAGGAGGTCGGTCTGGAGGTCGGCCAGATCGCCTTCTTCCTCGCCACCTTTGTTCTGGGCGGCGCGCTGGCGCAATATCCGCTCGGCTGGCTGGCCGACAAATACGACCGCCGCTGGGTTCTGATCTGGCTGTCGGTGGTGGCGATCCTGTCCTGTGGCGTCACCATGGCGGCCAGCGGCATGGGCACATTGGCGGTGATGGCCTCTGCCGCCTTCTTCGGTTTTACCACCATGCCGATCTTCTCGGTCTCGGCCGCACACGCTAACGACTTTGCCACCTCGCAGCAGCGCGTCGAACTCTCCGCCGCGCTGATGTTCTTCTACGCCCTTGGTGCCATCGCCTCGCCGCTGATCACCTCGGCGCTGATCGAAAACTACGGTCCCGGCGCGTTGTTTGCCTTTGTCGCCGTGGGCCACCTTGGGCTGATCGTCTTTGGCCTGCTGCGGATGCGCGCCCGCCCCGCCCCTGAGGATCGCACACGTTATGTCTATGCGCCGCGCACCTCCTTCACCATTGGCCGCCTGCTGAAACGCTCCCGCGAGCGCCGCTAGCCCACCGCGACCCGATACGGGAAAATGGCGGCAAAGCGCACCACGGGGTTTTCGGCGGCAGCGCCATGCGCTAGACGGGCCAGCAGAGCTTTAGTTGGATGGATGATATGGCGCGCTTTCTCATTACCTCGGCGATCCCCTATATCAACGGGATCAAGCATCTGGGCAATCTGGTCGGCAGTCAGCTGCCCGCAGATCTCTATGCCCGCTACCAGCGGGCGCGCGGCCATGAGGTGATGTTCCTCTGCGCCACCGACGAACACGGCACCCCCGCCGAACTGGCCGCCGCCAAGGCAGGCAAGCCGGTGGCGGAATACTGTGCCGAAATGCACGAGGTCCAGGCCGGTATTGCCAAGGGGTTTGGCCTCAGCTTTGACCACTTCGGCCGTTCCTCCAGTGCGCAGAACCATGCGCTGACCCAGCATTTCGCAGGCAAGCTGGCCGAACAGGGCCTGATCCGAGAAGTGACCGAAAAACAGGTCTATTCCCACGCCGACGGCCGCTTCCTGCCCGACCGCTATATCGAAGGCACCTGCCCCAACTGCGGCCATGAGAAGGCGCGCGGCGACCAATGCGAGGAATGCACCAAGCAGCTGGACCCGACCGATCTGATCGACCCGCGCTCCGCGATCTCCGGCTCCACCGATCTGGAAGTGCGCGAGACCAAGCACCTGTACCTCTGCCAGTCGCAGCTGAAGGACCAGCTGGATGCCTGGATCGACTCCAAGAAGGACTGGCCGGTCCTCACCACCTCGATTGCCAAGAAATGGCTGCATGACGGCGACGGCCTTCAGGACCGCGGCATTACCCGCGATCTCGACTGGGGCGTCCCGGTCAAGAAAGGCGATGAAGATTGGCCCGGCATGGAGGGCAAGGTGTTCTACGTCTGGTTCGATGCCCCCATCGAATACATCGCATGCGCCAAGGAATGGGCCGACGCCAACGGCAAGACCGACGCCGATTGGGAACGCTGGTGGCGCACCGACAAGGGCGCTGAGGACGTCAAATACGTCCAGTTCATGGGCAAGGACAACGTCCCCTTCCACACCCTCTCCTTCCCGGCCACCATCCTTGGCTCGGGTGAGCCTTGGAAGATGGTCGACCACCTCAAATCCTTCAACTACCTGAACTATGACGGCGGCCAGTTCTCCACCTCGCAGGGGCGCGGTGTGTTCATGGATCAGGCGCTGGACATCCTGCCCGCCGATTACTGGCGCTGGTGGCTGCTGAGCCATGCGCCGGAAAGCAGTGATTCCGAATTCACCTGGGAGAATTTCCAGCAATCGGTGAACAAGGATCTGGCCGACGTGCTGGGCAACTTTGTCAGCCGCATCACAAAATTCTGCCGCTCCAAATACGGCGAGGCGGTCCCCGCAGGCAATGACTACGGCGAGGCCGAACAGGCGCTGATTGACGAAATCAGCACCCGCGTCACCGCCTATGAGGGCCATATGGCCGCCATGGATGTGCGCAAATCCGCGCAGGAGCTGCGGGCGATCTGGGTCGCAGGCAATGAATACCTGCAATCCGTAGCCCCCTGGTCCGTCTTCAAAACCGACCCCGATCAGGCCGCCGCTCAGGTGCGTCTGGGGCTGAACCTGATCCGGCTCTATGCGGTGCTGTCCGCCCCCTTCATCCCCGACGCGACCGAGCGTCTGCTGGCCGCCCTTCAGACCGAGGATCGCAGCTGGCCCGACGATGTGGCCGCCGCCCTCAGCGCGCTGCCCGCAGGTCATGCCTTCACCGTGCCGGAGGTGCTCTTTGCCAAGATCACCGACGAACAGCGCGAAGACTGGCAGGAGCGCTTCTCCGGCACCCGCGACTGATCTCAGGGCCGCGCCCCGTGACAAAGACCAAGGCCGCTCCACCGGGAGCGGCCTTTTTCGTCAGATGCGGGCTATTCCGCCCGGCACCGCCACCACCCACACCTGCGCGCTGACAAAATATCAAGGCGCGCAAAAAACCTTAATCTGACTAAAAAAGTCAGGTTGACGATTCCGATTAAATCAGTCAGGTTTAGCGCAGTTCAGCCAACCTGTGATTGTGCAGCCAGCCCGACTGATAGCAATTCAACCGAGATCGTCCAGTGTCGTTTCTTCTGCAATTCTTTTCCCTGCGCCACCGCCCCGCCGAGGGTCGGAGCATACCGCACAGCCTGAACGCCTACGGGCTGCCGCGCGGCGATCAGGGGTTTTGCCTGGAGTGGTTTCTGGATCGGTCGGAAAACAGAAACGGGTGACCCTGATGAACCAGATGAATTTTGACCACGCCACCACCACGACAACTGCGGCCACCGAAGTCTTCCCAACCTACCACGCCGAGGAACTGGCCCGTGGCGGGAACCAGGCCCGCATTCTGCTCAACGGCCAGATCTACAGCCTGCGGATCACCCGCGCCGGAAAGCTGATCCTGACAAAATGATTTCCAATACTGCAACAGCCGCATCTGCGGTCTCACGGGGCGGGGCCACTGTTGGTCTGCTGACCGACTTGCCCGCCCTGGAAGCCATGGCCGTGCGCCATCTGCGCCACTGGTTCAGCGGGGCCGAAACCCGCATCGCCCTGCGCCACCAGCTGCAAGACCTGCTTGGCCCGGTTCTTGGCCGTCAGACCTATGAGAATTTTGGCCGCCTCTGCAACTTCTGCGTGACCGAAGGCCGCCGCCCGCTGGTGCGCCACGGGATGACCTGCACCTGCCTTGGCGCTGACGAAAACTGCTTTGCCAATCTGGTCGCCGCCGCCGCGCGTGGCGAATATGAGGATGCCAATCTCTTTGCCGCGCTGATCGTGCAGCCCCGACAGGCGCAGCGCGCCACCGTTCTCGCTGCCAAGATCGGCCTGGTACTCGACCAGCTCGCGGATCGGCAGGCCCGCCCCTCCGCGCATCCGGCACCGCTCACCCCGCTGTCGGCAACTCTTCACTGACGGTCCGGCGCCGACCGGCACCCGTCGCTTAACCCGTTCCACTTTACCCGTTTCGACGACCACCTAAGGACCAACCAGATGACATCGCATTTCCTCGCAGGCACCGCTGTTGCAGCGCTCGCCACAGTTGCGGCTCCCGCTTTTGCGGCCGACAAGGCTGAGGTGCTGACCACCTACGCAAATATTGCCCAGGCCAAATACCAGGACAGCCTTGAAACCGCCAAAACCCTGCAAACAGCCGTGGACAGCCTGATCGCTGAACCCTCCGCCGAGGCGCTGGAAGCCGCCCGCAAGGCCTGGCTCGCCGCCCGCGTGCCGTATCAGCAGTCCGAGGTGTTCCGCTTTGGCAATGCCATCGTTGACGACTGGGAAGGCAAGGTGAACGCCTGGCCGCTGGATGAAGGCCTGATTGATTATGTCGATGCCAGCTATGGCGGTCCGACCGATGAAAACACCCTCGCCGCGCTGAACATCATCGCCAATCCGAGCTTTGAGCTGTCCGGCACCACCATCGACGCCAGCGCCATCACCCCCGAACTGCTGGAAACCACCCTGCATGAGGCCGACGGCGTCGAGGCCAATGTCGCCACCGGCTATCACGCCATCGAATTCCTGCTCTGGGGGCAGGACTTGAACGGCACCGACCATGGCGCAGGCACCCGCGCCTGGACCGATTTCGCCGCAGGCGAGGACTGCACCAACGGCAACTGCGACCGCCGGGGCGACTACCTGAAGGCGGCGACCGATCTGCTGATCTCCGATCTGGAGTGGATGGCCGCACAGTGGAGCACCGAAGGCGAAGCCCGCGGCACGCTTCTGTCGGACGAAAACGCGGGCATCACCGCCATGCTGACCGGCATGGGCTCGCTCTCCTACGGCGAGACCGCAGGCGAACGTATGCGCCTTGGCCTGATGCTGAACGACCCCGAGGAAGAGCATGACTGCTTCTCCGACAATACCCACAACAGCCACTACTACGACGGTCTGGGCGTGCAGAATGTCTATCTCGGCGAATATATCCGCGCCGATGGCAGCCTGATCTCCGGCGCCTCGCTTTCCGATCTGGTGCAGGATATCGACCCGGCGCTGGACGCTGAAATGCGCAGCAAGCTTGCGACCACCATGCGTGCGCTGGGTCAGATCAAAACCGCAGCCGAGGCTGGTTTCTCCTACGACCAGATGCTGGAACAGGGCAATGAGGCCGGCGAGGCGCTGATCATGGGCGGCGTCAACGGTCTGGTCGATCAGACCCGCTCCATCGAACGGGTGGTCACCGCGCTGGACCTCGACGGCGTCGCCATCGAAGGCTCCGACTCGCTCGACAACCCATCGGCGGTTTTCCAGTAACCCCGCAAACACTGCGCCAGCAGCACTGATCAGGCAGGGGCCGCGCATCGCGTGGCCCCTCTATCCGGGGGTCGGCCCGCCGGTCCGCTGCCTCCCGGACCCGCCCCGGCCCACCGGGGCACTTTAGTGCCCCGGCAAGAGTTGATGCCAGCTGCGGTTCCCCCTATCCATGGAAAGGAGGCACAGCGCCCGCCCAAGAAAAGTTGTCCTGCCCGTATGCGAGTTGTCCCGCCGCCCTGCCGTCCGCGCCTGCCCTCCCTCGTGGTGGGGCTCAGCCTGATCGCACTGGCCGCGCCGCTTGCGCCCGCCTCGGCAAATCCGCAGGCCACCCCGCTGTCAAAGACCCTCACCGGGGATGTTGCCAATACCACGGCGCGCCAATCCTCCCCCTTTGACATCCTGACTGACGCGCATCTCGCCACCCTTCCCCGCACCGCCCAGGAACAGACCCGCATCCGCGCCGTCACCCGCCCGGCAGATCAGTTCGACCAGACCGAACCCTATGAGGCGCTGCCCGCAGGGGCCGCCACCGTCCGCGCCCGCACCGATGACGAGGCGTTTTCGCAGCACAGCGCCAATCTCAGCTTCGAGGAAGAGCTGGAATTCAAGCTCGGCAACGGGCTGTTCAAGAAAATCTGGGTCTTCTCCCCCGCCTCCACCCTGGCCTCCGACGGGCTGGGCCCGCTCTACAATTCCCGCGCCTGCCAGCGCTGCCACCTGAAGGACGGACGCGGCCATGTGCCGGATAGGCCGGACTATGCCTCGACCACGATGTTCCTGCGCGTCTCTGTTCCCGGCCCGGTGCCAGAGCAGATGCAAACCATCGCCGACTATATCGGCACCGCGCCAGAGCCGACCTATGGCGGCCAGATGCAGGATTTCTCCGCCCCCGGCATCGCCCCGGAATACCGCCTCGGCGTCACCTACACCGAAGACACCATCGCACTTGCAGGCGGCGAGACGGCCACCCTGCAACGCCCCGAGTACAGCGCCAATACCCTCGGCTATGGCCCGCTGCACCCCGATGCCATGCTCTCCCCCCGCGTCGCCCCCAGCATGATCGGCCTCGGCCTGCTGGAGGCGATCCCGGCCGCCGACATTCTGGCGGGCGCCGACGAGGATGACAGCAACGGCGACGGCATTTCCGGGCGCGCCAATCTGGTCTGGTCGGTAGAGCACAACCGGATCATGCTCGGCCGCTTTGGCTACAAGGCCGGGCAGCCCACGGTGCATGAACAATCCGCCGCCGCCTTCTCCGGCGATATCGGCATCTCCACGCCGCTGTTTCCTGCCCATGCAGGCGATTGCACCACCGCACAGACCAGCTGCCGCAGCGCGCCCCATGGCGGTGATGACATCCGCGAGACCGAGATCGACCAGCCCAATATGGATCTGGTCACCTTCTACAGCCGCAACCTCGGCGTGCCAGCGCGCCGCACCCCGGACGACCCCGCCGTGCTGCGCGGCAAGGCGCAGTTCTACGGCGCAGGCTGCACCAGCTGTCATACACCGAAATTCGTCACCAACCGGCTGGAGGCGCAACCCGCGCAGAGCTTCCAGCTGATCTGGCCCTATAGCGACCTCTTGCTGCATGACATGGGCGACGGCCTTGCCGACAACCGCCCCGAAGCCCGCGCCACCGGGCGCGAATGGCGCACCGCGCCGCTCTGGGGGCTGGGGCTGGTGCAGCAGGTCAATCCCCGCGCAGGTTTCCTGCATGATGGTCGCGCCCGCACCCTGCTGGAGGCAATCCTCTGGCATGGCGGCGAAGCCCAATCCGCCCGAGACACCGTGGTGGGCCTTGCGCCCGAAGACCGCGCCGATCTGATCCGCTTTCTGGAGTCGCTCTGATGCCCGCATCCCCCAACGCCACCCCCGCGCCATCGCGCCGCTGCCGCGCGCTCCTCACCGGTCTCGCTCTGGCCGCAACCCTTGGCGCAACCCTCCCCGCGCCGCCGCTGATGGCCCAGACCGCGGCGCCGCTTCAGATCACCGCGCCGGAGCTGCCGCCCGCGTCGCTCAGCCGCGCGCTTCAGGTGGACTGGATCCTGACCCACCACATCCTCCCCGGCTTTGACGAGCTGGCCGCCCATAGCACCACCCTGGCAGAGGTCGGCGCCCGCCACTGCACCCCGGATGATCCGGCCCTGCGCGATGCCTTCGGCCGTGCCTTTGATGCCTGGATCAAAGTCAGCCATCTGCGCTTTGGTCCCACCGAAACCGACAATCGTGCCTTTGCCCTCGCCTTCTGGCCCGACAGCCGCAACAAGATCCCCGGCACCCTGCGCCGCGCCGTCACCGAAACCCCGCGCGAAGAGCTGACCACCCCCGAGATCTTTGCCAGCCAATCGGTGGCCCTGCGCGGGTTCTATGCGCTGGAATATCTGCTGTTCGATGCGGACATGCAGACCGAAGGCAGCGCCGCACAACGCTGCGCGTTGGTGGCCGCCATCTCCAGCGATATCGCCCGCACCAGTGCCGCGATCCGCAACGACTGGCACACCAGCTATGCCGCAACGCTGGTGACCGCCGGGCCGGGCTATCGCTACCGGTCCCAGGCGGAAATCCGGCAGGAGCTGTTCAAAACCCTCACCACCGGGTTTCAGGTGCTCTCCGACATGCGGCTGGGCCGTCCGCTGGGCCAGTTCGACGCCCCCCGCCCCAACCGCGCCGAGGCCCGCCGCTCCGCCCGCAGCCAGCGCCATATCGCGCTGAACCTCGCCGCGATGGAACCGCTTGCCCTTGCCCTTGCGGCGGGCGACCCCGCGCTGATGCAGGATATCGACGCAGGCTTTGCCAAGGCGCTGAAACGCGCCTCCGCGCTGGACGATCCGTCCCTCGCCGGGGTTGCCAATCCCGCCCGCCGCTTTCGCATCGAAGCCCTACAGCAGGATATCAACGACCTGCGCGACCTGATCTCCACCCGGCTGGGCGCGGCCCTTGGCGTCACTGCCGGGTTCAACTCGCTCGACGGGGACTGATCCATGGCAGGCCCCTCCCGTCGCGGCTTTCTCGCCGGTCTACTCGCCGCAGGCATGGCCCCGCAGGCCAGCTGGGCCGACCTTGGCCACCCGGCCTATCTCGCCGCCGGTAAAACCCCCGATGGCAGCTTCCTCCTCGCCGGTCTGGACCGCAGCGGCGCCATCCTGTTCCGCCACGCCCTGCCCGCCCGTGGCCATGCCGCAGCCGCACACCCCAGCCGCCCCGAAGCCGTCGCCTTTGCCCGCCGCCCCGGTCAGTTCGCAGATGTGATCGACTGCCGCAACGGCGCGGCGCTGGCGCGGCTGACGCCACCGACCGGGCATCATTTCTACGGCCACGGCGTCTTCTCACCGGACGGCGCCTATCTGTTCACCACCGAAAACGCCTATGAAAGTGGCGATGGTCGCATCGGGATCTGGGACGCCAGCGCGGGCTACCGCCGCATTGGCGATCATGCCTCCGGCGGGATCGGACCGCATGATATCCGCCTGCGCACCAGCCCTGACGGCCAGCACAATCTGGTGGTGGCCAACGGCGGCATCCAGACCCACCCCGACAGCGGCCGCGCAAAGCTGAACCTCGCCACCATGCAGCCCACCCTCAGCTACCTCAGCCTTGATGGCACCCTGGACGATCAGCTGATCCTGAACGCCGACATGCGCCTGAACTCGATCCGCCACCTTGCCATCAGCGCCTCCGGCACCGTCGGCTTTGCGATGCAGTGGCAGGGCGATGCGGGCGCCGATCTGCCAATCATCGGCCTGCACAATCCCGGCTCCGCCCCCCGCCTGATGGCCGAGGATGACCCCCGCCTGCGCAATCTTGATGGCTATGGCGGCTCCCTCGCCTTTTCCCGTGATGGAACACAGATCGCCGTCACCTCGCCACGCGGCGGCGTGGTGCAGATCGCCGACTGCGCCAGCGGCGCGCTGCGGCATGAGGTCCGGCTGGCCGACGTCTGCGGACTCACTGGCGCGGGCGCGGGCTTTATCGTGACCACCGGCGCCGGTGAGGTCAGCACGATCCGCAACGGCACGCTGACCCATCTGGGCCGGGCCGATCTCGCCTGGGACAATCATCTGGTTCCAATCTCCTGACGCGCCCCAGCAGAAAGCAAAACGAAAGCAAAACGAAAATAACTCGTGACTTTTCGCAATCGGAGGCCTAGACAAGCCTGCGAGAGGACGGGCTATGGACGCAACCGAAAGACAAACGGCAATTCTGGACCTGCTGACCCGGCAGGGCCGGGTCGAGGTCGAGGACCTCGCCCAGCGCTTTGGCGTCTCATTACAAACCATCCGCACCGACCTGCGCGATCTGGCCGCCCGTGGCGCCCTCTCCCGCGTGCACGGCGGCGCGGTGCGCAGCAGCAGTGGCGCCAGCCGCGACTACGCCGAACGGCGCAAGCTGAACGCCCGCGGCAAACGCGCCATGGCGGCCCTTGCCGCTGATCTGATCCCTGACAACTGCGCCATCACCCTCAATATCGGCACCTCCACCGAACAGGTCGCGCGCGCGCTCTCCGGCCATCGCGGCCTCACGGTGCTCTCCAATAATATCAACATTATCAATATGATGATGGAGGATGAGAGTAAGGAACTGATACTTGTCGGCGGTGCCATCCGGCAAAGCGATGGCGCCATCGTGGGCGAGGACGCGCTGGAATTTATCGCCCGCTACAAGGTCGATATCGCCGTTATCGGCGCTTCGGCCATGGACGCCGACGGTGCCATTCTCGACCATGATGCACGCGAAGTCTCGGTTGCCCGCGCCATCCTGAAGAACGCCCGCAAACGGGTGTTGGTCTGCGACGGCAGCAAGTTCGAGCGCACCGCCCCGGTCCGCATCTGCGATGTTGCCGATCTTGACGTGGTGATCACCGACCGCCCCGTCCCCCCTGAATTCTCCCGCGCAGCCGAGGCTGCGGACACGCAAATCCTCTGGGTTGGCGAAAACGAAAGTAGCGAAAATGCCTGATACTCACGCGCAAGACCAGATCACCGATCTTTTCATCATCGGCGGCGGCATCAACGGCTGCGGCATCGCCCGCGACGCCGCAGGGCGCGGCCTGTCGGTGGCGCTGGCCGAAATGAACGACCTCGCCTCCGCCACCTCCTCGGCCTCCACCAAACTGTTCCACGGCGGCCTGCGCTACCTTGAATACTTCGAATTCCGTCTGGTCCGCGAGGCGCTGATCGAACGCGAGGTGCTGCTGAAGGCGATGCCGCATATCTCCTGGCCGATGCGTTTTGTCCTGCCGTTCCACAAGGACATGCGCTTTGACAACACCACACCGACGTCGAAACTGCTGACCACCTTTCTGCCGTGGATGAAGGGCCGCCGCCCCGCCTGGCTGATCCGCCTTGGCCTGTTCATGTACGACAGCCTCGGCAAACGCGGCATCCTGCCCGGCACCTCCAAACTGGATCTCGCCAGCGACCCCGCAGGCCGCCCGCTGGACCCGAAGTTCAAGACCGCCTTTGAATATTCCGACTGCTGGATTGAAGACGCCCGTCTTGTGGTGCTGAATGCCCGCGACGCCGAGGCCCGCGGCGCCGAGATCATGACCCGCACCAAGGTCACCGGCGCCCAGCGTCGCGATGACCACTGGGTGATCCAGCTTCAGGATATCGCCACCGGCGAGACCTTCGAACGGCGCGCAAAGATGCTGGTCAATGCCGGCGGCCCATGGGTTGCCGATGTGCTGCGCCAGAAACTGGGCCAGAACAGCCGCGAAAGCGTACGGCTGGTGCGCGGCAGCCATATCGTGGTCCCGAAACTCTACGATCACGGGCGCTGCTATTTCTTTCAGGGCACCGATGGCCGCATCATCTTCGCGATTCCCTACGAAGAGGACTACACGCTGATCGGCACCACCGATGCCGACCACCCGGATCCCGAAACCGCCCCGACCTGCACGCCCGAGGAGCAGGATTACCTGATCAATTTCGCCTCGCAGTATTTCGCCAATCCGCTCAGCCGTGACGATATCGTCTGGACCTATTCCGGCGTGCGTCCGCTTTATGACGATGGTGCCAGCTCGGCCACCGCTGCCACGCGCGAATACGTGCTGACGCTGGACAACACTGCCGCGCCGCTGCTGAATGTCTTTGGCGGCAAGATCACCACCTACCGCAAACTGGCCGAGGCCGCGCTGGAGAAAATCGGCACCCAGTTTCCCGACCTCCCCCGCGACTGGACCGCAGGTGTCGCCCTGCCCGGCGGCGATTTCCCGGTCGGCGATGTGGCGAAACTCACCGCGAAACTGGCGCAGGACTATCCCTTCCTCAGCCCCTACGCGACCCGCCGCCTGATCCGCGCCTATGGCACCGAGGCCTGGGACGTATTGGGCGAGGCAACCTCAGCCGAGGATCTTGGCCAGGCTTTTGGCGCCACCATCACCGCGCGTGAACTCGACTGGACCATCGCCCGCGAATGGGTCCGCACCGGCGAGGATTACCTCCTGCGCCGCACCAAACTCGCCCTGCGCCTGACCGAGGAGGAGCGCGCCGCGGTTGACGGCTATATCCGTGCAAGGGCCGCCGATCTGACCGCCTGAGGTCCAGTTGCAGAGCGGGCGCGCCTCAGCTCGTTTCAGCCTGCGCGGCTTAACCCCGCGGCAACACATCCCAGCCCTATGCGCCCGCAGCCTGCGCAACGCCTACAAAAAGTATCAGCCCCCCTGTCCGATTGTTTCGCACGCGAAACATTTGGTCAGAGGGGCTGACATTGTTGGCAGCAAGAGCGGCAATGCCCGGGGTGAGCAAGCGTTGCCATATTTCTTCGGTCAACAATCCGCAGCGGCCTTCGTCCGGCGCGGCCTGCCGGTGCTATGTCCCGGCACGACCCAAGGATCTCTCGCGCCTCATGCGGTCTGATCTGCGGGCGACGGATCGTTGGAGCACAGCTTGCTGATGTGCTGAAGCCGCTGCGAGATACGCTGCTGGAATCGTCCCAGCTGGTCGATGATGTCAGACAGAGAATGACCATCCTCGGGAAGCCGCGCGCTTTCGATTTTGCACAGCACCCGCGTCGAACTCAGCCCCAGCAGCTGGCGCTGCATGTTTTCGCAGATCTTGGTGATTCGCTCCGCCTCGCGGTTCACATCCGACAGCTGTGTGCGAGCATGTTCTTCCTGTACCATGGCTAGCGCCCGCAGCAGCGATTGCTCATGCGCCCGGCCCTCCTCACCCAGCACTGCATGATTTTCGCTTTGAAGCTGCTTGCTGCATTCACTGAAAATACGTACGACGCCTGCCACGAACAGGCTCTGGCTGACCTGCCCCTTGATCTTTGAAAAATTGCTGTCCTTGCCCATAACATGGGTGGCGAACCAGTTCGACATCTCCTGCGAGATGGACCCGTAGTTCTGTGACAGCACGGTCACCGGGCCGCCCGACGGTTCAATCCGCGACGCAAGGACCCGCAGGTTGTGGGGAATGGTGCGCATCGCCGCAAAATCGTCGATCAGACCACGGGTTTCTTCTGCAAGAACATCCGAGTTTGCGAGCATGGTCCGCAGGCGTTCAATCGCCAGATCAGGCGCATTTTCCATCCCCTGATCGCGGGCCGCCAGCTCATCTGCCAGCGCGTTGGCGGCAAACTGCTGGTAGTTCTCAAAACCCAGTTCACGACACCAGTCCAGCAGCCTGTCACGGCTTTCCTCAGGGCTGAGCCCGCCGTCCTGCTCGGCTTTCAGCAGATCCGCATAGCCTTGTGCAATCTTATCAAACAGTTTGCTGGTCGGTTTGATCCGCGCCGAAAGAAACCCCTCTTCGCAGGGGACAACAACTGCATAAACCCAGTAGTGCAGCCCATCGCGGGACTTGTTCTTTATGTAGCCGCCAAAGAAATCGCCGGCCTGGATGGTCTCCCAGAACAGCTGGAACACCCCGCGCGGCATATCCTCGTGGCGGATGATCTTATGTGGCGCTCCGATCAGATCGCCCCACGGGTAGTCTGACACCCGCCGGAAAATCTCGTTTCCGATTTGAATAACCCCACGGCCATCCGTTCTGGAGTAGAATACTTCATTGAGCGCAAAGGGAGCCTCTCCCCTGAGCGGGCGCGCTTCGATCCGGCTGTCCATGAACGTCAAAGTGATTTCCCATCGCTACTTGTGTAGGTGACCTGCCTAAACCTTGTGCGTTACACAGCCGTAAATTCACCGTGGAAAATCGAGATAAATTTCAAGAATTCGGACTCTCCCGGCCCGGAGCCCGCCCTGCGGGTCCGCTTTCACCGCCTGCCACCGACCCCGCATCCGAACAACAATCGCCAACAAAAAAAGCCCCCGCAAAATAGTGCAGGAGCTTTCCGCCTCATGTCACGATCACGTCAGAAAATCAGAACTCCACACCCTTCTGGGCTTTGATGCCGTCGCGGAAAGGATGTTTGATCTGACCCATTTCGGTGACCAGATCGGCGATCTCGATCAGCTCTTCCTTGGCGTTGCGACCGGTCAGGACGACATGGGTCATCGGCGGTTTCTCGGTCTCAAGGAATTCTACCACATCGGCAATGTCGATGTAGTCATAGCGCAGCGCGATATTGATTTCATCGAGGAGCACCATGGCGTTGCGCTCGTCGCGGATCATCTCCTTGGCCTTCTCCCAGCCCTTCTGCGCGGCGGCAATATCGCGCGCCTTGTCCTGGGTCTCCCAGGTAAAGCCTTCGCCCATCGCGTAGAACTGGCACAGCTCGCTGAAGTTCTCCTCGATCAGGGTGCGTTCACCGGTCTGCCAGGCGCCTTTGATGAACTGCACCACTGCCGACGGCATCCCATGGGCAATGCAGCGCATGATCATGCCAAATCCGGAGCTGGACTTGCCCTTGCCCGGACCGGTGTGGACGATGATCAGCCCCTTTTCGCCATCCTTGTTCTGCATCATGCGGTCGCGGGCGGCCTTCTTCTTGGCCATTTTCGCCGCATGGCGTGCCGCTTCTGCTTCGGAAATGTCGGTCTCGGGCGTATCGCTCATTGTGGCTCTCCTACTGGTTCGCCCATCTCTTGACAAAGACAGGGGCAATGGCGCAAGGGGGTTTTGTTGGTTCCTGCCATTTGGCAGGCGAAGAGGGAATGTGACAGTTGGGCCATCAGGGTCCGTCAAAGCACAGCCGCCCCCGCGACCGTGACCGGAGAGGTCTCCGACGCCACTGAGTACCACTCGGGAAGGCAGGATGACCGTCAGGACCCGAAAAAGGTCCTGGCATCCGCAAGCCGGGAGACCTGCCAACGCACGAAATGCAACGGGCGGACGGGGTGTTCCGCGACCGGCTGGGATCCGCGCGCGACCCTCGCGCCCCCGCTGGCCCGCAGCCCCCTCGCTGAACCAAGTGAAGGGCGCTCATGGCCGAGGTAACATTGACGATCTGCACCACCTGCCGTCGCGGCGAGGTGACCGACCCGGAGGCCCCCCGCCCCGGTGCCCGTATGCTGGCCGCCCTGCAAGAGGCCGATCTGCCCGAAGGCGTTGCGGTGCGCGGTGTCGAATGCCTCTCAGCCTGTACCCGTGGCTGTTCCATGGTGCTGAGCGGCGGCGACGCCCGCTGGAGCTACATCTACGGTGATCTTGATCCCGACGAGCATGTGCCCGACATCCTGAGCGGCGCTGCCGCCTATGCCGCCACCACGGATGGTCTGGTGCCCTGGCGCGAACGCCCCGTGGTGTTCCGCAAGCAATCCATCGCCCGTATCCCGCCTGCGCCGGCACCTGCGGCGACCTCTCCCACTCCTCCCTCCTTATCCAAGGACTGACCCCATGAGCGATCTGAACAAAATCCCCGTCACCGTCATCACCGGCTTCCTTGGTGCGGGCAAAACCACCCTGATCCGCCATCTGATGCAGAACCCGCAGGGCAAGCGTCTGGCCGTGGTGGTCAATGAATTTGGCACCGCCGGTGTGGACGGTGAAATCCTGAAATCCTGCGCCGATGAGAACTGCCCGGCGGAGAACATCATGGAGCTCGCCAACGGGTGTATCTGCTGCACCGTGGCCGATGATTTCATCCCCACCATCGAACAGCTGATGAACCTGCCGGAAAAACCCGATCACATCGTGATCGAAACCTCCGGTCTGGCGCTGCCGAAACCGCTGCTGAAGGCCTTTGACTGGCCCGCGATCCGGTCGCGCATCACCGTGGATGGCGTGGTTGCGCTGGCCGACGCCGAAGCGGTCGCCAAGGGCCAGTTCGCCACCGATCTGGATGCGGTGCAGGCCCAGCGGGAAGCCGATGAGGGCATCGACCATGAAACCCCGCTGTCGGAGCTGTTCAAGGATCAGATCTCCTGCGCGGACATCATCCTGTTGTCGAAGGCCGATCTGGCCGGTGAAGAGGGCCTGGACAAGGCCCGCGCGATGATCGAGGCCGAAGCGCCGCGCAAACTGCCGATCCTGTCGATGTCCGAAGGCGTGATCGACCCGCGCGTCATTCTGGGACTTGAGGCCGCGGCCGAAGACGATCTGGATGCGCGCCCGTCGCACCATGAGCATCATCACCACCATGACGATGATCACGACCACGATCACGATCACGATCATCACCACCATGATCACAGCCATGACGATTTTGATACAATCGTGGTCGACCTCGGCGAAGTTTCCGATCCGCAGGCATTGCAAGATGCCATCGTGAAACTCGCCCGCGAGCGCAATATCCTGCGCGTCAAAGGTTATGTGGCGGTGGAAGGAAAACCGATGCGGATGCTTGTTCAGGCCGTGGGCGAACGCCTGCGCGCGCAATATGACCAGCCCTGGGGTGACATGCCCCGGCGCACCCAGCTGGTGGTGATTGCCGAGCATGACAACATCGACGCCGCCGCCATCCGCGCCGAGCTGGGGGCCTGAGCCGATGCCGGTCGGGCGCATTCGCACCCTCCCAGGCTCGGACGCAGCCCACAGAGCGCCCGCCGCCTGCCAGAATACAAAGGCCTGACCCATGCATGTCGTCTTCCGCGAAAGCCACGGCCTCGACGAGAGTGATACACCACAGGATCTGGGGCAGACGCCTGCGGACCTTGTGGTGCTCTCGTTCTCCGACAGCGATCTCGGGGCCTTTGCGGCGGGCTGGCACCGGGCCGAGGGCAAGCTGCCCAGCCTGCGCCTTGCCAATCTGGTGGCGCTGAAACACCCGCTCTCGGTCGATGTCTATGCCGAACAGACACTGGAGGGCGCCAAGGGCGTTCTGGTACGTCTGATCGGCGGCGAAAGCTACTGGTCCTACGGGCTTGCCACGCTACAGGATCTGGCGCGGCGCAAGGGCATCGCGCTGGCGATCCTGCCGGCTGACGGGCGCGAAGATGCCCGTCTGGACGCCCTCTCGACGCTGCCGGTTTCAACTCTGCGCCGTCTCCAGCATCTATGTGATGCCGGCGGTGCGGTGGCGGCACAGGCGGCACTTGCCCAGCTATCGCTGGCGGCGGGGCTTTATGCTGGTCCGGTCCTTGGCCTCAAGAGCACGCCCGAACATGGGTTCTATGACCCGGAAAAAGGCGTGCTGGCGGATCTGCCGGCGCAGGACAAACCTCTCATATTGGTGAGTTTCTACCGCTCCTATCTGACGGCCGCCGATACCGCCCCGGTGGATGCGCTGATCAATGAGCTGCGCGGGCGGGGCTATGCGGCCTATGGCGCCTTTGCTGCCAGCCTCAAGGCACCGGCCAGCGCGGACTGGCTGCGTGACAAACTGCCCGGACTGGCGCCGGCAGCCATCGTGAACGCCACCGCCTTCTCGGCGCAGGGCACCGATGGCAGCGCGTCGCCGCTCTCCACCACCGGCTGTCCGGTGTTCCAGGTCGCCCTGTCCACCGCGCGGCGCAAGGACTGGACCGAGGCGGATCGCGGGCTGTCCCCGGCCGATCTAGCCATGCATGTGGTGCTGCCCGAGGTGGATGGCCGCATTTTCGCCGGGCTGGTCAGCTTCAAGGCGCCGGGCAAGAAAGACCCGGATCTGCAATATTCCCGCTTTGCCCATCGCGCCGATCCCGGCCGCATCACCGCAGCCGTTGACCGGATCGAGGGCTGGCTGCGGCTGGCGAAGCTGCCCAATGCCGACAAACGTCTGGCGCTGGTGCTGTCCACCTATCCGGGCCGCGATCACAATCTGGCCCATGCGGTGGGACTGGATGCGCTGGCCTCCTGCGATGAAATCCTGCGCGAGCTCTGGGATCAGGGCTATGTCGTGGAACCGCTGGAAAGCACCGGCCTGCGGCTGATGGCGGAGACGCAGACCATCTCGCTACAGGGCTACCGGGCTGCGCTGGCGACCCTGCCGAAGGTGTTGCAGGACAGGCTGTCGGAGGCCTGGGGTGCCGCTGAGGAAGACCCGGATTGCCGCGATGGTGCCTTTCACTTCAAGGCGTTGCGGGCAGGCAAGGCGCTGATCGCGCTGCAACCCGAACGCGGCGAGGTCAAGACCCGCGTCGATGATTACCACGATCTCGACCGCACCCCGCGCCATGCCTATGTGGCGTTTTACATCTGGCTGCGCAGCCAGTCCGACGCCATTGTCCACATCGGCGCCCATGGCACGCTGGAGTGGCTGCCGGGCAAGGCCGTCGCCCTGTCCGAGCACTGCTGGCCCGAGGTGCTGACCGGGCCGCTGCCTGTCGCCTATCCCTTTATCGTCAATGATCCGGGCGAGGCCGCACAGGCCAAGCGCCGCATTGGCGCCGTCACCCTGGGCCATCTGCCGCCGCCGCTGGCGCAGACCAATCTGCCCGCAGGCATGGCGCGGCTGGAAAGCCTGCTTGATGAATATTCCACCGCTGACGGATTGG
This sequence comes from Phaeobacter sp. A36a-5a, assembly GCF_037911135.1. NCBI lineage: Bacteria > Pseudomonadati > Pseudomonadota > Alphaproteobacteria > Rhodobacterales > Roseobacteraceae > Phaeobacter > Phaeobacter bryozoorum. The sequence continues at coordinate 654,787 of NZ_JBBLYU010000001.1, read as the reverse complement.
ATCCGGCCCGCCGCGACCGGCTGATCGACAGCATCCGGGCCGAGGCGCAGGGCACAGGCGTGGAGGCTGATCTGGGCCTCACGCCCGACACCTCGCCCGCCGAGGCGATCACCCGGATCGACGCCTTTGTCTGCGACATCAAGGAAAGCCAATATGGGGAAGGGCTGCATATCTTTGGCACCGGTCAATGCGGCGCTGAGGAACGCGCCGGGCTGGTGGCCGCGCTGAATGGCCAGATGGTGGCCCCCGGCCCCTCCGGCTCGCCGTTTCGCGGCCGTACGGATGTGATCCCGACCGGGCGCAACCTCTTTACCACGGATCCCCGCGCGGTGCCGTCGCGCGCGGCGCAGGCGCAAGGGGTCAAGCTGGCAGAAGAGCTGCTGCGCCGCCATCTTCAGGACCATGGCGACTGGCCACGCGGGCTGGTGATTGATCTCTGGGGCTCGGCCACCATGCGCACCGCGGGCGAGGAATTTGCCATGGCGCTGCATCTGGCGGGGCTGGCGCCCAAGTGGGACGAAGGCTCCGAGCGCGTCTCCGGTTTCGAGGTGCTGCCGCTCTCGATGCTGAACCGGCCACGCATTGATGTCACCCTGCGGGTCTCCGGTCTGTTCCGTGACGTCTTCCCCGGTCTGGCGCAGATGTTCGAGGCCGCCGCCGCCGCGCTGGCAGGCCGCGAGGAAAGCGCGAGCGACAATCCCTATCTGGCGCAGACGCCCCGCGTCTTTGGCCCGAAACCGGGTCAATATGGCCTGTCGATGAACCCGCATCTGGATGACTACAGCGACGCGGCCCGCGCGGCAGCGGGCGAGGCCTGGCTCAACGCGTCGTCGCACGCGATTGATGCCAAGGGCACCATCACCGATGCCCGCGAGGCCCTGGAGATCCGGCTGCAAACCACGGATAGTTTTGTGCACCTGCAGGATCTGCCGGAAACCGACCTGCTGGTGGCCTCGGATTATGCCGCGCATGAGGCCGGATTTGCCGCCGCCATGGCGCGCATCGGCCAAAAGGCACCGGCGCTCTACCACATGGATGCCACCCGGCCTGACAAACCGCAGGCGCGCAGCTTGGGCGAGGAGATCGCCCGCGTGACGCGCGCCCGCGCCGCCAATCCCGATTGGGCCACCTCGATGATGAACCACGGCTTTCGCGGCGCGGCGGAAATCGCGGCGACACTGGATCATATGGCGGCCTTTGCCCATCTGGCGCAGGTGGTGCAGCCGCATCTCTTTGATCTCTATTTCGAGGCCACTTTGGGCCGCGAGGATCTGGTCGACTTCATGGAGCGCGAGAACCCCGACGCGCTGGCTGCCATGCGCGACCGCTTTCGCGCGCTGTTTGATGCCGGCCTGTGGAGCACGCGGCGCAACTCGATCATGGCTGAGCTGGAGGGCGCGGTGTGAGTGAGCAAGCCGCCTCCCCAGCGCCCAAAGTCTATGGCTGGTGTCCCGGTGCGCTGCGTCCGATGATGTCGGGCGACGGTCTGGTGGTGCGGGTGCGCGCAGCTTTGGGGCGGCTCACACCGGATCAGGCGCGCGGTCTGGCCGATCTGGCGCAGCGCTGTGGATCCGGCATTGTCGATATTTCCGCCCGCGCCAATCTGCAACTGCGCGGCATTCGCGAGGACGCCCATCTGCCACTGATCGCAGGTCTTGGCGATCTGGGTCTGGTCGATGAGGACGCAGAGGCCGAAGCGCGTCGCAATATCACCCTGACGCCGTTCTGGCGCGCAGGCGACGACAGCCACCAGATTGCGCAGACGCTGGCCGCCGCGCTGACGGCGGCCAGCGATCTGGCGCTTCCCGGCAAGTTCGGCTTTGCCGTGGACTGTGGTGACCTGCCCGTGCTGGCCGAGACAGCCGCAGATATCCGCATCGAACGTGGCCCTGACGAGCTGATCCTGCGCGCCGATGGTGCAGACAGGGGCCTGCCGGTCACGGCTGACGGTGCCGCAGGCGACGCCCTCGCGCTGGCGCGCTGGTTTCTCGACCAAGGCGGCGCGTCCGAGGGGCGTGGCAGAATGCACCGGCTGATTGCGCGCCGCGGCCCCCCTGCGGCGCATGCGGCAACGGTCGGTGCCGCAACGTCTTCCCTCCGGCCTCTCCCGGGCGCATCGGCGCAGGGGCTGTTGGTGGCTTTGGAATTTGGCCAGATGCCTGCCCGCACGTTGGCGGCGCTGGCCGATCACGGCGCGCTGCGGCTCACCCCCTGGCGGATGCTGCTTGTCGAAGGCGCCAGCACCCTGCCCCCCCTGCCCGGCCTGATCCTGGATGCAACGGATCCCCGCCTGCGGGTGAGCGCCTGCACCGGGGCACCCGGCTGCCCGCAGGCGCGCGCGGCGACGCGCGCTCTGGCCCGCGATCTGGCCCCTGCGGTGCCTGCGGGCCTGCATCTGCATGTCTCCGGCTGCGCCAAAGGCTGTGCCCACCCCCGCCCCGCCGATCTGGTGCTGACCGCCACCGGTGACGACCAATTTGACCTGATCCGCAATGGCACTGCCGCCGATCACCCGCTAAACACCTCCCTGAGCGCCGCCCGCTTACGCGCCGCTCCAGACCTTATGACAGAGGGCAGCTGATATGCTCCACACCTATGAAACCAATGGCGCCGCGATCTATGCCGAAAGCTTTGCCACCATCCGCCGCGAGGCCGATCTGGCGCGCTTCAGCAAGGACGAGGAAGTTGTCGTCGTCCGCATGATCCACGCCGCAGGCATGGTGGGGCTGGAGGAGCATGTGCGGTTTTCCCAAGGCATGGCCGAGACCGCCCGCGCAGCCCTTGCCAAGGGCGCGCCGATCCTCTGCGATGCGTATATGGTCTCCGAGGGCATCACCCGCCCGCGCCTGCCCGCGGACAATGAGGTGATCTGTACCCTGCGAGACCCCAAGGTGCCGGAGCTGGCCAAGGAGATGGCCAACACCCGCTCCGCCGCCGCGCTGGAGCTTTGGCGCCCGAAACTGGAAGGTGCGGTCGTGGCCATCGGCAATGCCCCAACCGCGCTGTTTCACCTGTTGAACATGCTGAAAGACCCCGATTGCCCCCGCCCCGCCGCCATTATCGGCTGTCCCGTCGGTTTTGTCGGTGCGATGGAATCCAAAGAGGCGCTGATGGAAGATCTGCCAGTGCCGTCGATGATCGTCAAAGGGCGCCTCGGCGGGTCTGCAATCACTGTCGCTGCCGTGAACGCGCTGGCGAGCTGGAAAGAGTAAGCCATGACCATTGCGAAGGGCAAAGTCATCTGCGCGGGGCTCGGCCCCGGCGATCCCGATCTGATGAGCCTGCGCTCGCACCGGATGATTTCCGGCGCGCGCCACATCGCCTATTTCCGCAAGGCCGGCCGCAAGGGCCAAGCCCGCGCGATTGTCGAAGGCATGCTGGCAGACGGCGTCACCGAACACGCGATGGAATACCCGGTGACGACCGAGATCCATTTCTCCGATCCCGAATACAACCGGGTACTGGCGGAGTTCTATGACCGCTGGGCCGACACATTGGCCGAGATTGCCCAGACCGAGGACGTCGTGGTGCTCTGTGAGGGGGATCCGTTCCTCTATGGCTCTTATATGCATCTCTACACCCGCCTTCAGGGCCGGGCCGCACAGGAGATCATTCCCGGCATCACCGGCATGTCCGGCTGCTGGACCGCCTCCGGCCAGCCGATCACCTGGGGCGATGATGTTCTGACCGTGGCGATGGCCACCCTCAGCGAGGATGAGCTGGCCAAACGCGCGGCAGAAACCGACGCGCTGGTCGTCATGAAAATCGGCCGCAACCTGCCCAAACTGCGCCGCGCGCTGGAACGTGCGGGCCGCGCAGATGACGCCTGGCTGGTCGAACGCGGCACCATGCCCGGGCAAACCGTGCAGAAGCTGTCGGAGATCGACGGCGAGGTGCCTTACTTCTCTATCGTCTTGGTTCACGGACAGGGGCGTCGGCCATGACTGTATCGCAAAACGGCTGGGTGGTGATTGCGGGGCTTGGGCCCGGCAACGAGGCATTGGTAACGCAGGAAGTGCGCGACGCCATTGATGAGGCCACGGATATCGTTGGCTATATCCCTTACGTCAACCGGGTCGCGCCGCGCGACGGCCTGACGCTGCATGCCACCGACAACCGGGTCGAGGTGGACCGCGCCACCCATGCGCTGGAAATGGCTGCCGCGGGTAAGCGGGTTGCCGTTGTCTCCTCCGGTGATCCGGGGGTGTTCGCCATGGCCTCCGCTGTGTTTGAGGCGCTGGAGAACAACGCCGAAAGCAACCCCGAGTGGCTGGATCTGGAGATCAAGGTGCTGCCCGGTATCACCGCCATGCTGGCCGCCGCTGCTGCCATCGGCGCGCCCTTGGGGCATGACTTTGCCGCCATCAACCTCAGCGACAACCTGAAGCCCTGGAGCCTCATTGAAAAACGCCTGCAACTGGTTGGCGAGGCCGGTCTGGCGATGGCGTTCTACAACCCGCGTTCCAAGTCGCGGCCGCATCAGTTTGCCCGCGCGCTGGAGATCCTGCGCGAGGCCTGCGGCGCGGAGACGCTGATCACCTTTGCCCGCGACGTGACCAAGCCCGGGCAGGAGCTGCTGACCGTGCCGCTGAAGGACGCAACGCCCGAGATGGCCGACATGCGCACGGTGGTTATTGTCGGCAACCGCGACACGCGGCGGGTGGGCCATTACGTTTACACCCCCCGCTACGCGGCTGAGGGTTAAGCGGCGGAATGCAACAGCCAGGCCATCACCTCTGCCACGCTGCCCAATACGGGCCGCTGAGGCACCTCGGGTCTGCCGATCATGATGACCGGCAGGGCGAGGGTGCGCGCGGCGGCGAGTTTGGCGGCTGCGCCTGCACCGCCCGCGTTCTTGGCGACCACGTGGGTGATGGCGTGGCGCTGCAGCAGCGCGGTGTCGCCCGCCGCGTCAAACGGCCC